>NZ_WHOR01000177.1:0-12038 GCF_013340925.1 Azospirillum formosense
GATCGGCACGTACAGCGCCGGCGTGCTCGCCACGAACAGCGCCACCAGACCGGTCACGCCCAGACCGAGCATCATGAAGTTGTAGACCCGCAGCATGTGCTTGCGCAGGCCCTCGTCGAACGCCGCACGGTCCACGCCCGCGGCACCGGCGCCCCAACGACTCTGGTTGGGATACTGGTCGAACATTGCGAAAACTCCCTCGTTCAAGCCTTTGACCGGCAAGCCTCTGACCGGCGGCGGGCGCATGGCGGCGGGTCGGCCGCGCTAACGCGGCGGGAAGGTGTGGCTGCGCTGTCCATCGAAGAACCCTCCAGATGCGGTCACGCCCGTCGGCGCAAGAGCAGATGAAGAGATCCGACATCGCAGCCCCCAACCTCGTGACCGGCGACTCGGCTGCCAGAGGGGCCCGGACCCTGATTGCCCTAATAGTTGGCCGCGTGGCCGGCGGCTTTCAAGATACCCGCCCACTCATGGACTCCACGCGAACGGGAGCTTGGAACACGCGCGCCTGTTCTTATATGGCGCCTTGGGAGCGGCCGATCCGGAAAGCCGGGACGCCGCTTCACCCTTCAACAACCACCAGAGCCGGACCAACAAGATGGAGAGTGCCGCGTTGAGCGACCAGCACCACAGGCGCCTTGAACGGCGGGTGGATCGCATTCAGGAGAAGCTTCCTGACTCCATGGCGCGGACGCTGGCATGGCTCCGCGAGCCGCGGGCGACCTGGGTGCGCGTCCCCGCCGGCCTGCTGCTGATTCTCGGTGGCCTGTTCAGCTTCCTGCCCGTGCTGGGCATCTGGATGCTGCCCCTCGGCCTCGTTTTGCTCGCTTACGACGTCCCCTTCCTTCGTCCGCCCATCAACCGCGCGCTGGTGCGCGGCGAGCGGCGCTGGAAGGAGTGGAAGCGGCGGCGCCGCGCCGCCTCCTCGTCCTCGTGACCGTCCCGTTGCGTCAGGAATAGGACCCGGTGCGGGCCGGCGTCCGCTCCAGCGGCCCTTCGCCGGGGCTGTAACGCTCCGCTCGCGGACTGGACAGGCGGTCGTGATCCTCGTCCGCCACCATGGCTTTCAACGGGCAATGGCCACTCATGCCGCGGGCCACCAGGGCGGCGCCGGCCAGCCCCATGATGGCGCCCCGCACGTCGGCGCCGCGGCGAACGCCGCCCGCCGCCATGACGAGGCCGAGGCCGGTGGACACGGCGCGTTCCAGCGGGCCGAGATTTTGCGCGCCTCCAAAGAAGCGGTCGTAAGTGTGTCGGATGGCGTTTTCGGCGCTCATGCCTGAATTCTCCCGGCTGTGCCCGGCGCGAAAGGGATGCCGAAGCGGCGCCGGGCGGTCCTGACTGCAACGCCCGCCCGGCCATCCGGGTTCCCAAGCACACCACACGCCCGGAACCGCACAATTGCGACAATGCGGTGACACTTGCCGATGGATCGGTACAATGTCATCATTGTCCCCATGACACAGTGGGTTCCTGATCTGGAGGGCCGTCAAGGTCCCCGTTATCGCGCCATCGCCGACGCCCTGTCCGACGACATCGCCAACGGACGGCTCGCTCCCGGCACGCGGCTTCCCACCCACCGCGACCTCGCCTACCGCCTCGGCGTCACCGTCGGAACGATCACCCGCGCCTACACGGAAGCGGAGAAGCGCGGGCTGATCGGTGGCGAGGTGGGGCGCGGCACCTTCGTTCAGGGGCAGCGGCACATGCCCCCCTCCGACCCCTTCACTTGGACACCCCGGCCCGAACCGTCGGTCGTCAACATGACCGTCGTGACGCCCGATCACCCGATGTCGGTGCCGATGATGGGCGCCACTCTGGCCGCCATCGGCGCCTCGCCGAACCTGGGGGCGCTCCTGGAATACGCGCCGCACGCCGGCCTGCCCGCCCACCGCGCCGCCGGGGCGCAGTGGCTGACGAGGCAGCACCGGGTCCTGGCCTCCGCCGACACGATCCTGCTGACCACGGGCGCGCAGAACGCCATGGCGGTCGCGCTGGCCGCGGTGGCACGCCCCGGCGACGTCGTGCTGACGGAGCGGCTGACCAATTACGGCATCAAGACCCTCAGCGCGGTCGAGGGTTATCATCTGGAGGGGATCGCCATCGACGAGCATGGCGTGGTCCCGGACAGTTTCGACAGCGCTTGTCGCCGTCTGGCACCCAAGGCACTGTATCTGGTGCCGACCCTGCACAACCCCACCGCCTCCGTCATGCCGCAGGCCCGGCGTGTGGAGATCGCGGCGATCGCCCGCCGCTACGGGGTGGTGCTGATTGAGGACGACGTCTTCGGTTTCCTGCTCCATGACGCGAAACCCATCCAGGCCATCGCCCCGGACGTCACCGTCTATGTGAACAGCCTGTCCAAAAGCGTGTCGGCCGGACTGCGGGTCGGCTACGTCGTCGCGCCGCCGGCCCTGGTGCCGCGGGTGGAGGCGGTTATCCGCGCCCTGCAATACTCCTCCCCGCCCCTGCCGCCGGAAGTGGCGACGCGTTGGATCACCGAAGGCAGCGCCGACCGCATCGCCGAGGCCCAGCGCGGCGAAGCCATGGCACGCCAGCAGATCGCCCGCTCCATCCTGCCCGCCAGCGCCGTTTGCGGGCACCCGTCGGCGCAGCATCTCTGGCTGGTCCTGCCCGAGCCCTGGCGGCGCGACGATTTCATCGCGGAGGCGCTGCGGCGCGGCGTGAAGGTGACCGGCGGCGACGTGTTCGCCGTGGGCCGGGCCGCCGCCCCCCACGCCGTGCGGCTGGGCCTGTGCCACCCGCACAGCCGGGACGAACTGGCGCGCGGCCTGCGCACGCTGGCCGACCTGCTGGAAAATCCGCAGACGGCGATGCTGTCGATCGTGTGAAGAGACGGAACGGCCGCGCCCTTACGGGAACGGCCGGACCGTGTGCAGATGGTTCAGCGGGCCGTGCCCGTGCCCGAAGCCGGGGGCGGAGCGGATGGCCTCGTCCACATAGGCGCGGGCGCGGGCCACCGAATCGCGCACGCCCAATCCCTGGGCGACGCCGGCGGCGATGGCCGAGGCCAGGGTGCAGCCGGTGCCGTGGGTGTGCGGGGTGTGGATGCGCCGCCCCTCGAACACCTCCTCGCCGTCCTCGGTGAGCAGCAGGTCGCACAGCCGCTCGTCCTCCAGATGGCCGCCCTTCAGCAGGACGGCTTTCGGCCCGAAGGTGCGGATCATCTCGGCGGCACGGCGCATGTCGTCCAGGTTGCGCACCGGGATGTCGGTCAGCGCCTCGGCCTCCGGCAGGTTGGGGGTGACCAGCTCCGCATGGGGCAGCAGGCGCTTGCGCAGGGTCTGCACGGCGTCCGGCTCCAGCAGGAAATGGCCGCTTTTCGAGACCATCACCGGATCGACGACCAGCGGAACGTTGATCGCCCGCGCCTCATACTCGCCGGCCACCGCCTCGATGACGGCGGCGTTGGCGAGCATGCCGATCTTGATGCTGTCGGCCCCGAGGTCCTCCAGCACCACCTTCATCTGAAGGGCGACGAAGGCCGGGTCCACGGGCAGCACACCATAGACCCCCGTCGTGTTCTGCGCGGTCAGCGCCGCGATGGCGGTCATGGCAAAGGCGTTCAGCGCGCTGACCGCCTTGATGTCCGCCTGGATGCCGGCACCGCCGCCGGAATCGGACCCGGCGACGATGAGAACACGGCCGTTGATCGGGTGGGCCTGCATCGGGATTGCTTCCGTCTGGTCGTCTGGTTGGAGGGTTGGCCTTAGGAGGCGGTCTCCAGCCGGGCGGCGTCCGTGATGGCGCCGGCAATGTCGGCCACCACCGTGTGCACCAGCCCTTCGTCGTCGCCTTCGGCCATGACGCGGATCACCGGCTCGGTCCCCGACTTGCGGATCAGGATGCGCCCCGACCCGTTCAGCCGCGCCTCGCCGTCGCGGATCGCCGCTTGGACGGAGGCGATCTCCAGCGGCTTCGACCCGGCGGCGAAGCGGACGTTGGTCAGCTTCTGCGGCACCGGAGCGAAGACCTGGCAGACCTCGCTGGCCGCCCGGCCGCCGGACTGGATCAGCACCGCCAGGACCTGGAGTGCGGCGATCAGCCCGTCGCCGGTCGTGGAATAGTCGGACAGCACGACGTGCCCCGACTGCTCCCCACCGACGTTGTAGCCGTGCTCGCGCATATGTTCCACCACATAGCGGTCGCCGACCGGGGTGCGCACCAGCGCGATGCCCAGCCCCTGGAGGTGTCGTTCCATGCCCAGGTTGGACATGACCGTGGCGACCACGCCGCCGCCCTTCAGGGTCTGCGCCTGCGCCCAGGAGGAGGCGATCAGCGCCATGACTTGGTCGCCGTCGACGACGCGCCCGGCCTCGTCGACCATGATCAGGCGGTCGGCGTCGCCGTCCAGCGCGATGCCCAGATGGGCGCCATGGGCCACCACCTGCTCCTGCAGGGTCCGGGTGGCGGTGGCGCCGCAGTCCTTGTTGATGTTCAGGCCGTCCGGGTTGACCCCGACCGGGATCACGTCGGCCCCCAGCTCGTACAGCACCTTCGGGGCGACGCGGTAGGCGGCGCCGTTGGCGCAATCCACGACGATCTTCAGCCCGTCCAGACGCAGGCCGCGCGGGAAGGTGTTCTTCACATACTCGATGTAGCGGCCCGTCGAATCCTCCAGGCGGGAGGCGCGGCCGAGATCGGCGGAGCCGGCGAGGTCCGGCGCGAAGGGCTGGCCCATGCGCGTCTCGATGGCGATCTCCACCGCGTCCGACAGCTTGTAGCCGTCCGGCCCGAACAGCTTGATGCCGTTGTCCTGGAACGGGTTGTGCGAGGCGGAGATCATCACGCCGAGGTCGGCGCGCAGGCTGCGCGTCAGCATCGCGACGGCTGGCGTCGGCAGCGGGCCGAGCAGCACCACGTCCATGCCCATGGAGATGAAGCCCGCCGTCAGCGCCGGCTCCAGAAGATAACCCGACAGACGGGTGTCCTTGCCGATCACCACGCGGTGCCGGTGGTCACCCCGGCGGAACTGCAAAGCGGACGCCATCGCGACGCGCAGGGCGGTTTCCGCCGTCATCGGATCGATGTTTGCGGTGCCACGGATGCCGTCGGTGCCGAACAGGTGTCGCGTCATGAAAATCCTCGGGAATGGCCCAGTCACTGTACCGCAAGTGCGGATGTGTGAAAATGTCATCGCTTGGCACGGGGGGCGGGGTCAAGAACCCTTCCGCGCACACGCCAAAGGGTTACATGGGCGATGCGGTCACGGCACCCGTGCGGGATGCAGCCCCTCCCAGACGGCGCGTGCCTGGACCGTTTGGGGCACGTCATGGACACGCAGGATCTGCGCGCCCTGGTTCAGCGTTTCCAGCCCCCCCGCCAGCGAGCCGGGCAGACGCTCCTTCGGCGGCTCGCTCCGCGACAGCTTGCCGATCAGGGTCTTGCGCGACAGCCCGATCAGCAGGGCGCAGCCCAGCCCGTGATACAGGGCGGTGTGGCGCAGGATGTCCAGATTGTGCTCCACCGTCTTGCCGAAGCCGATGCCGGGATCGACGGCGATGCGCTCCAGCGGCACCCCGGTGGCGAGGCAGGCCTCCACCCGCTCCTCCAGCCAGTCGAAGACGTCGAGCGCTGCGTCCTCATAGGTCGGATTCTGCTGCATGGTGCCGGGTTCACCCCGCATGTGCATGACGACCACGGGTGCCGCCTTTTCCGCCACCAGCGGCAGCGCGCCGGGATCGCGCAGGCCGGCCACGTCGTTGATCAGCGCCGCCCCGGCGCCGAGCGCCGCGCGCATCACCCGCGCGTGCCGCGTGTCCACCGAAACCACCGCGCCCTTGGCCGCAAAGTGGCGGACCACCGGCAGGACACGGGCCTCCTCCTCCTCGGGCGACACGGGGGCGGAGCCGGGACGGGTGGATTCGCCGCCGACGTCCAGCAGATCGGCACCGGCCTCCAGCATCGCCTCGCCATGGGCGATGGCGGTCCCGGCGTCGAAGAAGTCGCCGCCGTCGGAAAAGCTGTCGGGCGTCACGTTGACGATGGCCATGATGCGCGGGCGCCCGAGGTCCAGCCCGGCGAACGGCGACCGTCCGCGGGTCAGCGCGCCCAGCCGCTTGTCGAGGCTCTGGGCGACGGCGGTCCCGCGCTCCCACCCCCAGGCCATGATCTCGGTCAGCGGCGCGAAGGCCCGCTCGATCCGCGCGCCCTGCCGGACGATCAGCTGGGCGGTGGCGAAGGCGAAGCGCCCGCCGGCCAGCGGCACCGCCGCCCCGGCGCTCCAGGCGGCGACGGGCAGGAGCCCGACCGGCCTCAGATAGACGCGGACGCCGCCCTCCCCCGCCCAGGGCGCGAAGGAGGCGAGCGAGCCGGCGGCTGACTTCGGGGTGGGCTTGGAGATGGGAGGCATGGCGACGGTTCGTGCAGCGGAATGGAAGACCGCAGCCTGTCACGGCGGGAAGCCCCGGCGCAAGAGACTGCGGTCCACCGCTTCATTGGAAAGCCGTCGCCCTGGTCGTTACGCGCTCTTGGGCAGCGGGGCCAGGGCGGCCAGCATCTGCTTCTTGCGCTCCCCGTAGATGCTGCCGAGTTCCTCGGCGCGCTTGTCGTCGAGCGCCTTCTTGGCTTCCTCGAACAGTTCCTCCTCTTCCTCGTCGAGGTGGTGGCGGGTGACTTCGCCCAGCACCTGGAGCTTGGCCTTCCAGGCGGTGCTGTCGGCGGGCATGGCGTTCAACTCGTCGAGGAAGCCATTGATGATGTGATGCTCGTTCAGGCCTTCGGTGGTTTCCTGCTTGGTGTTCTTGGCCTTGGACAGCGACTGGTAGAAGACGGCCTCCTCGATCTTGCCGTGCGCCCACAGCTCGCGCTGCAGGTCTTCGTAGGCGGCACGCCCGTCGCCGTCCGCCTTCTCGGCCGCGTCGAGCAGGCGGCGGATGGTGTCGTGGTCCTGCTTGATCCGGTCGAAGATGCTGGTCATGGGTCCTGTCCTGTTGTTGCGATGTCTCGACGGGACTCAACCCTGGCCCGGATATGGTGTTCCCGGTGCCAAACGGGGTCAGCCATGCCGAACCATCCAGTGCAGGCTGAACAGCCGGCTCTCGTCGGTCCAGCTCCGCTCCGTGTGCCAGCCGGCGCGGGCGGCGAGGCGGCGGAAGCCGGGCACGGAGTATTTGTAGGAATTCTCGGTGTGGATCGTCTCGCCACGGGCAAAGCGTATGGGATGACCGGCGATATGGACGGTCTGGTCGTCCAGGCTGCGCAGATGCATCTCGATCCGCCCTCGCGCGGTGTCGTAGCGGGCGACATGGGCGAAGCGGTCCAGGTCGAAGGTGCCGTCCAGTTCCCGGTTGATGCGGGCCAGCAGGTTCATGTTGAAGGCCGCCGTCACCCCGCGGACGTCGTCGTAGGCGGCCTCCAGCACCGCCGGGTCCTTGCGCAGGTCCACGCCGATCAGCAGCCGCGCCCCGGCCCCGAGCCGCCGCCCGAGCGTGTCCAGGAAGGTCATCGCCTCGGCGGGCCGGAAATTGCCGATGGTGCTGCCGGGGAAAAAGGCCATCGTCCGCTCCGGCGCGGCGCCCCGCGGCAGCGCGAAGCCCCGCACATAATCGGCGGCCACCGGCACCACCGTCACCGCCGGATAGTCGCCGGCCAGCCTGGCGGCGGCGGCGATCAGATGGTCGCGGCTGATGTCCACCGGCACATACATGGCCGGCGCGTCCAGCGCATCAAGCAGGATGCGCACCTTGACGCTCGACCCGCTGCCCAGCTCCACCAGGGTGGCGCCGCGCCCGGCCAGACCGGCGATCTCGTCCGCACGGGCTTGCAGCAGGGCGGTCTCGGTCCGCGTCGGGTAATATTCGTCGAGCGTGCAGATGGCGTCGAACAGCGCCGAGCCCTCGGCGTCGTAGAAGTACTTGCAGGGCAGGCTCTTGTCCGGGCGGGACAGGCCCTCCAGCACGTCGGACAGGAACACGTCGTCCGGCACCGGCCCCTGTGCCGGATGGGCGCGGGCGGCGGAAATTGCGGTCATCAAGCGTCCTCCGCGAGGCGCACGCCGCTGAACATCCAGCGTTGGTGCGGGTAGAAGAAATTCCGGTAGGTGGCGCGGGCATGGCCGTCCGGCGTGGCGCAGCATCCGCCGCGCAGCACATACTGGTTGGCCATGAACTTGCCGTTGTATTCGCCGACCGCCCCGACAGCGGGACGGAAACCCGGGTAGCCGCTGTAGGCGCTGGCCGTCCACTCCCAGACATCGCCGAACATCTGGACGAGTCCCTCGCCCGCCGTGGCGGCCACCGGACGCAGCAATCCGCTGCCCAGCGTGTTGCCGGTGGCGGGCATCCCCGCCGCGGCGGTCTCCCACTCGGCCTCGGTCGGCAGGCGCTTGCCGGCCCAGCGGGCGAAAGCGTCGGCCTCGTAGAAGCCGACGTGGCAGACCGGGGCGTCGTCGTCCAGCGGATGCTCGCCCAGCAGGGTGAACTCCCGCCAGCCGCCGTCCTCGCCGCGCCGCCAGTAGGCCGGGGCCTCCCACCCCTCGGCGTTGACCGTGGCCCAGCCGTCGGACAGCCAGAGCGCCGGGTTGCGGTAGCCGCCGTCCTCGACGAAAGCCCGCCACTCCCCGTTGGTCACCAGCCGGGAGAACAGGCGGAAGGGGCGCAGCAGCACCTCGTGCCGCGGCCCTTCGTTGTCGAAGGCGAAGCCCTCGCCGTCATGTCCCACCGCGACGATCCCGCCGTCCACCGCGATCCAGCGCCCCTCGTGGGCGGGGCCGCGCAAGGCCGGGCGGTAGGGCCGGTAGGCCGGCGCGACTGGGTTGCAGGCGAACAGGTGCAGCAGGTCCATCAGGATAAGCTCCTGGTGCTGCTCCTCGTGGGCGAGGCCGAGCGTCACCAGCGGTGCCAGCCGCTCGGCGTCGGGACGCTCCAGCAGGGTCAGCATGGCGGCGTCGACATGGTCGCGGTAGGCCGCCACCTCGGACACGCCGGGCCGCGTCAACAGGCCGCGCCGGGGCCGCGGATGGCGGGCGCCGACGGCCTCGTAATAGGAGTTGAAGAGATAGCCGAAGGCCGGATCGAAGGGCCGGTAACCCGGCAGATTCGGGATCAGCAGAAAGGTTTCGAAGAACCACGTCGTGTGGGCCAGATGCCATTTGACCGGGCTGGCGTCCGGCATGGACTGCACCACCTGATCCTCCGGCGACAGCCCGACGGCCAGTTCCGCCGAGGTGGCGCGCACCCGGCGGAATCGGTCGGCGAGTTCGCCGGCTTTGGCGGCTGTTTTGAGCATGGGCGCTGTTTCCTCCCCCGCCTGACAGGTCCCGGTAAAGCTGTGCCGCTTCGCTGGCCCGCCAACCCTCCTTTTGGAGTGACCCGGACGCACCGCCCGGCGGCAACGCTCCGCGTGACCGCCTGTTCACAGCGGATGACGCACGGATTCCGACGATCGAACGATGGAGGAACGGCACCCATGCAACCGCGGCTCAAACCCATTGACGAGCAGGTGATCGTCATCACCGGCGCGTCGAGCGGCATCGGGCTGGTCACCGCCCGCATGGCCGCCCGCCAGGGCGCGAAGGTCGTCCTGGCCGCCCGCGACCGCGACGCGCTCGCCCAGGCGGCGGAGGACATCCGCGCCGCGGGCGGGGACGCGATCCACTGCGTCGCCGACGTGGCCGACCCCGAAGCGCTGCGGCGGGTGGCCGACGCGGCGGTCCGCAGCTATGGCCGGATCGACACCTGGGTGAACAACGCCGGCGTGGCGATCATCGGCAAGCTCCTGGACACCGCCCCGGACGACCACCGCCGCCTGTTCGAGACGAATTACTGGGGCGTGGTCAACGGCTCGCTGGCGGCCGTACCCCATCTTCGCCGGAACGGCGGGGCGCTGATCAACATCGGCAGCGTGCTGTCCGACCGCGCCATCCCGCTCCAGGGCGCCTATGTCGCCACCAAGCACGCGGTCAAGGGCTTCACCGACGCGCTGCGCATGGAGCTGGAGGCCGAGGGCGCGCCCATCTCGGTCAGCCTGATCAAGCCGGCGGCGGTCGACAGCCTGTACGAGGACCACGCCCTCAACCTAATGGAGGTGGAGCCGAGCAACCCGCCCCCGGTCTACGCGCCGGAGGTCGTGGCGAAGGCCATCCTGCATTGCGCCCGCCGTCCGATGCGCGACCTCTATGTCGGCGGCGGGGCCAAGCTGTTCGCGCTGGCGGAAACCTTCGCGCCGCGGCTCACCGACCGGATCATGGAGCGGACCCTGCCGCGCGTCATCCGCTCCGGCGGGCCGCTCCGCCCGCGCAACGACGCCCTGCACAGCCACGGCGACGATGGGCGGGAGCGCGCCGGCCGGCATCGCTTCGTCCGCGAAACCAGCCTCTACACCGAGGCGCGGATGCATCCCTGGATCACCGCCGCGGTGGTCGCCGGTTTCGGGATTCTGGCCGGAACGGCGATGGCGCGCGGCTGGGCGCGGGACGACGAAACGGCGTCGGGACTGAACCGGCACCGCCGCTTGATGCACCGGCATCGCGACCGGATGGACGAAGAGCGGCGCACCATCGGCCACAACGCGAAACCCGCCTGGCAGGCGGCGGAAGAAGGCGTGGTGACCTTTCCCCGCTGACCGCCGCTACACCGGCACCCTGGTCGCCGCCAACAGTTCCACTTTCGGGGGTTGGCGACCACGGGCGGCGCGCAGCGCCAGGATCGGCTCCAGTTCCTCCGCCAGGACCGGACGGCTGAACAGATAGCCTTGGAAGCTCTCGCATTTCAGGCTGCGCAGAAGCTGGAGCTGCGCCTCCGTCTCCACCCCCTCGGCGACCACCGACAGGCCGAGGCTGCGACCCAGCCCGACGATGGCGCGCGGGATCGAATCGCCGGCCCCATCCTGCTCAAGATCGTGGATGAAGGAGCGGTCGATCTTCAGCTTGTCGATCGGGAAGCGGTGCAGGTAGTTGAGCGAGGAATAACCGGTGCCGAAATCGTCCAGCGCAATCAGGCACCCGCGCTGCTTCAGCGCGCGCAGCGTCGCGATGGCCGACGGGACGTCGTCGATCAGGGTGCCCTCGGTCACTTCGATCTCCAGTTCCCACCCCTGGAGGCCGTTGCGGTCGAGCGCCGCGGCCACCTTGGCGGGAAGCTGCCCGTCACGGAACTGCTGGGCGGAGACGTTGACGGCAACCGGCACCGTCAGGCCGATCTGGTCCCGCCAGCGGTGGATCTGGGCGCACACCTCGTCCAGCACCCAGTCGCCGATGGCCTGGATCAGGCCGGTTTCCTCGGCCACGGGAAGGAAACGGTTGGGCATGATGAGACCGGCTTCCGGATGACGCCAGCGCAGAAGCGCCTCCACCCCGACCACGAGATCGTCGGAAATGCGCAGCTGCGGCTGGTAGACCAGGAACAGCTCCCGGTTCTGCAGGGCGCGGCGGAGAGCCGCTTCCAGATCCAGACGTTCGCGGGACCGCGCGCCCATCTCCCGCGTCACGAAGCGGTATGCATTTCGCCCGGCGTCCTTGGCGTTGTACATCGCGATGTCGGCGCAGCGGATCAGTCCCTCGGCATCCTCCGCGTCGTCGGGAAACAGGCTGATGCCGATGCTGGGCGACACCACAAAGTTGCGACCGCCGATGGCGAAGGGTGCGGCGAGCTGCGCCAGGACCTTTTCCGCCACCGCCGCGGCATCCGCCGCCTTGCGGATGGTCGGGACGACGATCAGGAACTCGTCCCCACCCAACCGGCCCACCGTGTCCGTCGGCCGCATACCGGCGTGCAGCCGCCGCGCCACCGACCGCAGCACCTCGTCGCCGAAGGAGTGGCCGAGGCTGTCGTTGATGACCTTGAAACGGTCCAGGTCGATGAACAGAACGCCGACCTTGCCGCCGTCGCGCCGCGCCTCACGGGCAGCCTGGGCGATGCGGTCGAACAACAGGACGCGGTTGGGCAGGCCGGTCAGCGGATCGTAATGGGCCAGATAGTGAATGTGCTGCTCGGCCCGCCGCTTGTCGCCGATGTCCTCCACGAAGGCCATGACGAAGGGCGGGTCGCCGGGGGTGGACACCGGCTGGAGGTGAAGGG
>NZ_WHOR01000178.1:0-11891 GCF_013340925.1 Azospirillum formosense
TCCTCGAAAAGGCCGTCGCGGCCCAATCGGTCGATCATGACCACATCGTCGGCATGGCGGCGCCGACGCATCCGGCGCTTCCACCGGGACAGACGGCGGAGAATGTGGCGCTCGCCAACCAGCTCCGCGATTGCCTGGAACAGCGGACGACGACATCGCGGCGCGTTGCCGTGTATCTGCGCCTTCTTCTGACGCTCGAAGGCGCCTTCCGCCCGCATCTGGTGGTGGACGCCTGACCACGGTCCCACCGCGGGTGTGATGCGCGAATTCGGAGAAAGCCTCCCTCCGATGCGCCACCCAGGATGGTTGGACCATGCGGCACAATGGGCTTGTTGTTTCTCCGGCGGAGTCCGGGCGCGTTCCCGCGCCGTTCCCGCCGCGGAAAACCCGCTCCCGCAGGGAGGTTCCCCCGTGCCCGACACCCATCTCGCCACGCACGCCCAGCCGTCCGGCGACGCCCTTCGCCAAGCGCTCTCCACCCGTTTCCAGAAGATCCGCGCCCGCACCGCCGAACTCGCCGCCCCCTTGTCGCCCGAGGACCTGATGGTCCAGTCGGTGGCCGACGGCGCCCCGGCCAAATGGCACCTCGCCCACACGACGTGGCTGTTCGAAACCACCGTCCTGGTGCCCTGCAACCCCGGTTACCGCCCTTTCGATCCGGCCTTTCTGACACTGTTCGCCGCGCGCGACGACCGCTTCGGCAGCCACCAGCTTCCCTCTCCCACCCTGCGCCTGCTCTCCCGGCCCAACGCGGCGGAGGTGATGCGCTACCGCGACCATGTGAACGCCGCGGTGCTGCACCTGCTGAACCAGGCCGACGAGGCGGACCTGCCGGAGATCGCCGAACGCGTGATCGTCGGCATCACGCACGAGCGGCGCCACCAGGAACGGCTGCTGACCCATATCAAGCACGCCTTCTGGAGCAACCCGCTGCGCCCCGCCTACGACCAGCCGCCGCAGAGCGTGCCGGCCCCGCCGCAGCCGGAACGCTGGATTGAGCATGAAGGCGGCATCGTCGAGATCGGGCGGACGGAGGCCGGAGCCGGCTTCGACCATGAAGGGCCGCGCCACCGCGTCCATCTGGAGCCCTTCCGCCTTGCCGCCCTGCCGGTGTCCTGCGGCGCCTTCCGCGACTTCATCGAGGATGGCGGTTATGGGAAGCGCTCGCTCTGGCTCGCCGACGGCTGGGAGGCGGTGCAGACCGAGGGATGGCAGGCCCCGCTTTATTGGGAATGGCGCGACGGCGCGTGGCAGATCTTCACCCTCTACGGCATGCGCGCGCTGGATCCCGCCGAACCGGTCTGCCATGTCAGCTGGTTCGAGGCCGACGCCTTTGCCCGCTGGGCCGGCAAGCGCCTGCCCGAGGAGGCCGAGTGGGAGGCCCTGGCGTCCCGCTGCGACAGCATGGGCAATCTGCTGGGCACCGGCAATCGCCACCCGCGCCCCAGCACCTGCCACGGCGAGGGCCCCTGGCAATTGTTCGGCGACGTGTGGGAATGGACGCGCAGCCCCTTCGCCCCCTACCCCGGCTACCGCCTGCCGGACGGGGTGGATGAGGCCGTCCATGGCCGCTTCATGATCAACCGCATGGTGTTGCGGGGCGGAAGCTGCGTCACCCCCTTCGACCACGCCAACCCGACAACCCGGCATTACCTGCGGCCGGAGTCCCGCCTGTCCTTCACCGGCCTGCGAATGGCCGAGGATGTCTGACACAGAGGACGCCTGAGACATTGGAATCGTTTTAAATGGTGGCGCTGCACCGCAGCAGGCTCTATAACCATAATTAAATTATGGCCTATGGAGCCTTTGATGTCCCTCGATCTGCCTCCGGTGTACCGCCACCACGTCTTCTGTTGCGCCCAGCAGCGTCCGCCCGGCCATCCGCGCGGAAGCTGTGCGGCGAAGAACGCCCACCCGCTGTGGGAACAGCTCGGCCAGCGCATCCAGGCCAAGGGGCTGCTGGACATCGGCATGGCCTGGACCGGCTGTCTCGGCTTCTGCTCCGCCGGGCCGCTGATGGTGGTCTATCCGGAGGGCCTGTGGTACCGCCCGGAAACCCCCGCCGACATCGACGAGATCGTCGACTCGCACCTCGTCAGCAACACGCCGGTCGAACGGCTGGTGATGGTGCTGACCCGCTGAACACAAAAGCTGAATGCGAAAACCCCTCCGCGGCACGGCCGGCGGAGGGGCTTTCCTTGTGCGGAACGACGATGCTACTTGCGGAACAGGAACTCGCGGCCGACCTTCACGCGCTTCTCGCCGTCATATTCGATGATGTCGGCGGTGGCGTAGGTCTCGGTCCAGCGCTCCGGCAGATAGCTGCCGGTGCCGATGATGTCGACGGGGGCGTTGGCCTCCGCCATCAGGCGGCACTTCGCCGGGCCGAAGCCGGAGCTTGCGACGATCTTCACCGCCGGGAATCCGGCCTCGTCCAGCTTTTCACGCATGAAATGGATCGCCGCAGCCGACACGCCGGTGCCGATCAGGTAGCGGAGCTGCGTCTCGTCGCGGTAGCCGCGGATGGAGTGGGGGGCGTGCCGCTCCAGCACCGCGTAGGAGCCCGGCGGGTCCAGCCCCTCCAGGAAGCGCCCGCCCGGCGTGTCGAGCCGCACCGCCAGCTTGCCCTGCGCGGCGAGGCCGGGGAAGCGGCGGCAGACCTCCAGCGCGTCGGTCACCTCGCGCCCGAAGTAATCGACCAGGACGGTCAGCGGCAGCTCGGGGAAGGTCTCGTGGAACATCTCCGCCGCCCGCACGGTCGAACCGGCGTAGCCGATCAGCGCGTGCGGCATCGTGCCCATGCCCTTCTTCTGGCCGAAGAAATGGGCGGTGGCGTCGGTGGCGTTGCCGATGAAGCCCTTGGCGCCGACCTTGCGCTTCGCCCGGTCCGATCCGACCGAGGCGGCGTAGGCCATCATCTCCTCCATCTCCGTGCCGGCGCAGTGGCGCGCCTCCATGGCGAGGAAGGCGGTCTTCGGCAGGTCGGCGCACATGGTGAAGGCGTTGTAGGCGCCGACGCAGGCGGGGCCGAGCTTCTGCAGGATGATCGTCTCGGTGTCGACCAGATGGTAGAAGGAGCCGGTGATGTAGAGGATCGGCTCGCCCGCACCGACCCACTTTCCCTCCGGATAGTTCAGGACGATGTCGAGGTCGAACCCGCGCTCCCGCGCCACCGCCTCGAGCCATTCGATGGCGAGTCGCGGCGCGCAGACCACCGGGCGGCGCATGAAGATGGCGTAGGTGACCTTCTTGTCACCGAATTTCCCGACGGCCTCCTTGGTCCGCTTGAAATAGGTGTCGGTCCATTCGGTGATGGCCGACGCGGGCGGATGGCTGGCGGGCGCGTGACTGGCCGGCGGCTGGTTCCTGGTCTCGTCCATGGCGATGTCCTTGTCTTCCCGCTCTTGCCCTTCACGATGGTCCGGTCCGGAGGCCACCCCCGCGCCGGGAACGGCAATCCGATTGAGAAACCAGCATTATACGCCCCGGCCCTCCGGTGGAAGAGGCTTCATCCGCTCCGGCCCACCGCCGCAAGCAATGGTGATTTACCGAAAATACACTACGAAATCCGGCGCATTTCAAATGCAAAGAAGATGAGAAGAGATGCGCAGTTCCTGACTGTAATTCGCTGTCGCCAAAAAGTATAAAATACCTGCATTTGACGAATTCCTCTTACCCATCCACCATACACCCAAGAACAGGCACCACCCCCCTTTCGGTGCCGGGGAATGCGACGAGGTCGGCATGAGCCGGACAATCCGCCACAACGCGCCGAACATTGCGGCGGCCCCCGCGACGGCAGGCCCCTCGACGCTGGATCGCCTCAGCCGCCGGGTGGTGGTCGGGCTTCTCTGCACCATGGCCGGGCTGGCCGCCGCGGGCACCGGCGGGGCCTTCCTGCTGAAGCCCGGCACGGCGCAGGCCGGGCGCGTGGTGGGTGACACGCTGCGCACCGCCGCCAACTACGCACGCCTGCCGGCGATGATCTTCACGCTGAGCGACGGCGACCGGCTGCGCGAGCTCCGGGTCCGCGTGGTGCTCGACATGGAGCCGACCGCCCCCGCCAAGACGGTGGAGAGCTATGGGCCGCGCATCGCCAGCGCCATGACCAACGTGATGCTGGAAACCGACCCGGGCGAGTTGCGCGGGCGCAACGGCGCCTTCTACGTCAAGGATGCGGTGATGCGCACGGCGACCAAGGAACTCGGCGCGATGAAGATCCGGCAGGTGCTGGTCCAGGAACTCGTCATGCGCTGACGGAAGGCCAGCCTGCCACCCCGATCCGCCGCCTCGGCCAACGCTCGACAGGCGTGCCGGAATGGGGAACACTCCTGTCCCGTTCGGATCGTGAGCCGCTAAGGCTCTTGGGATTGCAAGGAGACGGCCGTGGCCGAGTTCGATTTCGACCTGTTCACCATCGGTGCCGGCTCCGGCGGCGTCGCGGCCAGCCGGCGGGCCGCCTCCATGGGGGCGAAGGTCGCCATCTGCGAAGGCAGCCGGGTCGGCGGCACCTGCGTCATCCGCGGCTGCGTGCCGAAGAAGCTGCTGGTCTACGCCGCCCAGTTCCGCGACGCCTTCGAGGACTCCTGCTCCTATGGCTGGTCCACCACCACCCCGGCCTTCGACTGGGCCACGCTGATCGGGCGCAAGGACGCCGAGATCGACCGGCTGAACGGCATCTACATCAAGATGCTGGAGAACTCCGGCGTCACCCTGCACACCGGCTTCGGACGGCTGATCGACCGCCACACGGTGGAGGTCGCGAACAAACGTTACACCGCGAAGAACATCCTGGTCGCCACCGGCGGCTGGCCGGCGCTGCCCAAGATTCCGGGGATCGAGCACGCCGTCACCTCCAACGAGGCGTTGCAGCTCGGCACCCTGCCCCATTCCGTCATCATCCTGGGCGGCGGCTACATCGCCGTCGAGTTCGCCGGGATCTTCCGGGGTTTGGGCGCCGAGGTCACGATCATGATCCGTGGCGAGGAGCTTCTGAACGGCTTCGACGACGACATCCGCGTCGCACTGGCCCAGGAGATGCGCAAGCGCGGCATCACCATCCTCACCCGCACCCAGCCGGTGAAGGTCGAGGAAGGCCCCGGCGGCTTCACCGTCACCGACCAGTTGGGGCGGGAACATTCGGCCGGCCTCGTCATGGCGGCGACCGGACGCCGTCCGAACACGCGCGACCTCGGGCTGGAAGCCGCCGGCGTCGCATTGGATGACGCCGGGGCGATCCGGGTGGACGAATATTCACGCACCAGCGTCGACAACATCTTCGCCGTTGGCGACGTGACCGACCGCATGGCCCTGACCCCCGTCGCCATCGCCGAGGGGCGCGCCTTCGTGGAGACGCTGTTCAACGACAACCCGACCAGCATCAGCTACGCCAACATCCCGACCGCCGTCTTCTCCATCCCGCCGCTCGGCACCGTCGGCCTGACCGAGGCGGAGGCGCGGGCGAAATTCGCGACGGTGGACATCTACAAGGCGGGCTTCCGCCCGATGAAGCACACCATGTCGGGCCGCGACGAACGCGTCCTGATGAAGCTGGTGGTGGACGGCGAGAGCCAGCGCGTGCTCGGCTGCCACATGATGGGCATGGACGCGCCGGAGATCGTCCAGGGGCTGGGCATCGCCCTGAACTGCGGCGCCACGAAGAGGGATTTCGACCGCACCATCGCCCTCCACCCCTCTACCGCGGAAGAGTTCGTCCTGATGCGCGAGAAGGTGTCCTGACGATCGGACCTAAAACCAAAGGTCAGGAGCCTGATTTCCTGGAACGCTTCTAAGAAGCCTGTGTTGAGGGCACACGACGATGGCGGCGGCGATCACGGCGGCGGTTCAGTGCCGCCGCGGACGCCACCGCCTCCGATCCTTCATCAAGGCTCCCGGAGGGCTCCTACGCATGTTCATGCACAACAAGAACCTGATGTACACCGTCCGCGTCGCCGAACCGGACCCGAAGCTGGCCAGCCTGATGCTGGAGCAGTTCGGCGGACCCCAGGGCGAGTTGGCGGCGGCCTTGCGCTACTTCACGCAGGGCCTGTCCGACGAGGACCCGGGCCGCAAGGACATGCTGATCGACATCGCGACCGAGGAACTGAGCCATCTGGAGATCATCGGCAGCATCGTCGCCATGCTGACCAAGGGCGTGAAGGGCAAGCTGGCCGAGGGCGCGGAAGAGGTCACCGACCTCTATGCCGACATCGCCAAGGGCAACGGCAGCCACACGCTGGCCCTGCTCTACGGCGGCGGCCCGGCCCTGACCAACTCCGCGGGGCAGCTGTGGACCGGCGGCTACATCGACAGCATCGGCGAGCCGACCGCCGACCTGCGCTCCAACATCGCCGCGGAATCGCGGGCCAAGATCATCTATGAGCGCCTCATCAACATCACCCCGGACCCGGGCGTGAAGGACGCGCTGACCTTCCTGATGACCCGCGAGGTCGCCCACCAGAAGATGTTCGAGAAGGCGCTCTATTCGATCGAGAACAACTTCCCGCCGGGCAAGCTGCCGGGCAACCCCGAATACACCGACAAGTACTACAACATGAGCCAGGGCGACGGCGACATGCGCGGCCCGTGGAACCAGGGCGAGCAGTGGGAGTTCGTGAACGTCACACCCGACCAGGGCCCGGTCAGCGGCGGTGACGGCAACCCCTCGGTCCGGCTGGCGGCGGAAGAGATGAAGGCCGTCAACGAGGCCGCCAAGCGCACCATGTCGCGCACCGACGTGAACCCGGTGACGGGCGCCGACCTCGGCGCCGGCCCCGGCTCCGGCAAGATGACCCCGGTCAAGTAAGGCCCATATTCCCCTCCCCTGCGAAGCGGGGGAGGGTCAGGGAGGGGGCAATTGCTGCAAAGGCAGTTCCCCCCTAAACCTTCACCACCGCCTCGTCCCGCCTTGGCCGGCTCATCAGCCACAGCAGCACCAGCAGCCCGGGCACCGCCCCGCCGGTGGACAGCAGGAAGAAGCTGCTCCAGTCCATCCGCTCGGCCAGCCAGCCGGACGAGGCGCCGAACAGGTCCCCGCCCAGCTTGTAGAAGCTGCTGAGCAGCGCGTATTGCGTGGCCGTATAAGCGGTGTTGCACAGGCTCGACAGGTAGGCGACGAAGGCCGCCGTCGCGATGCCGCCGCAGACATTCTCCAGCGCCACCGTCACCGCCAGCGCCGACACGTCGTGCCCGACCTGCGCCAGCATGACGTAACCGAGGTTGGACAGCATCTGCATCAGCCCGCCGACCAGCAGCCCGCGCAGCACGCCGACGCGCCCAACCAGCACGCCGCCGATCAGCCCGCCGACGATCGTCGCCCACAGGCCGAACAGCTTGGTGACGTTGGCGATCTCCGTCTTCTCGAAGCCGAGATCGACGTAGAAGGGCGCCGACATCACCCCCGCCAGGACGTCGCCCAGCTTGTAGCAGGCGATGAACAGCAGGATCGCCGCCCAGGCCGGGCGCGTCATGAACTCCACGAAGGGCGCCACGACCGCGCCGTAGATCCAGGCCAGCAGGTCCGCCTTCCAGCCCGTCAGATGCGGGCGGGCGGCCAGCCAATCGGCCACATGCCGCTCCCGCGCCTTGGACTCCGCGGTGTCCGCGACCTTCGGCTCGCGGTTCAGCAGGATCGTCACCATGCCCACCGCGACCAGCCCGGCCATGACGTAATAGGCAACGTGCCAGCCGAAGAACTCCGCGAGGTACAGGGCTCCCGCCCCCGCTGCCAGCATGCCGAAGCGATAGCCCAGCACGAGGATGGCCGCACCGGCGGCCTGCTGGTGCTCCTCCAGCACCTCCACGCGGTAGGCGTCGACCACGATGTCCTGGCTGGCGGAGAAGAAGGCGACGACCACGGCCAGCATGGCGGTCCACCATAGATCGGTGACCGGATTGGTGCTGCCCAGCCCGATCAGGGCCGCCATCAGCCCGGCCTGCGCCACCAGCGCCCAGCCGCGCCGCCGCCCGAACAGACGCGTCATCACGGGCAGGCGCAGCCGGTCGATCAGCGGCGCCCAGACGAACTTCAGCGCGTAGGGCATGGTGACCAGCGCGAACAGGCCGATGGCCGTCTTGCTGACGCCACCCTCGCGCAGCCAGATCGACAGGGTGGACCCGGTCAGCGCCAGCGGCAGCCCTTCGGAAAAGCCGAGGAACAGAATGGCGAGAACGCGCCGGTCAAGATAGACGGAGGCCGCCTGACCCCAGGAGGATGGTTTCACCCGTTAACCCTTCCGCACACCTGCGTGTTCGTCTGTATAGGCCGTGTTCGGATGCCCCGGCCAGCGCGCTTTTTCGGGCGCGGCGCCGCATCATCCATTGCGGAAGTTGCGGTCGAAACTATGGAAAAATTTCCCGACTACCGCTATACAGATTACCCCTCCGGCCGTCATCCGGCCCCAGGTGGAACCCTTAGCACAAGGAAAGAGCGGGCGTCATGGTTGAGCGTTGGTCCCCCGACAGCTGGAGGTCGAAGCCGGCGAGGCAGCTTCCGACCTATCCGGACCCGTCCAAGGTCGAAGCGGTCGAGCAGCGCCTGTCCTCCTATCCCCCGTTGGTCTTTGCGGGCGAGGCGCGCCGGCTGAAGGACAGCCTCGCCGCCGCCGCCGCCGGCAACGCCTTCCTGCTGCAGGGCGGCGACTGCGCGGAGAGCTTCGCGGAGTTCCATCCGAACAACATCCGCGATACCTTCCGCGTCCTGCTGCAGATGGCCGTCGTGCTGACCTTCGGCGCCGCCATCCCGGTGGTCAAGGTGGGCCGCATGGCCGGGCAGTTCGCCAAGCCGCGCTCCGCCGACACCGAGGTGCTGGAGGGGATCGAGCTTCCGTCCTACCGCGGCGACATCATCAACGGCTTCGACTTCACGCCGGACGCCCGCGTTCCCGACCCGGAGCGCATGATGCAGGCCTACACCCAGGCCGCCGCCACGCTGAACCTGCTGCGCGCCTTCTCCCAGGGCGGCTACGCCGACTTGCACAAGGTCCATCAGTGGACCCTGGGCTTCGTCGAGCGCTCCCCCGCCGGTGAGCAGTTCCGCGAGATCGCCAACCGGCTGGACGAGACGCTGGGCTTCATGGCGGCCTGCGGCATCACCGCCCAGACCACCCCGCAGATCCGCGAGACCGAGTTCTTCACCAGCCACGAGGCGCTCCTGCTGCCGTTCGAGCAGGCGATGACCCGCGTCGACAGCACCACCGGCGACTGGTACGACGTGTCGGCCCACATGCTGTGGATCGGCGACCGCACCCGCCAGCCGGACGGCGCGCATGTCGAGTTCCTGCGCGGCGTGAAGAATCCGATCGGCCTGAAGTGTGGCCCGACGACCGATCCGGATGAGCTGATCCGCCTGATCGACCTGCTGAACCCGACCAACGAGCCGGGCCGCCTGACCCTGATCGTCCGCATGGGCGCCGACAAGGTGGCGGAGAAGTTCCCGCCCCTGCTGCGCAAGGTGCAGCGCGAGGGCCGCGTCGTCGTCTGGTCGAGCGACCCGATGCACGGCAACACCGTCAAGTCCTCCAGCGGCTACAAGACCCGGCCGGTGGAGAAGGTGCTGTCGGAGGCGCGCGACTTCTTCGCGGTGCACGAGGCCGAGGGCACCCACGCCGGCGGCGTCCATTTCGAACTGACCGGCCAGGACGTGACGGAGTGCACGGGCGGCGCCCAGGCGATCACCGATCACAAGCTGGCGCTGCGTTACCACACCGCCTGCGACCCGCGCCTGAACGCCAGCCAAGCTCTGGAACTGGCCTTCCTGCTGGCCGAGGAGCTGAAGCGCGCCCGTCTTAAGCGCGACGCCGACCGCCGGGCAGCGGCGGAGTAAGGCGCTTTCCTGGGGGCACTGCTGCCCCCACCCCGGCCCTCCCCCGCTATCGCAGGGGAGGGTGCCTTCTGCGAAGCGGCGTCCGTCCCCTCCCCTGCGAAGCGGGGGAGGGTTAGGGAGGGGGCAAGCGGTGCGAGCGCCTACCGCACCACCATCCGCTCCAGCAGCACCTCGCGCACCCGGACGGCCTGCGCCTCGCGCTTCATCACGCTCGCCACGGTGCTCTTGATCAGGTTGGCACCCTCGGCCCCGCTCAGTTGGCCCGGTTCGATCTGGCGCAGACGGTCGGCCATCTGGTCGGCGATGCGGGGGACGAAGGGCGTGGCCGGGTTCGGGTCGCCGGTGGGCTCGATCTCCAGCAGCACGCGGATGTCCACTTGGCGCGCGTCGCTGCCGCCCAGCGTGAAGGTCATCGTCGGCAAGGACGCGTAGGTCTTCTGCGCCTTGCGATCGCCGCCGGCGCTTCGTGTGCCGGATGTGCCGGACACCACGGTCCAGGTGCCCAGCGCGGCGAACAGCACCAGCGCCACCGCGACGAAGACGGGCATCAACGACACCGATTCCCCATCGGAGCGCCGCAGCAGGAACCGCACCGGGCCGCCTTTCCCCCGTCATTCCCCTGGTGGGGCATGGGCAAATTTAACGATGATTTATCCTAGATAAAAAAACGGGGCCGGTCAAAGCACGTCGCGCGGCCAGCCCCGCTTTTTTACTTGAAATCAGCGCCCGTCCTTCAGCCGCCGATGCCGCCCATGCACAAATACTTGATTTCCAAGTAATCCTCGATGCCGTACTTGGAACCCTCGCGGCCGATGCCGCTTTCCTTCATGCCGCCGAAGGGGGCGACCTCGGTGGAGATGATGCCCTCGTTGATGCCGACGATGCCGTATTCCAGCGCCTCCGCCACCCGCCAGACACGCCCGATGTCGCGGCTGTAGAAGTAGGCGGCCAGACCGAACTCGGTGGCGTTGGCCATGCGCACGGCCTCCTCCTCCGTCTCGAAGCGGAACAGCGGGGCGACCGGGCCGAAGGTTTCCTCACGGGCCACCTTCATCGCCGGAGTCACGTCGGCGAGGATGGTCGGCTCGAAGAAGCTGCCGCCCAGTTCATGCCGCTTGCCGCCCAGCACCACGCGGGCGCCCTTCTCCGTGGCGTCGCGGATGTGGTCCTCGACCTTCTCCACGGCGGCCATGTCGATCAGCGGCCCCTGCTGCGCCCCTTCCGTGGTCAGGCCGGGGCCGACCTTCAGCGCCTTCACCGCCTCGGCCAGCTTGGCCGCGAAGGCGTCGTAGACTCCGGACTGCACCAGAAGGCGGTTCGCGCAGACGCAGGTCTGGCCGGTGTTGCGGTACTTGGACGCGATGGCGCCCTTCACCGCCTCGTCGAGGTCGGCGTCGTTGAAGACCAGGAAGGGCGCGTTGCCGCCCAGCTCCAGCGATATCTTCTTCACCGTGCCGGCGCATTGGGCCATCAGCTCCTTACCGATCTCGGTGGAGCCGGTGAAGGTCAGCTTGCGCACCGTCGGGTTGCCGGTCATCTCGCCGCCGATGGCGCGGGCGGAGCCGGTGACGACGCTGAGAATGCCCGCCGGAATGCCCGCCCGCTCCGCCAGCACCGCCATGGCCAACGCGGTCAGCGGGGTGGCGGTCGCCGGCTTGATGACCATCGGGCAGCCGGCGGCCAGCGCCGGACCGGCCTTGCGGGTGATCATCGCCGCCGGAAAGTTCCACGGCGTGATGGCGGCGGTGACGCCGATCGGCTCCTTCGTTACGACGATGCGGCGGCCCGGCAGATGCTGCGGGATGGTGTCGCCGTAGACGCGCTTGCCCTCCTCGGCGAACCATTCGATGAAGGACGCGGCGTAGGCCACCTCGCCGCGCGCCTCGGCCAGCGGCTTGCCCTGCTCGGCCGTCATGATGCGGGCGATATCCTCCTGGTTCGCCATCATCAGGTCGAACCATGTCCGCAGGGTCTTCGCGCGCTCCTTCGCGGTCAGGGCGCGCCAGGCCGGCCAGGCGCGTTCGGCGGCGTCGATGGCCCGGCGCGTCTCGTCCGCGCCCATCATCGG
>NZ_WHOR01000179.1:0-11846 GCF_013340925.1 Azospirillum formosense
GGCGTCGGCGGCGTCAGATGGTGATAAGCGACACCCCTATCAGCCCTCGGCGGCGGCCTTGGCGGCGGCCTCGGCCTTCAGACGCTCCTGCGCCTTGGCCTTCGGGGCGGACTTCTTCGGGGTCTCGCGGATTTCCGGCTTGGCGATCAGGCCGGCGTTCGCCAGGAACAGGGCGACGCGGTCCGTCGGCTGGCCGCCGACCGACAGCCAATGCTTGGCGCGCTCGGCGTCCAGGACGATGCGCTGCTCATGCTCGCGCGGCAGCATCGGGTTGTAGGTGCCGATCTTCTCGATGAAGCGGCCGTCGCGCGGGCTGCGGGCGTCGGCAACGACGATCGAGTAGAACGGGCGCTTCTTGGCGCCGCCACGGGCGAGACGGATCTTCAGGGACATGGGACAGTCGCTTCCTTGGTGTAGTCGCTTGACAGACGGTTGAAAATGATCGCGCTCATCGCGCGTTGCGGTCGCCGGGGATCAGTTCGGTCCCCGGAAATTCTTCGGCAGGAGGCTCTGCAGCCCGTGGCGCATCAGCCCCTTCTGCCCCAGCTTCTGCACCTGCTTCATCATGCCGCGCATGGTGTCGTACTGCTTGAGCAGCTTGTTCACCTCCTGCACGCTGGTGCCGGAGCCGGCGGCGATGCGCTTGCGGCGCGACGCCTTGATGAGCTCGGGGTGCTTGCGCTCCTTCTTCGTCATCGAGGAGATGATCGCCTCCTGGCGCTTGATCACCCCGTCGTCGATGTTCGCGTCCTTGAGCTGGTTCTTGATCTTGCCGATGCCCGGCAGCATGCCCATCAGGCCGGACATGCCGCCCATCTTGCGCAGCTGCTTGAGCTGGGAGGCCATGTCGTCGAGGTCGAAGCCCTGGCCCTTCTCCATCTTGCGGGCGAGCTTCTCGGCCTCTTCCTTGTCGATGGTCTCGGCGGCCTTCTCGACCAGCGACACCACGTCGCCCATGCCGAGGATGCGGCCGGCGATGCGGTCGGGGTGGAAAGCCTCCAGGGCGTCGATCTTCTCGCCCATGCCCAGCAGCTTGATCGGCTTGCCGGTGATCTGGCGCATCGACAGGGCGGCACCGCCGCGGGCGTCGCCGTCCACGCGGGTCAGCAGGATGCCGGTGATGCCGACCTTGTCGTTGAAGTTCGTGGCGACCGTCACCGCGTCCTGACCGGTCATGGCGTCGGCGACCAGCAGCGTTTCCGCCGGCTTGGTCGCGTCGCGCACGGCCGCGACCTCGGCCATCAACTCCTCGTCGATGGACAGGCGGCCAGCGGTGTCGAGCATGACCACGTCGTAGCCTTCGCGGCGGCCGGTCTCGATGGCGCGCCGCGCGATGGCGACGGGGTCCTGGCCGGGAACGATCGGCAGCGTGGCGACGCCGGTCTGCTCGCCCAGGACCTTCAGCTGCTCCTGGGCCGCCGGGCGGCGCACGTCCAGCGAGGCCATCAGGACCTTCTTGCGGTCCCGGTTCTTCAGGCGCAGCGCGATCTTGGCGGTGCTGGTGGTCTTGCCCGATCCCTGCAGGCCGACCATCAGGATCGGCACGGGAGCGGCGGCGTTGAGGTTGATCTCCTCGCCCTGCCCCAGCATCTCCACGAGGTTGTCGTGAACGATCTTGATGACCTGCTGGCCGGGGGTGATCGAGCGCAGGACCTCCTGGCCGATCGCGCGTTCCTTGACCTGGTTGACGAACTGCTTGACCACCGGCAGGGCGACGTCGGCCTCCAGCAGCGCCACGCGCACCTCGCGCAGCGCGGCGTTGACGTCCTCCTCGCTCAGCGCGCCGCGGCGGCGCAGCTTGTCGAAGATGTCGCCCAGGCGTCCGGTCAGGCCATCGAACATGGGTCAGCGGTCCTCAGTTTCGGTCTCCATCCGCTCGAACGCGATCGGCTCAAGCACAAACGAGCCAGTGCGCGAAACTCGCGGACTGGCGGAGGTCCCCGGCACGCAGGCCGATGGTACCCGGTCGATGGCTCGACGGATGCAGGTCGGCGGACCATACGCATCGCGGGGACCGGAGTCAACAACGCAGCGACGGCCCGCCCGCGCGGAGCCTCTTGCGCGACGGCGCGCAAAAGGTCACTGTTTCCATACACAATCAAGGGCTTTGACGCCCCGAGCCAGCGCCCGCGATAGAGCGCATTCGAGTCGTACTTGAATAAAGCGTTACCGATTGTTAACTTTTTCTTCGCGGCTCTCCTTTAGAGTGTGCCGCGACTCCAACCCAGGATTTCCCTGATGCCCCCCGCGCAAGGCTTCGGAACGAACACACCGCGCACGAAGCTGACGCAGAGTCAGCTGAACACGATCCTGCTCCGCCATCAGGCTTTCCGGAAAAGCCAGCCGGGCGGTGTGCGCGCGAACCTGAAGATGCGCGACCTGTCGCATCTGGACCTGTCCGGCATCGACCTGTCCGACGCCGACCTGTCCGGGGCGAAGCTGTTCAGCGCCCGGCTGACGCGGGCCAACCTGACCAACGCGAACCTCTACGCGGCCGACCTGCGGCTGGCGAACCTGGAGAAGGCCGATCTGCGCCGCGCCGACCTGCGCGGCGCCTGCCTGCGCGGCGCCGTGCTGTCGGAAGCCATGCTGGTGGAGGTGGACCTGCGCGATGGCACGCTGCTGCATTACACGCCGTCGGGCGAAATGATGCCGCACAACTTCGAGGATTCGGTCCTGACCTCGGAGCTGACGGCGGCGGTCATCCGCGGCGCCGACCTGTCGCGGGCCAAGGTGGCGAACGCCTTTGTCATGCAGACCGACCTGACCGACGCGATCCTGCGCGGCACGAAGTTCATGCGCGCGAACCTGACCAACTCCAACCTGACGGGCTGCGACCTGACCGACGCCGACCTGTCGGAGGCGAACCTGTCCGGCGCCCGGCTGTCCGGCGCGGTGATGACCAACTGCGCCATCGGGCGCGCCAACTTCACCAACGCCAACCTGATCGGCGCCATCCTCGACGCGGCCCAGCTCCGCTCGCCCAACCTGTCCGCCGCGGTGATGGCGAAGGTCCTGGAGAACCCGGACGACGACCTGCGCAACATCCTGACCCTGCACCTCTCCTGGATCGACAGCGGCGGCAAGGAGGGCAAGCGCGCCGACCTCTCGTCCCTCGACCTGTCGGGGCGCAACCTCGACGGCATCAACCTGTCGGCCGGCATCCTGCAGTGCATCACGCTGCGCGGCGCCTCGATGATGGGCACCTCGCTCGCCATCGCCGACCTGTCGCTGTCGGACCTGCGCAAGGTGAATTTCACAAAGGCCGACCTGCGCGGCGTCAATTTCGAGCGGGCGACCCTGACCGGCGCCAACCTGACCGAGGCGCAGCTCGGCCCCGTGCACATCCAGGGGTCGAGCAGCCACGTCTGGCGGGCCAACCTCCAGCGCGCCCGCATGGGCATGGCCGTGCTGAAGGACGCCGACCTGCGCAAGGTGAACCTGTCCGGCGCCAACCTTGCCGGAGCGGACCTGCGCGGCGCCAATCTGAGCGAGGCCGACCTGACCGGCACCGATCTGACCGGTGCGGACCTCGACGGCACGGTTCTGGACGGCACCAGCCTGACCGACGCCATCGGGATCGAGGAGATGACCGGGACCTGATCCTTTTCCGGATTCAGGGCCGCCGCTGCGTCCAGGGGCCGGTGCGGTAGGCCGTGCGGACGTGGTTGATCAGCAGGTTGCGGGCGTCGATCAGCTGGGCCATGCGGTCGCGGCAGGCGACCACCCCGGTGTCCGGATGATAGACCGGGGCCAGCTCGCGGAAGCGCTTCACCACCCGGTCCTCGTCGAAACACCATTCATTGACGAAGCCGAACATCTGCGCGGCGTCGCGCACCTGGGTCAGCTTGCCGTCCAGCGGGCGGAAGGACACCCGCTCCAGCGCGTGGGCCAGCGCCTTGTTGCGGTAGGTCAGCGTTTCCACCGCCCCTTCCAGCCGCCCGGCCTCTTCGGCGGGCATCAGCCGGCAGCCGGGTTCGGCCAGCGCCAGCGCCGCCGCCAGCGCTCGGCGGATCGCCGCGTCGCCGTGGCCCGGCGGCAGCCGCAACTCCAGCGCGGCCCGTTCCGCGTCGTCATCCGGGGCGCCGGGATCGGGCGTCCGCTCGGGCGCCAGCAGCAGCGCGGCGGCGGTGAGCGCGGAGAGGTCGGTGCCGCGCCGGGCGGCCAGACGGACCGCCGCGGCCGCGAAGGCGGGGGCGCAGGGAACCCGGTAGGGGATGGTGGGCGGAGCGCCGACGCTCCTGGCCGACGGGAAGAACCCGGCGTCCGCTTCGGTCAGCGCGGCGAAGGGATAGCCATCCGGAGCGGTCATGACGGGCACCAACGCGTCGTGCGTGTGGCGCGACTCTAACGCAATCTCCGGATTCCGCGCAACGGCCCACCCCGTCGCAGGAGGTGTAACGCGCAACGCGTCATCCCCTGCCTGTCCGCGCTAGCACAGCCGCGCTCACCCGGCCGGTCAGCGGTGCATCATCGCCGGTTTGGCCGGCAGCTTCTGCAGCATGTCCTCGATGTAGGCCTCGTCGCTCTTGCCCGACATGGCGGCGAAGCCCTTCAGCATCTGGCTGCCGAAGCTGAAGACTCCGGTCAGGTCGATCTTCCACGCTCCGCCCTCGCGCACGAAGTCGGCGGGAACCAGGGCCGGGCGGTTGTCGACCATCAGCAGGGCGGAGGCACGATCGCCGCGCACCCGCACCGGGCCGAGCCCGCTGCTGCCGATGACGTTGGGGCCGAGCCAGCCGTTCTTCATGCCGTGGTCGGCCAGCTCGCCGAGCGACATGCGGCGCAGATCCGCCGGGCTGACATAGCGGCGCAGGCCCATCGCGGCGAACTTCTCCGCCGGCTCCAGCTTGGCGAGGCCGGAGTCGTTGCCGCTGCGGGCGACGCCGCGCACCTGCTCCAGCTTGTCGACCGACGCGCGGGACAGCAGCGGCACGACCGCCGCGCCGCGTTTCTGCGCCAGGGCGGAGCGGGCGCTTTCGAAGACCGCCGCGACCTCCCGCTCCTCCGGGGAAGTGGGCGGCGGAGCGGCGAAGGCCGGTATGGAAAAACCGAGGAACAACAGCAGAAGAGCCAGGGCGCGCATGAACGGGTCCGTGTGGTGGCCGGCGTCAGACTTTCTCCTCGACTCCGAAGAAGGCGAGCTGCCAGCGCATCTCGTCGTCGGACATCGGGTAAAGGACGCCTTCCTTTGCCATAAGCGCGGTTTTTGGCGGAATCTGGGCGATGCGCAATTGCACCTGCCGGGCGAAGCGCATCGACAGGCCGCAGCGCCAGACCAGGGAGGTGACGGCGCGCGGGGCGTGGGTGCCGATGATGCGGTCGATGATCGGCATCGGAAGCTGCGCCAGCTCGCCCAGCCCGGCCAGGACGAAGGCCCGGTCGCCCTCCGCCAGCGCACCCTCCAGCAGCTTCTCCGTCAGCTTGCCTTCCTTGTTCAGCCTCGCCGCCTTGTCGGTCGGGCGTTCGGCCGCCTTGTCCTTGTCGCCCGGCGGATGGCCGAGCTCCTCCTCCCCGAAATCGACAAGGCCGCGGGCGACGCCGGGCCCACCGCCGCCGTTGCCGCCGGCCCCGCGGTTGACGCGCGCCCGCACACCCTCGGCCAGGGCGCGGGCGGTGGCGGGGTCGAGGTCGGTGCGCTCGCGCAGGACCTTCAGCAGGTTGTCGGCGACGAAGCTCGCCAGACGCGCCACGGCGCGGGCCGGCAGGCGCGGACGGCGCACCAGCGGGGCGTGCCAGGGCTCGTGCTGCGGCGCCTGGTCGAGGATGCGGTCCAGCGTCTCCTCGCGGATCTGGGCCGAGGGATTGGCGAGCAGAGCGGTCATCGCCGCCTCGTCGTCGGACCGCGCGATGGCGTCGGCGACGGAGGCCGAGATCTGCTTGCGTCCGGCGATCGCCGACAGGGCGCCGGCCACCGGACCGCGCATGATGATGTCGGCCAGATCCTCGTCGGTCAGGATCGGCGAGAATTGCAGGACCGGGGCACAGACCGACAGCTCCACGTCGCGGGCCAGCGTGTTGATGACGCCGTGGGGCGCGCCGGGCAGTTCCTTCAGCGCCTCCGACAGGATGCCGCGCACCTCCGTCGCCTGGTCGCGGGCCAGCGCCTCCAGGCACTCCAGCGTCAGCCGCTCGATCTGCGACGCCTGGTCGGCGGACAGGTCGGGCAGCAGCCGGGCGACCTTCTGGGCCAGGGCGCCGCGCACCGCGACCTCCCGGTCGGTGGCCAGCATCAGGTCGGCCTGCCGCGGCGTGCCGGCGTTGGTGGCGATGGCCTCGCGAACCTCCGCCGCGGTGTCGGCGGCCAGGAAGTAAAGCAGCTCCGGCCGGGTTTCGGGCGACGCGGCGACGCGGCGGCGCACCGCCGGGTCGGTGCTGCGCGCCATCTGCTTGGCAGCCTCGTAATCGGCGGGATCGAGAAGCTGGGGATCGCCGCAGGCGGTCATCGCGACGCCTCCGCCGCCACGGCGGTGTCCATGGGGACCGGGGCGACGGCGTAATGGCCCTTCCCGCGCTTCTTGGCGTCGTACATCGCCGAGTCGGCGCGGTCGGTCAGTTCCTGCAGGGTCTCGCGCCCCACCCGGTGGACGGCGATGCCGATGGACAGGCCCAGCGGCTTGTCCGGTCCGGCGGAGAGATGGCGCAGCGCGGCCATGCCGGCCAGCAGCCGCTCGGCGACCGCCACGGCCTGCGCCTCGTCGGTGCGGCCCAGCCACAGGACGAACTCGTCGCCGCCCAGCCGTCCCGGCAGGTCGCCGGGCCGGACACCGTTGGTCAGCAGCCCGCCGATGGCCATCAGCACGGCGTCGCCCTGCTGGTGGCCGTGCAGGTCGTTCACCGCCTTGAAATTGTCGAGGTCCACGTAGAGAAGCGCGGACGGCCCGGTGTCCGGGCGGCCGAGCACCTCGTCCAGACGCTCGAAGAAGGTGCGGCGGTTGAACAGGCCGGTCAGCCCGTCGCGCTCCGACAGGCGGCGCAGCCGCTCCTGATAGGCCAGATGCGCGTGGGCGATGCCGATGTGGTCGGCCACGCCGGACAGCAGCATCCGGTCCTCGTCGTCCCAGGGATCGGAGTCGTCGCCGCGCCAGATCACCACGGCGCCGTTGACGGCCTGACGGTGCTCCGTCCGGGCGGCCAGCAACCGGTTCGCGCCCAGGGTCAGCTCATGCGGCTCTTCGCTGCCGGCGATCTCCTCCAGAACGGGGCGCAACAGGTCGGACAGCAGTTCCTCCGGGATTTCCGCGGCGAAATCGGCGGCGGGACGCAGGGCGCCCGTTTCCGTCGCGCGGTAGATGCGGCAGCCGTCGGCGCCCAGCGCGCGGGCGGTTTCCACCGCGGCGACGTGCAGCGCCTTCTGGGCGTCGAGCTGGTCGCGCAGCGTGTGGACGATGTGGGCGAGCATCTTCTCGCGATTGCGCACCCGCGCCAGCTCGGCGGAGCGCAGCACCTGCTCCGTCGTTTCGCGGCAAACGCCGCGCGCCCCCATCCATTCGCCCTGCGGGCCGAACAGCGGCACCGCCGACACCACGAAACAGGCGGGCAGATCGTCCACCCGCTTCAGCCACAGCTCCGCCTGATCGACGGGGCGGCGGCTGTCGAACGGCAACGGCAGGTCTCCCCACTCGGTCACCGCCAGATCCTTGGGGTTGCGACCAATCAACGCATCGGAACTGTAGCCCAGCGCGCCCTTGGGCGTGACGAAGACGAATCGCCCGTCGCTGCCTGTTTCCCAGGCAAAATCGCTCGAAACCTCGACGAGATCCTTGTAGCGGCGGCGCGACTCGATCAGCGTCTGGCGGAGCTGCCGCTCCAGCGTGGCGTCGCGCCCCAGCAGAAGGATGTCCCCGTCGGGCAGCGGTGTGGCCGCCCATTCGACGATCATCACGCCACGCGGCAACTCCACCGGAAGGGAGCGCAGGCCCGGCGCGACGCTGCAGGTTGCCAGCCACCCCTGGATGTCCGCGAGCCAGCGTCCGCCGGCGGACAGCAGCTCGTCCGCGGCGGCGTTCGCGGCGGCAACCGCGTGAGCGGAATCCAACCGGATCGCCGGACCGGGGAAGGCGGCCAGGAGCGTGGGGGTAAGGATGGCGCCGGGCGGGTTGGCCGGCGGAACTTCGGACATTGGGTCTGCGGACACGGTGCGAACCTGAGACTGCGCGGGGCGGAGTATACCGGAAAAATGCGTTTCTTCGCCGAATCTTTCTTCAGGCGGTCCGGGCACCTGCCATACGCAACCACTCATTGAAAGCGCCGCCGCTCCGGAGCGGAAACGGGCCATGCTGCGAAGCGGCTTGCGGGCGGGCCGGCGAAACCCCATTGTTCAGGCCATGATGGCTTCCCTTCGCGACACCGGGGTCTGGATCTTCGACCTCGACAACACCCTCTATCCCGCCTCCTGCAACCTGTTCGCCCAGGTGGACCGGCGCATCGGCGATTTCATCGCCGGGCATTTCGGCATCACCTACGAGGAGGCGCGCGTCATGCAGAAGCGCTTCTTCCGGGAGCACGGGACGACGCTGCGCGGCCTGATGGTGGAGCACGACGTCGATCCGGTGCCCTTCCTGGACTATGTCCACGACATCGACGTCAGCCCGGTGGCCCCCTGCCCCGGCATGGCGGACGCGCTGAACCGGCTGCCGGGTCGCAAGATCATCTACACCAACGGCTCCGTCCGCCACGCCGAGAACGTGACGCGGCAACTGGGCATCGACGGCTGCTTCGAGGCCACCTTCGGCATCGTCGAGGCCGGCTATGTCCCCAAGCCCGACCCGCGCCCCTACGACATCCTGGTGAACCATTACGACATCGACCCCACCCGCGCCTGCATGGTGGAGGACATCGCCCGCAACCTCGTCCCCGCCCACGCCCTGGGCATGACCACGGTGTGGGTGCGCAGCGAGGCCGACTGGTCCCGCCCCGACGCGGGCGGAGTCGGCACCGGCAACCACATCGACCACACCGTCGACGATCTGCCGGCCTGGCTGGAGGAGGTCGCGGGCTGAGCGGCGCCCGCAAGGCTCCTCACACACTCCGTAGGAACCCTTTAAGAACAAGGCAACGTTGACAAGGCGGCGCGGCGCGGCCCATGTTCCGAACCCTCGAACAGACAGCCCAGCGAATGCCGCCATGAGCCACGCCAGCCTCGAATCCGCCGTCAACGCCGCGTGGGAAACCCGCGACACCCTGAATGTTTCGACCAAGGGCGCCGTCCGCGACGCCGTGGAGGAGGCCCTGTCCGGCCTCGACTCCGGCGACCTGCGCGTCGCGCAGAAGACGGACGCCGGCTGGGTCGTGAACCAGTGGCTGAAGAAGGCGGTCCTGCTGTCCTTCCGCCTGAACGCCAACGAGACGATCCCCGGCGCGCCGGGCGGCGCCTCCTGGTACGACAAGGTGCCGCCGAAGTTCGAAGGCTGGTCCGAGGCGCAGTTCCAGGCCGCCGGCTTCCGCGCCGTTCCGGGCGCGGTGGTCCGCCGCTCCGCCTACGTCGCGCCGAACGTCATCCTGATGCCCAGCTTCGTCAACGTCGGCGCCTATGTCGACAGCGGCACCATGGTGGACACCTGGGTCACCGTCGGTTCCTGCGCGCAGATCGGCAAGAACGTCCACCTGTCGGGCGGCGTCGGCATCGGCGGCGTGCTCGAGCCGCTCCAGGCCAACCCGGTCATCATCGAGGACGACTGCTTCGTCGGCGCCCGCTCCGAGGTGGTCGAGGGGGTGATCGTGGAGCGCGGCGCCGTGCTCTCCATGGGCGTCTTCATCAGCGCCTCGACCAAGATCATCGACCGCAACACCGGCGAGGTCTTCGTCGGCCGCGTTCCGGCCTACTCCGTCGTCGTGCCGGGCACCCTGCCGGGCAAGCCGCTGCCCGACGGCACGCCGGGTCCGGGCCTCTATTGCGCGGTGATCGTCAAGCGCGTGGACGAGCAGACCCGCGCCAAGACCTCCATCAACGACCTGCTGCGCGACTGACGCCGGGGAAGACGCCACGATGAGCACCGCCGCCGCCGCTCCCTCCTTCGACCCCTGCGATCCCGTCGCGGTGGCGCAGGCCCTGATCCGCTGCCCCAGCGTGACGCCCGAGGACGGCGGCGCTCTGGGTGTTCTGGAGGCGGCGCTGGCGCCGCTGGGCTTCGTCTGCCACCGCCTGCGGTTCGAGGAGGAGGGCACGGCGCCGGTGGACAACCTCTACGCCCGTCTGGGCAGGGAGGGGCCGAACTTCTGCTTCGCCGGGCACACCGACGTGGTGCCCCCCGGCGAGCTGAAGGGCTGGTCCCTCGATCCCTTCGCCGCGGAGATCCACAACGGCCGCCTCTACGGCCGGGGTGCGGTGGACATGAAGGGAGCCATCGCCGCCTTCGTCGCCGCCGCGGCCCGTCATGTGAAAGCTGGCGGCGCGCCCAAGGGCTCGATCAGCCTGCTCATCACCGGGGACGAGGAGGGGGTCGCCATCAACGGCACCCGCAAGGTGCTGGACTGGATGCAGGCCAAGGGTGAAAAGCTCGACGCCTGCGTGGTCGGGGAGCCGACCAACCCGAAGGCGCTGGGCGACATGATCAAGATCGGGCGGCGCGGCAGCATGACCGCCTTCCTGACCGTCCACGGCGCGCAGGGGCACGTCGCCTACCCGCATCTGGCCGACAACCCGCTGCCCCGGCTGGCCCGCATGCTGGCCGCCATCACGGCGGAGCCGCTGGACGCCGGCACCCCGCATTTCCAGCCGTCGAACCTGGAGCTGACGACCATCGACGTCGGCAACCCGGCGCACAACGTCATCCCGGCGCAGGGCAAGGCGACGCTGAACATCCGTTTCAACGACCTGCACACCGCCGACACGCTGCTGGCGTGGCTGCGCGAACGGCTCGACCGGGTGGGCGGCTCCTACGAGCTGGACCATTTCGTGTCGGGCGACAGTTTCCTCACCCCGCCCGGCCCGCTGACCGAGCTGGTGGCGGACGCCGCGGAGCGCGTCACCGGGCGCCGTCCCGAATACTCGACGACCGGCGGCACGTCGGACGCCCGCTTCATCAAGAATTTCTGCCCGGTGGTCGAGTTCGGCCTCGTCGGGCAGACGATGCACAAGGTGGACGAGCACACCGCGCTGGACGACCTGACCCGCCTGACCGACATTTACGGCGAGGTTTTGCGGAACGTCTTCGACCGGCTCGGTTGACCTAAGGCTTCCTCCGCCCGTTCCCACCACCCTCCGGTGACCGCAACATGCCGCTGACCGCCCGGGACGTCGCCTCCTCCGTCTTCGGCGCCTATCGTCTGGCCCGGTTCGACCCCACCGGATTGCAGCATCTGGACCGCACCCCCGAAGGGGCGTGGAAGTCCTTCTACGCCGCGGTGATCGTCGCCCCGGCCTGGACGCTGCTGCTGGCGATCCGGCTGTGGGGCCAGGTGCCGGACACGCCGCTGTTCCAGCTCGTGGTGGTGGAGGCCATCGCCTACGTCATCAGCTGGACGGCCTTCCCCGTGGTCATGCACGGGGTGAGCGGGTTGCTGGACCGGCAGAACCGCTACGTCGATTTCCTGTGCGCCTACAACTGGTCGTCGGTCGTGCAGATGGGCATCTATCTGCCGGTGGTGATCCTGGCCGCCACGGGGATTCTGCCCGGCCCGATCTCCGAAGGGCTGGTGTTCGGCATCATGCTGGCGATGCTGACCTACCAGTGGTTCGTCATGCGCACGGCGCTGGACATCTCCGGCGTCGCGGCGGCGGTCCTGGTCCTGCTCGACCTGTTCCTGTCGGCGCTGATCACCGATTTCGCCGACGGGCTCTTGTAGGGACCTTTTGCCCCCACCCCGGCCCTCCCCCGCTTCGCAGGGGAGGGTGCCCTCTGCGA
>NZ_WHOR01000017.1:0-39854 GCF_013340925.1 Azospirillum formosense
ATAGGAGACGGGTGGTGGTCTCCGTCCGGTAAGGGGGCGGGGCGCCCCCCTCTCCCGGGGCGGGAGAGGGGATCGCCCCGCACCCTTACCGGACGATGACCACCACCAGCCGCTTCGGCCCGTGGACGCCGTAGGCCAGCGTCTGCTCGATGTCCGCCGTTTTCGACGGGCCGGAGATCAGCAGAGCGTTGGTCGGCATCCCGTCGGCCCAGCGGTTCTCGGTCATCGCCTGCCAGAAGGTGTCGTACAGCGCGTCGGCGCGCAGCAGCGCCAGATGCATGTGCGGCACCAGCGACATCAGCCGCGGCTCCTCCGGCGTCGGCCAGACGATCAGGCTGCCGGTGTCGGCGATGGCCCCCAGCGTCGTGGTGATGCCGGCGTCGATTCCGTCGAACAGCCGCTCCTTGAAGGTCTCGACCCGGTCGGCGTAGGGGATCAGCTCCGGACCGCCCGCCATCCCGGACGCCGCCCATTCGGCTGACAGGCGCCCCCCGGCCTCGGTCGCCGGGCCGAACAGCAGGTTGCGGGTGCCCTGCGCCTTGAGGAAGGCCTGGACGTCGGCGGGCCAGTCGGCCTCGGTCGTCTCCAGGAACTCCGTGTGGACGGCTTCCATCATGCGCTTGATGCGCTCCAGCCGTTCGGCGCCGTCCCAGCGCTTGTTGCGCAGGACGGCGAAGTCGGACTCCGGCGGGGTCAGAGGATGGGCGTCGCGCCCGGCGCGCAGCTTGCCCAGGATCGCGTTTCTGGACTCAGACATCGGGAATCCCCTTCTCGCGGGCGAGGGCGTGGAGCGTGCGGTTGGCGAAGCGCGGCTTGGCCCGCACGTTCGTCCATTCCTTCAGCAGCGGCAGACTGGTCGGCGCGGCGTTGCCCAGCTTGGCCAGCAGCGCCGTGGCGAACTGGTAGGCGAGCGGCGAGGCGTAGGTCATCGACCAGCCCTTCCACACCATCGCCTCCGCCTTGCTGGCGTGCGAGCCGGCGCCCCGCACCGCGTCGCCGGGGTGCACGGCCTCCGACCGCAGGCGGCCCATGATCTCGACGATGGGAATCTTGACCGGGCAGATCTCGACGCAGGCGTTGCACATGGTGCAGGCGTGCGGCAGCTCGCCCCGCTTCTCCAGCCCTTCCACCTGGGGCATCAGGATCGAGCCGATGGGGCCGGGGTAGGGTGCCTGATAGGCGTGGCCGCCGACCTTGGTGTAGACCGGGCAATGGTTCATGCAGGCGCCGCAGCGGATGCAGCGCAGCGTGTTGCGCAGCTCCTCGTCGGCGTAGATGCCCGACCGCCCGTTGTCGAGGATCACCAGATGGATCTCGTTCGGGCCGTCCTTCTCGCCCTCCTTGCGGGGGCTGGAGATCATGTTGACGTAGGTGGTGATCGGCTGGGCGGTGGCGGAGCGGGTCAGCAGGCTGATGACCGGCGGCACGTCCTCCAGCTTCTCCACGACCTTCTCCAGGCCCATGACGGCGATGTGGACGGGCGGCACCGTGGTGCTCATGCGCCCGTTGCCCTCGTTCTCCACCAGGCAGAGCGTGCCCGTCTCCGCCACCGCCATGTTGACGCCGGAGATTCCGACGTCGGCGGTCGCGAACTTCTTGCGCAGGACGCGGCGGGCGAGGTCGGTGAGCTGGGCCACGTCCTCGGTGTATTCCGCTTCCTTGATCTTCTGCTTGAACAGATGGGCGATCTGCTTGGTGTTCATGTGAATCGCCGGCATGATGATGTGCGAGGGCATCGCTTCATCAAGCTGGACGATGTATTCGCCGAGGTCGCTTTCCAGGCTCTCGATGCCGTGCTTTTCCAGGAAGGCGTTGAGGTGCATCTCCTCCGACACCATCGACTTGCCCTTGACCACCAGCTTGGCGTTCACGCGCTGCATGATGGACAGGACGATGGCGTTGGCCTCGTCGGTGGTGGAGGCCCAATGGACCTGGATGCCGTTCTTCGTGCAGTTGGCTTCCAGCTTCTCCAGCAGCTCCGGCAGCTTGGACAGGGCGCGCAGGCGGACCGAGGCGCCGAGCGTCCGCACCCCGTTCCATTCGGCGGTGTCGGCGAACTGCACCGCGCGCTTGGACATCAGCCCGTCCATGGCCCGGCGGAAGTTGCCGCGGAGCTGCTGGTCCTGGAGCGCCGCGCTGGAGGCCTTCGCGAAGTTGATGCTGCTCTCACCCATGGGTGCGCTCCTTCAGGAACTGGGCGATGTGGACGCCGCGGACCGGCTTCTGGCCAGCCTCCAGCGCGCCGGAGATGTTCATCAGGCAGCCGCAGTCGCCGGACACCACGGCCTTGGCCCCGGTGTTCTCGATGTCCGCCACCTTGTCGCCGACCATGGCGGCCGAAATCTCCGGATGGCGCACGGCGAAGGTGCCGCCGAAGCCGCAGCATTCCTTCTCCCGCTGCAACTCCACCAGCTCGACGTTGGCGAGCTGGCGCAGCAGGGCCTTCGGCTCGTCGGTCACGCCCATTTCGCGCTGGGCGTGGCAGGAGGCGTGCCAGGTGATCTTCACCGGCGGCCCCTGGTCCTCGAACTTGACCTTCAGGACCTGGACGAGGAACTGGGTCAGCTCCCACACGCGGGACGCCACCTGACGGGCGCGGGCCTCGTCCGGCTCGCCCTTGAACAGGTCGGGCCAGTGCTTGCTCATCATGCCGGCGCAGGAGCCCGACGGCACGACGATGGGCCAGTCGCCGGGGAAGTAGTCGAGCTGCGCGCGGGCGACCTTCAGCGCTTCCTCCCGATAGCCGGAGTTGTAGGCGGGCTGGCCGCAGCAGCTCTGCCCCTGCGGGAAGACGACGCGGACGCCCTGCGCCTTCAGCAACTCCATGCCGGCCATGCCGGCTTCCGGGTAGAACAGGTCGACCAGACAGGTGCCGAAGAAGTAAACGCTGTCAGGGCGTTCGATGGCGGGGCGGCTCGTGGTGCCGTCGTGGCTCATGATTTTCCTCCCTCCCGCCTCAGAACGCGGGTTCCGACGCGCGCGCGGAAGCCGTGGCGGGAGCCTTCGGCGTCGAGCAGGCATCGACCAGATAGACGATGGAACGGTACGGCAAGCCGGAGTGGTCGGACAGGCCGATCTCGCAGGTCCGGCTGTTCGAATAACCGGCCTTGGCCCCGGCGGGGATGTCCTTGGACAGGTGGCGCAGGGCGTGGGCGTTCAGTTCCGGCGTGGTGAAACCCTTGTCGCCGGCGAAGCCGCAGCAGCCGACATCCTCCGGCACCACCACCTGGGTGGCGCAGGCCGCGGCCACCGCCTTCATCTTGGCATCCAGCCCCATGCGGCGGGTGGAGCAGGTCAGGTGCAGCACCACCGGCTCCGTCTGCTTGGTGAAATTCAGACGGTCCAGCAGATGGTCGTGGATGAACTCCACCAGGTCCAGGACCTGGAGCCCGGCGTCCTTCAGGTGCTTCTTCAGCCGGAAGGAGCAGGGGCTGGTGTCGAGGACCACCGGAGCCGTGCCGTCGACGCTGGCCGCCCAAATGGCGCGGACCATCTCCTCCGCCTTGGCGTCGGCCTGGGCGGCGAGGCCCTTGCTCTCCAGCGGCATGCCGCAGCACAGGGAGGACAGCTGCTCCGGATAGGCGACGCGGTATCCGGCCTTCTGGAACAGCGCCTCCACCTTCACCGGCAGCGGGGTCTTCTCCGGGTCGCTGGCGGCCGGCCCCATGCTGCGGCTGGTGCAGCTCGGCACATAGACGACGGCCGGCGCGTCGGCGGGCGCCTTGGCCTGGGGCAGCGGCGTGAAGTTGGTCGGAGTGGGCAGGGCGCGCGGCAGATGCGGCAGGCGCTGGCCGGTGACGGTGCGCAGCTTCTCGAACAGCCCGTTCGCCGTATCGTCGCCCAGCGTCCGCTTCGCCAGATCGGCGAGCTTCAGGCCGGCGCGCGCGACCGACAGCGCGCCGGCGGTGTGGCCGGCGACGTAGGTGCCGAACCCCTGGGCCACCGCCCCGCGCCGGTCGCCGCGGATCGCCTTGATGAGCAGACCCGTCTCGATCCCCACCGGGCAGGCGGTGGAACAGAGGCCGCAGGCCGCGCAGGTGTCGATACCCTGGTAGTCGTAGGCATCGTGCAGCGCGTTGAGCCGAGCCGCGTCGGCGCCGGTGGCTTCAAGACGCGAGATTTCGCGCCAGCCGACGATGCGCTGGCGGGGCGAGAGCGTCATCTTGTGCGACGGGCAGGTCGGCTCGCAGAAGCCGCACTCGATGCAGGTGTCCACCAGCGCGTGGGCGGGCGGCATCGCCTTCAGATTCTTGAGATGCGCCTCCGGGTCGTCGTTCAGGATGACGCCGGGGTTCAGCAGGCCCTGCGGGTCGAGCAGCGCCTTGATCTCCTTCATCAGGCCGTAGGCCTGCGGACCCCACTCCATCTCCACGAAGGGGGCCATGTTGCGGCCTGTTCCGTGCTCCGCCTTCAGCGAACCGTCGTACTTGCGCACCACCTGATCGCACACCGCGTCCATGAAGCGGCGGTAGCGGTCCACCTCCTCGTCGGTGTCGAAGGCCTGGGTGAAGACGAAGTGCAGGTTCCCTTCCAGGGCGTGGCCGAAGATGATCGCCTCGGTGTAGCCGAATTTCAGGAACATCGCCTGAAGCTCGACCGTCGCCTCGGCCAGCCGGTCGAGCGGGTAGGCCACGTCCTCGATGATGACCGTGGTGCCGACCTTGCGCATGGCGCCGACCGCCGGGAACAGGCCCTTGCGGATCTTCCAGTAGCTTTCGCCCAGCTTGGCGTCGGTGGTGAAGGTCGGCGGGAACAGGGTCCGGGTGCTGGCGATCACCGCGCCGACCGCGGCGATGTTGGCGTCCAGCGCCGCCGCGTCCTCGCCGCGGATCTCCACGAGCAGGGCGGAGGCGTCCGGACCCAGCCCGCCGATGAAGTCCGGCATGCCCGGCTTGCCCTCGACCGAGCGCAGCGAGGCACGGTCCATCAGCTCCACCGCCGAGACCGGCGTCGGCTTCATCAGCGCGACGGCGCGGCAGGCCTCCCCGATGTCCGGGTACATCAGCAGGGCGTTCGCCTTGTGGGCGTGCTCCGGCACCGTGTTGTAGGTGATCTCGGACAGGAAGCCGAGCGTGCCTTCCGACCCGATCATCAGGTGCTGGAGGATCTCGACGGGGTCCTCGAAGTCGACCAGGGCGTTCAGGCTGTAGCCGGTGGTGTTCTTGATGCGGAACTTGTTGCGGATGCGCTCCGCCAGTTTCTCGTCGGCGCGGGTGCGGGCGGCCAGATCGGACAGGCCGGCCAGCAGGGCGCCGTGGCTGACGGCGAAGGCGCCGCGGCTGGCGGCGTCCCCGGTGTCCAGCAGCGTGCCGTCGGCCAGCACGAGCCGCATGGAGGCCAGCGTGCGGTAGCTGTTCTGGGCGGTGCCGCAGCACATGCCGCTGGCGTTGTTCGCCGCAATGCCGCCGATCTTGGCGGTGGCGATGGAGGCGGGGTCCGGACCGATCTTGCGCCCGAAGGGAGCCAGCTTGCGGTTCGCCTCCGCCCCGATGACGCCGGGCTGGAGGGTCACCGTCGCCGCACCCGGCGGGATGGTGCAGCCGCGCCAGCTGTCGCCCAGCAGGACCAGGACGGAATCGGTGACCGCCTGGCCCGACAGGCTGGTGCCGGCGGCGCGGAAGGTCACCGGGGTCTTCAGCTCCCGGCAGAGGTTGAGCAGCCGCACCACCTCGCCCTCGGCCTCGACGATGGCGACGATCTTCGGAATCAGGCGGTAGAAGCTGCCGTCGGTCCCGTAGGCCAGCGTGCGCAGCGGGTCGGTGACGAGGCGTTCGTCCGGCATGAACTCCCGGAGGGCCGCGTGCAGGCGGTCATAGGGCGCAGGCAGCATCGGTTCTCGGGACCTCCGGATCTGGGACCGCGCGACGACTCCTCCGTGATCGCCGGTCCGGGTTGCGGGTGCTGGGGGGACGTTTGTTTCCGCCCGTCGGACGGACGGCTTGTTGTGTGCCACAGTCAGTACGTCGGATAATCGATTTGCTGGGTGGCCGCAATGGTAAAATGAATTGACCAAACGCAGCGCTGCGCTGCTGCAATGCACAAGGGCCAAGGGGCGCAAGGAAGACGGCGCACAAAGAAAGCGGCGCCACCCGACCGGATGGAAGGCCGAGCGGCGCCGTAGGAAATAAAGCTCGGCAGTGGATGACGCCCCTTCTCCCCGGGGGGAGGAGAAGGGGGGCAGGCTTCGACGCTTTAGGGGATCATCCAGGGCAGGATGTAGGCCTGGATCATCGTGATGACGCCGATGATCGCGACGAAGAACAGGCTGTGCTTCACGGTGAAGCGGAACAGCTCGGACTCGCGGCCGACCAGACCCACCGCGGCGCAGGCCACGGCGATCGACTGCGGGGAGATCATCTTGCCGGTGACGCCGCCCGTGGTGTTGGCCGCGACCATCAGCACGTCGGACACGCCCACCTGCTGCGCCGTGGTGGCCTGCAGGCCGCAGAACAGCGCGTTGCTCGACGTGTCGGAACCGGTCAGGAACACGCCCAGCCAACCGAGGATCGGCGAGAAGAACGGGAACAGGAAGCCCGTGCCGGCCAGCAGCAGCGCCAGGGTCGAGGACAGGCCCGAGTAGTTGGCGATGAAGGCGAAGGCCAGGACCATGCCGATCGAGTAGATCGGGCGCTTCAGCTCGCTGACCGTCTCGACGAAGGTCTTGACGCCGTCGGCCGGGCGCATCTTCAGCATGACCATCGTGATGATCGCGGAGATCAGGATGGCCGTGCCGGTGGCCGACAGCAGGTCGAGCTTGTAGACGGCCTCGATGGGCTTGGGCGAGGCGACGATCGGCGCGGCCTTCAGCACCAGCTTGTCCAGCCCGGCGACCGGGAAGTACAGCACCGTGTCGGCCAGCGCGCCGCCCTTGGCGAACAGGGCCTTGAAGGGCTTCAGGCTCCAGATCGTGACGATCACGGTCAGGATCAGGAAGGGCGACCAGGCCTTGGCGATTTCGCCGCCGCTGTAGCCGCGCTGGGCGTTGAACTCGCTCGACGCCATGGCGCCGACCGACTGCGGCACCGGACCGGCGGGCAGCGGCGAGTTGGGGAAGCGGAAGATCGCCTTGGGCTTCCAGAACTTCAGGAAGACGGTGATGCTGACGAGGCTGACCAGCGCGGAGGTGATGTCCGGCAGCTCCGGCCCGATGAAGTTGGCGGTGAAGTACTGGGTGACGGCGAAGGTGCCGCCGGCGACCAGGATGGCGGGCCAGGTCTCGCGCACGCCCTTCCAGCCGTCCATGATCATGATGATCCAGAAGGGAACGAAGACGGAGAGCAGCGGAAGCTGGCGGCCGGCCATGGCGCCGATCCGGAACGGGTCGAGCGAGGTGACCTGACCGGCGACGATGATCGGAATGCCCATGGCGCCGAAGGCCACCGGGGCGGTGTTGGCGATCAGGCAGAGGCCGGCGGCGTAGAGCGGGTTGAAGCCCAGCCCGACCAGCAGCGCCGCGGTGATGGCGACCGGCGCGCCGAAGCCCGCCGCGCCTTCCAGGAAGGCGCCGAAGGAGAAGCCGACCATCAGCATCTGAAGCCGCTGGTCCTCGGTGATCGACACCACCGACGAGCGGATGACCTCGAACTGGCCGGTCTTGACCGTGATCTTGTAGAGGAACACGGCGGCCACGATGATCCAGGCGATGGGCCACAGGCCGTAGAGGAAGCCGTATCCGGCGGACGCCAGCGCCATGCCGACGGGCATCTTGTAGAACAGGATGGCGACGGCCAGCGAAATGGCGACGGTGATGGTGCCCGCGATGTGGCCCTTCAAGCGCAGAACGGTCAGCGCGATGAAGAAGAAAATGATCGGCAACGCGGCCACAAGTGCCGAAAGCCAAAGGTTACCCGCGGGATCGTAGACTTGTGTCCAGGGCTGCATGTTTCCTACCTATGCCGCAGATTCTCGGTTCTGCGCTTTGGCCTGCGACCATGAATGGAGCCCGGATCCGCGCGTCTTATCCGGACGCGCGCCGCCTGTCATTCCACGGCCGTTCAGCCGTGGAGATCAGTTTTTTCTTGGGTTGGGCTCCGGTCAAAACATATGACCAAAGGCTCTGAACGGATACATTGGGTCGCAATGGTTGGCAATAGGGAAAATTCAATTTACCGGCGGCGTAGCGAGAGACTTTTTCTTGCCCGTGGTATTACCACCTGACCCCTTCGATGGCGTTGCGATCGGGAAATGGTGCCATGGGGTGCGGTGGGGCTGGACGCGCGAAAGCCGTGGCGATATCTAACCTTCGGGATCGGATGGGATTTCTGCGGATGCAGGGCAAGGGGCAGGGCAAGGGAATGATCAAGCCGGCCAAATTGGCGGACGCCATCGCCGACCATCTGGAGACGCTGATCCGCGAAGGCGTGCTGCGTCCGGGGGAGAAGCTGCTGCCGGAACGGGATCTGGCGCTCAAGCTCGACGTCTCGCGCCCGTCGCTGCGCGACGCCCTGGAGAAGCTGGAGGAGCGCGGGCTGCTCGTCTCCGGGCGCAACGGCACGCACATCGCGCAGTTCCTGGCGCCCATCGCCGCCCCGCTGGCGGCGCTGCTGCAATCCGATCCGGACGCGCCCTTCCACTATCTGGAATTCCGCACCTCCATCGAGGCGGCGGCGGCCAAGCTGGCCGCGCAGCGGGCGACCGACCTCGACCGCAAGGCGATCCGTGCCCTCGCCCAGCGCATGCGCGACGCCCACGGCAAGGACGACCCGTCGGAAGAGGCCGACGTGGACGCCCAGCTTCACCTCGCCTTCTACGAGGCGGCGCACAACACGGTGATGCTGCACATCATGGGGGCGCTGTCGGAGATGCTGCGCAACGACGTTTTCTACAACCGCGACCGGCTCTACACCCGGCCGGGGGTGCGCGACCTGCTGCTGGAGCAGCATTTGGCCATCGTCGACGCGGTGCTGGCCGGCGACGCCGAAGCCGCCCATGCGGCGGCGGAGGCGCATGTGATGTTCACGCTGCACACCCTGCGGGAGATCCGCGAGGACGACACGCGGCTGGAGGCCTCGCTGCGCCGGATCGGGCGCACCGACCTGATCGAAACCACCGAACGGGCCTGAGCCGAAGGGCGGCGTTCGGGAACCTGTGAGCTGTTCCCGGTTTTACACGGCTGTAGGCCAAGGGAGGTCCAGCCGTGCCCACCGCAACGCCGCTCGCCGAAACGCTGCCGTCCATCATTCCCTATTGTGGCGCCCCACCGGTGCCGGACGGGTTCTGGAGCGCCTGGAACGGCGACCCGGTCCTGCTGTCCGTGTTCGCCCTGGCCGCCGTGGGATACGCGATGGTGGCGCGGCGGCATGGAGCGGGGATGGCGCGGCATCAGCCCTGGTGCTTCGCCGCGGGCTGGCTGGTGCTGTTCGCCGCCTTCGTGTCGCCACTGTGCAACCTGACCTCCGCCCTCTTCTCGGCGCGGGTGGTCCAGCATCTTTTGACCATCCAGGTCGCGGCGCCCCTGCTGGTCCTGTCCTGGCCGATGGGTGTGGTGCGCTGGCCGGGCTGGGTGCGCACCCTTGCCTCACCCCTGGCCGTTCCGGAGATCGCCTGGGGCCTGTTCGGGCTGTTCCTCTGGGTATGGCATCTGCCGGGACCCTACATGGCGGCGCTGCGCTTCGACGCGGTGCTGTGGGTCATGCACGCCAGCCTGCTCGTCGGCGCGGTCGCCGCGTGGCGGACCGTGCTGGCCCCGGATGATGCGGCCATGCGGGGGAGGGGTCTGCTGTCGGCTTTCGGCACCTCGGTCCACCTCGCCATCCTGGCGGCCCTGCTGATCTTCGCCCCGCAGCCGCTGTTCGTCTACCATCTGGAGACGACGGCGCCCTGGGGCCTGTCGGCGCTCGCCGACCAGCAGCTCGGCGGCCTCATCATGGGGGTGGTCGGGGCGGCGGTCTATGTGGCGGTCAACCTCTACGCCCTGGCGCGCTGGCTGATGGTGCCCGAGCGCCAGCGGTCGTAAGCGGTCAGCGCGCCTCCAAACCGAGAAAGCTCCAGGACACGTCACCGCGGCCGAGCATATCCTCCCGGTCATTCCGATGGATGCAGCGCAGGTCGACGGACTCGGCAAGCTTGATGGTCTCAGCGGCTGAAACATCATACATCGTCCGCCCCGCCGGCACAGGGCCGTGCCGCAAGGACAGGATGACCCGGCCGTTCGGCTTCAGGAGACCGGCGATGTGCGGCATCGCGATGCCGCGCTGGGCCTCGTCGAGGTGCATCCACACCGCAGTGAGCAGCACGACGTCGTAGCGCCCGCCCAGGCTCCGCACCGCCGCCAAATCCGGCAGAGTGTCGTCGATCCACCGGATCGGCGTCGCGGCGTGGATGCGCATCCCCGCGCCGCGAAGCTCCGCGGTCGGTTCGACGGCGCTCACCTCGTGACCGCGCCGCGAGAGGGCGGCCGCGTCCCGTCCCGTGCCCGCGCCGATGTCCAGGATGCGGCTCGGCCGGGAGGGAAAGAGATGGAGCACATCGCGATGCACATCGGTGAAGGCCACGCTCTCGTACTGTTCCGTGAGGGCTGTCGCGTTTTCACCGTATCCGTTCCGTCCGCTCATTCCCCGGCTCTCCGCATGATGCGCCGATGACGGCGCGACCGTTCCCCTGCTTACCACAGACAGCCGAAGTTCGTTGATGCCGTGGGGAATGCGCGCAACGAAAAAACCCCGGCCCATGCGGGCCGGGGTTCTCGTTTCGCGTCACGCTCAGTGGACGGCGGCGCTGCTGCGTCCGCCGCCGCTGCCGGTCAGGGCGAAGCCAAGCGGCGGGCGCTCCGGGGCCTTGAAGCCGGTGGCTCGGTCCTCCTCGACGGGGACGCCGTCCAAGGTCAGGCGACCGTCCCGCGCCGACAGGTGCAGGGTCGAGCGTTCGTCCACCTCGCCGTCGAGCAGCCGCTCGGCGATCGGGTCCTCCACCAGATTCTGCACCGCCCGCTTCAATGGACGGGCGCCGAAGGCCGGGTCCCAGCCGAGGTCGGCGAGCCGGGCGCGGGCCGCGTCGTCGGCGGTCAGCGACAGGCCGCGTTCCGCCAGACGGTCGGCGACGCGGGCAAGCTGGATGTCCACGATGTGGGCCATCTGCTCGCGTCCCAGCCGGCGGAAGATCAGCACATCGTCCAGCCGGTTCAGGAACTCCGGCCGGAAGGCGCGGCGCACCGCGTCCATCACCTCGACCCGCGCGCCCTCCAGGCTGTCGTCCTCGCCGAGGGCGGTCAGGGCGTCCGCCCCCAGGTTCGACGTCATGATCAGGATCGCGTGGCGGAAGTCCGCCGTGCGGCCCTGGCCATCGGTCAGCCGCCCGTCGTCGAGCGCCTGGAGCAGCACGTTCAGCACGTCCGGATGGGCCTTTTCCACCTCGTCGAGCAGGACGACCTGATAGGGCCGGCGCCGGATCTTCTCGGCCAGCGTGCCGCCGTCGTCGTAGCCGACATAGCCCGGGGGCGAGCCGATCATGCGGGCGACGGAGTGCTTCTCCATATACTCCGACATGTCGACGCGGGTGACCGCGGTCTCGTCGTCGAACAGGAAGGCGGCCAGCGCCTTGGCCAGCTCCGTCTTGCCGACGCCGGTCGGGCCGAGGAACAGGAAGGAGCCGGTCGGGCGGTTCGGGTCCTTCAACCCGGCCCGCGCCCGGCGCACCGCCTTGGACACGGCGCGCACCGCCTCCGCCTGACCGACGACGCGCTCGGCCAGCCGGTCCTCCATACCCTTCAGCCGCTGTCGCTCGCTGTCCAGCATGCGGTCCACCGGGATGCCGGTCCAGCGGGTGACCACGGCGGCGATGTCCTTCGCCGTGACTTCCTCCCGCTCCGCGTTGGCGCGGGATTCGGCCTCGGCCAGACGCTTCTCCAGGTCGGGAACGACGCCGTAGGCCAGCTCGCCAGCCTTCGCCCAGTCGCCGTCGCGCTGGGCGTGCTCCAGCTTGGTGCGGGCCTGGTCCAACTCCTCCTTCAGGCGGCGGCCCTCGGTGCGGCGGGACTGGCCGACGCGCCATTCCTCCTCCATGGCGGTCAGCTTCGCCTCGTCCACCGCCAGTTCGGACTCCAGCTTGTGCAGCCGTTCCTGCGAAGCGGCGTCCGGCTCCGACTTCAGGGCCTCGCGCTCGATCTTCAGCTGGGCGACGCGGCGGCCGACGGCGTCCAGCGCCTCCGGCTTGCTGTCGATGGCCATGCGCAGGCGGCTGGCCGCTTCGTCGACGAGGTCGATGGCCTTGTCGGGCAGTCGACGGTCGGCGATGTAGCGGGCGGAGAGCTGAACCGCCGCGACCACCGCCGCGTCGGCGATGCGCACGCCGTGGTGCACCTCGTACTTGCCCTTGATGCCGCGCAGGATCGACACGGCATCCTCGTCAGACGGCTCGTCCACATTCACCGGCTGGAAGCGGCGGGCGAGTGCGGCGTCCTTCTCGATGTATTTGCGGTACTCGTCCGGCGTGGTGGCGCCGACGCAGCGCAGCTCGCCGCGCGCCAGCGCGGGCTTCAGCATGTTGGCGGCGTCCATCGCGCCGTCCGTGCGGCCGGCGCCGATCAGCGAGTGCAGCTCGTCGATGAACAGGATGATGCGGCCCGCCGCCTGCTGCACCTCCGACAGGACGGCCTTCAGCCGCTCCTCGAAGTCGCCGCGGAACTTGGCGCCGGCCAGCAGGGCGGTGAGGTCGAGTGCCAACACGCGCCGGTCCTTCAGCCCCTCCGGCACGTCGCCGGAGGCCAGCCGCTGGGCAAGCCCTTCCACAACAGCGGTCTTGCCCACGCCGGGCTCGCCGATCAGGACCGGGTTGTTCTTGGTGCGCCGGGCCAGGACCTGGATGGTCCGCCGGATCTCGTCGTCGCGCCCGATCACCGGGTCGAGACGGCCCTGCCGCGCCTCTTCCGTCAGATCGCGGGCGTATTTGGCGAGCGCCTCGCCCATCTGGGAATCCTCCTGCCGGTCGGCCGGGCGGTTCCGGCTCAGCGACTCGACGCCCTCGACCAGCACCGCAGGATCGACGCCGGCGCGGTGGAACAGCGCGCGGGTGGCGCCGCCCTGGGCGGCCAGCGATTCGAGCAACCGTTCGGGGGAGACGAACTTGTCGCCGGCACCCCGCGCCGTTTCGACGGCGTTCTGGAGCACGCCGGCGAGCGCCGGGGACATGAAGATCGGGTGCGGCCCTTCGCCATCCACGCGGGTCTGGCGGTTGAGGGTTTCCTCGGCGGCGGTCTTCAGAAGCTCGGGATCGCCGCCGGCATCGCGGATCAGCTTGGCGGGCACGCCGTCGGCGTCCTCGACCAGGGCCTTCACGAGATGTTCGGGGACGAGCTGTTGGTGGCGTCCGGCGAGAGCCGCCAGTTGCGCAGCCTGGATGACGCCGCGCGCACGGTCGGTGAACAGACCGAAGTCCATCAGGCACTCCGTTCGTTATGGTTCCCGCCCTTTGCGAAGGCGCGGGAAGACGGCCTGTGTGGCCCGCACCATGCGCGGCCCCGGTCGCCTCAAGGGAACAGATGGGCAGGAACGCCGCCCCGATCAAGACGGCCGCCCGGACGGTGGGGCAAGGCTGTCTTGCGCCGGCAATGTCTCACTATATGGACGACGATTTATTTATTTGACACACTCCGTGCGTCTTCATAAAGTGGCGGAAACTGATATGCCAGATATCGGACAAGAACGCAGGAGGGGGAAATGGCCGGCATCGGAGCAAATCCGCTCGATGCACAAGCGTCGCCGGAGAAGCCGCAGGCCTCCGGAACCCAGACGCTGATGCGCGGCCTCGCCCTCCTGGAATGCGTGGCGGCGGGCATCGGGGACGTGAAGGGCATCGCCGCCCGGCTGGGCACGCCGCGCAGCACCACGCACCGGATGCTCAACAGCCTGACCCAGGACGGCTATCTGCATCACGTGCCCTACAAGGGCTATCTGTTGGGGCCGAAGCTGATCGCGCTCGGCATGCGCGCGCTGGAACAGCGCCCGCTGGTCGCCATTGCCCGGCCGCATATCGAGGAGTTGGCCCGCCAGACCGGCGACACCGTCCATCTCGGCGTCGTCGAAGGGGCGGAGGTCTTCTACCTCGACAAGATTCCGAACACGCGCGGGCTGGAGATGCGGTCGCGCATCGGCCTGCGCATGCCGCTGGCCTCCACGGGGCTGGGCAAGGCGCTTCTCCTCGGCCTGCCGCGCGAGCGCTGGTCCGAGCTGTACGAACACGCGCTTCGCCTGACCGCGGCGGCGCCGGAACGGCCCCCGCTGGCGCCCTGGCCGGAGTTCGAATCCCGGCTGGCCGCCTATGTGGACCGCGGCTGGTCCTTCGACCTTGAAGAAAACGAAATCGGCATCCGCTGCGTCGGCGCGCCGATCCGTGACGTCCGCAATCAGGTGGTCGCCGCCATCAGCGTGGCGAGCGCCGTGCCGTACATGCCGGACGAACGGATGGAGGAGCTTGGACCCGTGGTCCGGGCGGTCGCCGACGCGATTTCAAAGGATTTGGGATGGAAACGGGACGAACGGGCGTCGGGGCATCGCTGATCGCCCTCGACTGGGGAACGTCGAGCCTGCGCGGCTTCCTGATGGGCGGCGACGGGCGGGTGCTCGACCAGCGCGCCAACGCGCACGGCATCCAGAATCTGCCGATGCCGGGAGTCGCCGGCTTCGAGCAGGCCTTCGCCGACCTGTGCGGCGACTGGTTGACCGCCCATCGCGGCCTGCCGGTGGTGGCCGGCGGCATGGTCGGCAGCGCCCAGGGCTGGCGCGAGGCCCCCTATGTCCGCTGCCCCGCCGACACGACCACCCTGGCGTCGCAGGCCATCCCGGTGGAAAGCGCTTCGGGCTCCCGCATCCTGATCGCTCCGGGCGTCCTCTACGACCCGCCGAGCGGCCCGCCGGACATCCTGCGCGGCGAGGAGATCCAGATCGCCGGCGTGCTGGCCGACCGTCCCGACTGGGGCCGCGACGCCTGCATGGTGCTGCCCGGCACCCATTCCAAATGGGTGGAGATCGTCGGCGGGCGCATGATCCGCTTCTCCACCTACATGACCGGCGAGACCTTCGCCGTGCTGTGCAAGCACTCGATCCTCGGCCGGCTGATGCCGGCGGACGCCGCCCCGACGGAGGCCGAGTCCGACGCCGCCTTCGCCGAGGGCGTGCGGGCGGCGCAGGCCGGCGGGCCGGGCGACTTCACGCACCAGATTTTCGCCGCGCGCACGCTCGGCATCACCCGCCGCATGCCGGCGGAGCTTCTGAAGGATTACCTGTCCGGCCTGCTGATCGGCCATGAGCTGGTCTCCGGCCTCGGCCACATGCGCAACGAGCTGCACGAGGGCCGTCCGCTTCTGCTGATCGGCGAGGGCGCGCTCTGCCGCCGCTACGTGCGCGGCCTGGAGCTGCTGGGCGTCGAGCCCACCGACCGGCTTGAGAACACCGCCCCGCGTGGGCTCTTCCAGTTCGCCGTTGCCGCCGGCCTGATCGCGCCGGCGGGGGAGTAACCGATATGTCCGCAACGATGATGTCCGACGAGTCCCTGAAGGCCCGCTTCGACGCCGCCTTTTCCGCCCTGCCGCTGGTCGCCATCCTGCGCGGCCTGACCCCCGCGGAGGCGGAGGGCGTCGCGCAGACGCTCTACGACAGCGGCTTCCGCATGATCGAGGTGCCGCTGAACTCGCCCGATCCGTTCACGAGCATCGCCGCCGTCCGCCGGCTGCTGCCGCGCGACGCGCTGGTCGGCGCCGGCACGGTCCTGGCGGTGGAGCAGGTGGCCCGGCTGAAGGAGATCGGCGCCGACCTGGTCGTCATGCCGCACGCCGACACCGCGGTGATCCGCGCCGCCAAGGCCGCGGGCTTGGTCAGCCTGCCCGGCATCGCCACGCCGACGGAAGCTTTCGCAGCGCTGTCAGCCGGGGCCGACGCCCTGAAGATCTTCCCGGCGGAGCTGGTCGGCCCGCGCGTCATCAAGGCGATGCGCGCCATCCTGCCGGCCGGCACCCGCCTGCTGCCCGTCGGCGGCATCGCCCCGGACACCATGGCGCCGTTCCTGGAGGCCGGCGTGGCCGGCTTCGGGCTGGGGTCCGCGCTCTACGCGCCTGGCCTGTCCGCCGCCGAGGTCGGCGAGCGGGCGGACGCCTTCGTCGCCGCGTGGCGGCGTCTCAACCCGCGCTGACCGAACCAGGACAACAGACACCACCCGCGGCCGGTCGCAGAACGCGCCGCGGGTTTCCTCCCCCCTCACCATCACAAGCAATTTTCCAGGGAGAACGTTCATGAAGGGCTATCGTTTCGTCACCGGCGCCGTCGTCGGCGCGCTGACCTCCGCCACGATGATGGTCGCCGTGCAGGCCGCCGAGTACCCGACCAAGGCGATCGAGCTGATTGTTCCCTACGCGGCCGGCGGCGGCACCGATCTGGTGGCCCGCGCCTACGCGGACGCCGTGAACCGTCACCTGCCGCAGTCGGTAGGCGTGGTGAACAAGACCGGTGGCGGTGGCGCCGTCGGTCTGTCGGAGATCATGGCAGCCCGTCCGGACGGCTACCGCATCGGCATGGGCACCGTGGAGATCACCACCCTGCCGAACCTCGGCGTCGCCCGCTTCACGGCCGATGACTTCACCCCGATCGCCCGCCTGAACGCCGAGCCGAGCGCCATCACGGTCAACGCCAACGCGCCGTGGAAGACCATCGAGGAGTTCCTGGCCTACGCCAAGGAGAACCCGGGCAAGGTCCGCATCGGCAATTCCGGCACCGGCGCCATCTGGCACCTCGCCGCCGAGGCCCTGGCGACCAAGTCGGGCCTGAAGTTCAGCCACATCCCGTACGACGGCGCCAACCCGGCGGTCACCGCCCTCCTCGGCAACCACATCGAGGCGGTCAGCGTCAGCCCAGCCGAGGTGTCCAGCCATGTCGCCGCCGGCACGCTGCGCATCCTGGCCGTGATGGACGACCAGCGCTCCAAGGCCTTCCCGGACGCCCCGACGCTGAAGGAGAAGGGCATCGACGTGACGGTCGCCACCTGGCGCGGCATCGTCGTTCCGAAGAAGACCCCGGCGAACATCGTCGAGACGCTGCGCACCGCCTCCAAGAAGGCGGTCGAGGAGCAGGGCTTCCGCGACCAGCTGACCAAGATGAACCTCAGCTACGCCTACCTCGACGGCCCGGAATACAAGGTGGCCATGGAGAAGGACGCCGAGATGTTCAAGGTGCTGATGAAGCAGATCGGCCTGTCCAAGTAAGCCGATCCACATAAGCCGCATCCCCGGCGTGTCCCCGGCGGCCTTCGGGCCGCCGGGCGTCCGAAGGAGATTCATTCATGAGCAACGCTCCCGCTCCGGGCGGCAAGGTTGGCCTGCGCCCGCAGGACCGCCTTGCCACGCTGGTCATCGCCGTCCTCGTCATGGCGGTCGCCGTGGCCGCCATCATCGTCGCGGGTGACTTCCCGCCGACCATGCTGGAGACCGACGTCGGCCCCGCCCGCTTCCCCATCATCTTCGCGGTCGCCCTGCTGGTGCTCTGCGGGATCCTGATCATCAACACGTTGCGGGCGCCCGCCGCGCCCGCGGAGAGTCCGGCGGACGCCGGGCCGAAGGCCAGCTATGGCACGGTGGCCATCGGCATCGTCGCGACCGCCGCCTGCCTGTACGCCATGGAGTTCGTCGGCTACGCCATCGCGACGCCCATCTATCTGTTCGGCCTGATGTGGCTGATGGGACGGCGCAACCTGATCGCGAACGCCGCCATCGCCGCCGTGTTGACCGCGCTCATCTACGCCGCCTTCGCCATCGCGCTCAGCGTGCCGCTTCCGGTCGGGAGTCTCTTCGAATGACCCGAACCGATCCGACCGGCCGCAACGCTCCGCTGACGGAGGGGTGAGATGTACGAACTCGATATGCTTCTTCACGGCGCGCAGGCGCTGCTCAACCAGCCCATGGCGCTGCTGCTCGCCCTGTTCGGCGTCACGCTGGGCATCATCATCGGCGCTCTGCCCGGCCTGACGGCGACGATGGGCGTGGCCATCCTGCTGCCCTTCACCTTCGGCATGGACCCGCTGTCGGGCCTGCTGATGATTTCCGGCGTCTTCTTCGGCGGCATCTACGGCGGGTCGGTCACCGCGATCCTGCTCAAGATCCCCGGCACTCCCGCCGCCGCGGCGACCGCCATCGACGGGTTCGAGCTGACCAAGAAGGGGCAGGCCGGCATCGCGCTGGGCACCGCCACCTTCTCGTCCTTCCTGGGCGGCACAGCCAGCGTCTTCGTGCTGATCTTCCTGGCCCCGGTGCTGGCCCGCTTCGCCCTGGAGTTCAGCGCGTCGGAGTCCTTCGCGCTTGCCGTCTTCGGCCTGTCGATCATCGCCAGCATCTCCGGCGTGTCGGTCATCAAGGGCCTGATCTCCGGCTTCCTCGGTCTGCTGCTGGCAACCGTCGGGCTCGACCCGATGGGCGGCTTCCCGCGCTACACCGGCGGCTACACCGAGCTGTTCAACGTGCCCTTCATCCCTGTGATGATCGGCCTGTTCGCCGCGGCCGAAGCCTTCAAGTCGCTGGAGGACCCGCAGGTCCGCGCCGGCATGGCCGCGGCGCTGGACCGCATCATTCCGCCCTGGCACATGTTCCGCCGCCAACTGGGCAACATCGCGCGCTCCTCGGGCCTCGGCATCGTCATCGGCATGATCCCCGGCGCCGGCGCCGACATCGCCGCCTTCGTCGCCTACAACGAGGCCAAGCGTTTCAGCAAGACGCCGGAGAACTACGGCAAGGGCGAGCTGGGCGCCGTCGCCGCCTGCGAATCCGGCGCCAACGGCTGCACGGGCGGCGCGCTGCTGACCATGCTGACGCTGGGCATCCCCGGCGACGCGGTGACCGCCGTGATGCTGGGCGCGCTGACCCTTCAGGGTCTGCAGCCCGGCCCACTGCTGTTCAAGGACCACGCCGATCTGGTCTTCACGCTGTTTGCCGGCATGCTGGTCTGCTACGTCTTCATGCTGGTGGTCGGCCTCGGCTCGCTGCGTTTCATGGGGCGCATCCTGCAGATGCCGAAGTCGGTGCTGACGCCGTGCATCCTGGCGCTGTGCATCGTCGGCACCTACGCCATCAACAACAGCATGTTCGACATCTGGATCATGCTGGCGGCCGGCGTCGTCGGCTACTTCATGCAGAAGTGGGACTTCCCGGCCTCGCCCGTCGTGCTCGCCCTCATCATGGGGCCGATGGCGGAGGCGAACTTCCGCCGCGCGCTGTCGTTGTCGGGCGGCAGCTACGACTTCCTCTACACCCGCCCGATCACCGCGGTCCTGCTGACCATCGCAATCCTGACGCTGATGCTTCCGTTGCTGCGCCGACTGTGGGCCCAGCGCTCGTCCGGTGGTCCGTCGACGATCAACCCGGCCGCCGGGAGCCGCCGCATGGGGACGCCGGAATGACGACCGTAACCGAAATCGGCCTGGAGGCCGTCATCGATCCCGACCTGCGCAACGGCACCGGCGAGAACCCGGTCTGGGACGCCGAGCGGGCCTCGTGGACCTGGATCGACATCCCGGCGCGGACCATCCACCGGCTCGACCCCTCCAGCGGCGCCCACCGCCACTGGACCCTGCCTGAGATGATCGGCAGCCTCGTCCTGCGTCCGGACGGCGGCGTGGTCTGCGCCTGTGAAACCGGCGTCTTCGACGTCGACCTGCCGGGCGAGGGCGGGGAGGCGGTGGTCACCGCCCTCGCCACCCACCGCTTTCCCAAGGAGGGCATGCGCTTCAACGACGGGCGCTGCGACCGGCAGGGGCGGTTCTGGCTGTCCAGCATGGTCATGGACATCAGCCAGGGCGACGCCTCCGGCCTGTGGCACCGCTTCACGCGGGCCGACGGGCTGACGGAAACCGGGACCGGCGGCTACATCATCCCCAACGGCTCCGCCTTCAGCCCGGACGGGCGCACCCTCTACGCGTCCGACAGCCACCGCGACGTGCGGATGGTCTGGGCCTGGGACTACGACACGGACACCGGCACCGCCGCCAACCGCCGCCCCTTCGTCGACATGCGGGCCATGGTCGGTCGCCCCGACGGCGCCGCGGTGGACGTCGACGGCTGCTATTGGATCTGCTGCCTGGACGAGGGCTGCATCAAGCGCTTCACCCCGAACGGTGAACTCGACCGCCGCATCGAGGTGCCGATGCGCAAGCCGACCATGTGCGCTTTCGGCGGGCCGGACCTGCGGACGATGCTGGTCACCTCGCTCAGCCGTGGGCCGGCGGACCTCGCCGAGGACCCGCATGGCGGGCGCGTCCTGATGTTCGACCCCGGCGCCCAGGGCCTGCCGGAACCCCGCCTGGCCGACTGAGCCGGGCCAAAACGACACCAAGACACGAGAGGCAAGGAATGTTTGACGATCTGAAGGGCAAGCGCGTTCTGATCACCGGCTCCACGCAGGGCATCGGCCTGGCGGCGGTGGAGGCGTTCGCCCGCGCCGGCGCCAAGGTCGCCATGAACGGCCGCCGCACCCCGGCGGACCTGGAGGCTACGCTGGCCCGTCTGAACGGGCTGGGTGGCGAGGTCGTCTTCCTCCAGGCCGACGTGTCGGACAGCGCGGCGTGCGGCACGCTGGTCGAGGCTTTCGTGGAGCGTTTCGGCGGCATCGACGTGCTCATTAACAACGCGGGCGGTCTGGTCGCGCGCAAGCCGCTGCCGGAGATCGACGACGCGTTCTTCGACGCGGTGACCGACCTCAACTCCCGCTCCGCCCTGATGGTGACCAAGCACGCCCTGCCGCACCTGAAGGCCGCGGCGGCGCAGAACGGCACCACCTCTTCGGTGATCTCGGTCGGCTCGGTCGCCGGCTACACCGGCGGCGGTCCGGGCGCCGGCCTCTATGGCGCGGCCAAGGCGTGGCTGCACAACATCCAGAAGAACTGGGTGGCCTTCCACACCAAGGACGGCATCCGCTTCAACATGGTGTCGCCGGGCACCTTCGACACGGCGTTCCATGCCGACAAGGACGAGGACACCAAGGCCCGCATCGGCTCCGGCTTTCCGATGGGCCGCTTCGGCCGTCCGGAGGAATGCGCGCCGACCTTCCTGTTCTTCGCGTCGCACGCCTGCAGCGGCTACATCACCGGGCAGGTGCTGGACGTGAACGGCGGCCAGTACATGCCGTAACGATTGGCAGTTCCGTCCGCGTCCGTCCGGTCAGAGCGGACGCGGCGGGATCGCGGCGGTGAATGCCGCCGTTTTGGCGGCGATGGCCGGCAGGGTGGGGAAGGGCATGCCGTCCTCGCACCGCAGCTGCCGGGCCACCGCGTGCAGGGTGCCGTGATGACGGCGGCAGAGGATGCCGTCGGCGTCGCGGTCGTAGAGCCGGACGAACTGGACGGGCGCCGCCCCGTCCTCGGCATGGACCTCCACCTCCACCAGATGGGTGCAGAAGGAGCAGGCGGTCAGCGGGTCCGTCGAATCGAAGGCCACGCCCGCCTCCAGGCAGCGCCGCGCGAAGGCTTCCAGAAGCACCGACGCGCTGTCCACCGCATCCAGCCCGCGCAGGGCGCGCACGACGTCGCGCATGTGGCTGACATCCGGCAGGATCAGCCCGGCGGCGGAATGGCGGTCGTGGATCACCAGTTTCATCATGATGCGCAAGCCGTCTCGAACAGGGTGGGGCGGTGGTTGGCCGTGCCGCTTGCGGCGGCGTAGCCGGGTCGGCTCGACCACACCCGCTGGCGGATGCGGATCTGCGTCCGGCAGTCCGCCGAGCAATAGAGCGGGGCGGGACCGCGGCCGGAGGCCCGGGTGAACGGACGCCCGCAGCAGGCGCAATGCAGCTTGGGTGCGGGAAGGATGCGGGGTGTGCGGGCGTGTGTCTGCGTCGGCATGGCCAGGTTCACAAGGCATTTCCAAAGTTGTGCGGACTATACGGGTGGTCTGTGACAGTTTGACGGGCGGGGGCGGGCTACCACTTTTTCGCATCCCGACCGTCACTCGCGGACACGGAAACGCCCTTGGGTGCCGACGGGTTCCCCGCCATGACACGGCATCCGGTCGTTCCGGGGGATGCATAAAATACGGTTGTTCTTCTTGGCGAGACGTGAGTCGGCAGGGGAACATTTCAGCGCATCGTCTCTGATAAATTGTCTTTGATGATAAAAATTCGCGTTGTAATGTCCCGTTGGCGGATGAGGGTGTTTCTGCAAGCCGGTGACGTGCTGGTTGTGGCCGGCGCCCCGGTCGGGGGAGTGCCGGATCGTCCCTTTCCGCGGCAAGAGGAAGGGGCGGACATGGGAGCACCGACGAAGGCGACGATTCTCATCGTGGATGACACCGCCGACAACCTGTCGCTGCTGAGCAGCCACCTGAAATCCATCTATACGGTCAAGACGGTGAACAACGGCGATGCCGCACTGCGCATCGCCTTTTCCGATCACCCGCCGGATCTGATCCTGCTCGACGTCATGATGCCGAGCATGGACGGCTACGAAGTGTGCCGCCGCCTGAAGGCCGATGTGAGGACCCGTGACGTTCCGGTGATCTTCCTGACCGCCCGAACTTCCATAGAGGACGAGAAATTCGGTCTGGACCTTGGTGCCGTCGATTACATCAGCAAACCGATCAGTCCTCCCATCGTTCTGGCGCGGGTCAAAAACCACCTTTCGTTGAAGGCCACCGCCGATTCGTTGCGCGCCACCGTCGAGGAGGTGCGCGCCGCCCACAGCCGTCTGGAGGAGACGCAGCAGCACCTGATTCAGACGGAGAAGATGGCGGCGCTGGGCCTGCTGGTGTCCGGCGTCGCGCATGAGATCAACACGCCGATCGGCGTGGCCCTGACCGCGGTGTCCCATCTCTCCGGGCTGGTCGAATCCCTGGCCTCGCAGTTCCAGAGCGGGGCTATCCGCAAGTCCGACCTTGCCCGCTTCCTGGAGAACGCGCGGGAAGGGACATTGCTGGTCACCACCAACATCGTGCGCACCGCCAACCTGATCCAGAGCTTCAAGCAGGTGGTGGTCGACCGCGCCGGGTCGGAACGGCGGGTGTTCGACCTCAAGGACTATCTGTCCGATGCGCTGTTCGGGCTGGACCCGCACCTGCGCGAGGCCGGGCACAGCCTTACCGTCTCCTGCCCCGCCGGGCTGACCATCGACAGCCATCCCGGCCCGCTGTCGGAGGTGCTGTCCATCCTGATCCGCAACGCCGTGGCCCATGCCTTTCGACCGGGCCAGAGCGGGCGCGTCACCCTGTCGGTCACGCCGCGGGAGGGAGAGTGGGTGGAATTGCGGCTGTCCGACGACGGCAAGGGGATCGACCCGGACCATCTGCCCAAGCTGTTCGACCCCTTCTTCACCACCCGCCGCGGCATCGAGTTTCCGGGGCTGGGGCTCTACATCGCCTTCAACCTCGTCCATCAGGTGCTTCAGGGAACCATCGAGGTGGAAAGCCTGTCCGGCGGCGGAGCCACCTTCGTCATCCGCATGCCGCAGCGTGTCTCCACCCTGGCCGAAGCGCCGGCCTGACGCCCGCGCGCCGCCGCAACGGGCAGGGCAGCGAAGTCAGGACACCGGAATGCGGGCGGCCACGCTTTGCAGCACCGTCGGAGGATCGACCGGCTTGGCGATGTAGTCCACCGCCCCCATGGCGAAGCCGCGCTCGCGGTCTGCCGTGTCGACCCGTCCCGTTAGGAAGATCACCGGAATGTCGCGCGTTTCCGGCGCCCTTTTCAGGGCGGCGCAGACTTCGTAGCCGTCCATGTCCGGCATCATCACATCCAGCAGGATCAGATCGGGGGCCGGTGAGGCGGCGGCAATCTCCAACGCCTTGCGGCCGTTGTTGGCGACCCTCACCCTGTAGCTCTCCTTCAGCAGGCCACTCAACAGCTTCAGGTTGTCCGGCGTGTCGTCCACGATGAGGATCGTCGCCTTTGATGCAACGGGTGCCGGTGCGGGCAATGCAGTGTCCATGGAATCGTTCCGATTTGGGGAGGCGGCGACGCTGACCTCTGCTCAGGCTTGAGTGGTCGCGCCGCGGTTGGCCAGCGCCGCGTCCAGAGTGGCGGCGGCCTCGTCGAAGTCGAAATTGCGGATCTGGCTGGCGATGGCTTCGAATCCGTCAGGGAAGGCGGCTTGCAGACGATGGGCGTTCGCCGTCAGCAGCTCTTCGGCGTCCGGGTCGCTGTCGAGCAGGAGCTGGCGGAGCCGGCCGCACAGGGTGTGGAGTTCGTCCGCGCTCACCGCGTCGGGAAGGGCTCCGGACGGCGTGGTGGCATCCGGCGACGCCAATGCCGCTTCCAGGTGGGCGAGAAGCGCGCCCAGCGGCGGTTCGAGTTCGGCCAGCCGCGCATCGATGTCAGGGCGGGGTCGGGAGTCGCGGATGACCGCCTCCAGATCGGCTGCGGCGTCCTGGACGGGGTGGGCGCCGATGTTGCCAGCGGTGCCCTTCAGCGTGTGGGCGAGACGCTCCGCCGCGGCGAGGTCGCCCTCGTCCAGCGCCGCGCGGATGGCGGTCGTCACTCCGCGCTGCCCGGCGGTGAACTTGCGCAGCAGGTCGAGATAGAGGCGTTTCTTGCCCAGCACCCGCGACAAACCGGTGGCGGTGTCCAGCCCGGGAACACCGGCCGGAAGATCGCCTCCGTCCTCCTGGACCGGCGTGGGGAGGGGAGCGAAGGCCTCGGTGCCCAGCCCTGGCCGGGGCTTCACCCAGGCCAGCAGAGTGGCCCACAGCGCGTCGGGGTCGATGGGCTTGGCCAGATAATCGTTCATGCCCGCATCCAGGCAACGCTCGCGGTCGGCCTGCATGGCGTTGGCGGTCATCGCGACGATGGGCAAATCGGCAAAGCCCAGCCGGCGTATTTCCACAGTCGCGGCGACGCCGTCCATGACCGGCATCTGCATGTCCATCAACACGAGGTCGTAGTGAGCCGCCTGCACCATGGCCACGGCGATGGCGCCGTTCTCCGCGACCTCCACCACCAGTCCGGCTTCACCCAGCAACTCGCAGGCCACCTGCTGGTTCAGGTCGTTGTCCTCGGCCAGCAGGATGCGGGCGCCGCGCACGCGTGACAGATCGGCGGTGGACGCGGCGACCGGTATCGGAAGGGCGTCCGTGGCCTCATCGTCGGCGCCCAGGACCCGCATGATGCCGTCGAACAGGGCGGACGGGTTGACGGGCTTGAACAGCACCTCTTCGATCGCCGTGTTCTCGGCGCCCCTCAGCACCTCTTCCCGGCCATAGGAGGTGACCATGATGTGGTGAGGCGCTTGCGCCAGCTCCAGCGCGGCAAGGCCGGCGGAGGTTTCCAGCCCGTCCATGCCCGGCATTTGCCAATCGAGCAGAACGACGCGGAAGGGGCGGCCCTCGCGGGCCGCGAAGCGCGCCGCCTGGATGGCCGCCGGACCGGAATCCACGGCCTCGGCGGTGAAGGACATGGCCGACAGCATGTCGGTCAGCACGACGCGGGCGTTCTCGTTGTCGTCCACCACCAGACAGCGCAGGCCGCGCAGGTCGGGTCGCGGCAGCAGCACGCGGCGCGGCTTGTCGCGGCCCAGCCGGGCGGTGAACCAGAAGCAGGAGCCGCGGCCCGGCGCGCTGTCCACCCCGACCGAGCCGCCCATCAGCTCGGCCAGCCGCTTGGAGATCGCCAATCCCAGGCCGGTGCCACCGTACTTGCGGGTGGTCGAGGCGTCGGCCTGCTGGAAACTCTGGAAAAGCTGACCCTTTTGCTCATCGCTGAGGCCGATTCCGGTGTCGCGCACCTCGAAGCGGACCAGCAGTTCGCTGCCGACCTCCTCCTCCAGCCGGACGATGATGGCGATTTCGCCGCGCTCGGTGAACTTGACCGCGTTGTTGGCGTAGTTGACCAGGATCTGCCCGATGCGCAGCGGGTCGCCGATCAGGTCGCTCGGCACGGTCTGGGCGACGTCGAAGATCAGCTCCAGTCCCTTGGCGGCGGCCTTCTCCGCGATCAGGTCGGCCAGCGTGCCCAGCACCTTGTCAAGGTGAAAGCCGGTGCGCTCGACGCTCAGCTTGCCGGCCTCGATCTTGGAGAAGTCCAGGATGTCGTTGATGATGCCCAGCAGATGCTGGCCGGACTGGCTGATCTTGAGGACGTAGTCGCGCTGGCGCGGCGTCAGGTCGGTCTTCAGCGCCAGGTGCGACAGGCCGATCACCGCGTTCATCGGGGTGCGGATCTCGTGGCTCATGTTGGCGAGGAAGCTGGCCTTCGCCTGGGATGCCGCCTCGGCCCGGTCGCGGGTCAGGCGCAGCTCCTCGGCCTGTGTGCCCAGCCGGACGACGGCGTTCAGGATGCTGTCCAGTTCCTGCGTGCGGGCGCCGGGAAGCCGGATGTCGCGCTCGCCCTCGCCGATCCGGCGCAGGCCGTCGGCGGCCGACAGCAGCGGCCGCACCACATGGCGGCGGATCAGGAGCCCCGCGGCGATGAAGATCGCCAGCACCGCGACGAAGGCGAACTGGATGACCTGCGACACCAGGCGGGTGCGCTCCTGGATCTGGCCCAGGCGGCCCGCCGTCAGTTCGGTCACGTCGACCAGCAGCCGGTCGCCGACCGTGTTGAGCTCCACCAGAGTCTGCGCCCATGTCTCGGCGAGGCGCTCCTCCTCGGCGGACGGCGGCGCATCGCCGGCGGGGGCGCCCTCCGACCGCCGGGCTTTCGCCGAGGAAATCTGCCGGATGACCGAATAGGCGTCCGTTACCTGCCGCTTCAGCGTGGGATCGAACTGGAAGGTCGGGTGGAAGGCCAGCGCCTGGGCGGCCAGCAGGGACTCGCGGCGGCGGCGGGGATCGTCCGTGAAGAGGACGATCGCTCCCGACTGCTTCAGCCGCTCCAGATTCACGACGGCGCGCTGGCGTTCCAGGATCAGCGGCACCATGCGGTCCTGGCTGTCGGCGGCCAGCCGTTCCATCTTGCCCTGTTCCCCGGCGATGCCGAGGAAGAGCAGGCCGATCAGCGCGAGCAGGATCGCGCCGCCGGTGAGAATCGCCGGCTGCAGCCGTACGCGGGGATGCCTGCGGTCGCGGGCGGACGCCATTGCCGGTTCCGGGTCAGTAAATGTCGAAGGGAAAATATTTGCGGTTGATCCGCTGGTAGGTGCCGTCGTTGCGCAAGGCCGTAAGGGCCCGGTCCACCGACGCCTTCAACTCGTGCTGGCCGGGCGGAAAGACGATGTGCACGGTCCCCCCCAGCCCATTCTCGGACATCGGGGTGCCGATGGTCTCGAAACCGTCCCCGGAGTCGGACAGCAGAAAATGCACCACGTTCAGCGTCGGACCGATGGCCATGTCGCTTTGTCCGCTGCGCATGGCTTCCCAGAGGTCATCGAGCGTGGATACCGGAACCAGATTGGATTGCAGCGTCGGGTCGGAGTCGGCCAGACGGACCAGAGCCGCGTGCTGCCGCGAGCCGCGGATGGCGGCGATGCGCCGGCTGCGGATCGCCTCCTCCAGACTCAGCTCCGGCGTGCCCCGATGGCCGACCAGGCTGGTGCTCGACCGCCAATAGGGAATTGAGAACAGGAGTCGCTGCTCCCGCTCCGGCGTGCGCAGCACGTTGCCGAATCCGATGTCGAAGCGGCCTGTGGCGACGTCGTCGATGATCTGCTTGAAGGGGGCGGCGTCGAAGCTGCACACGGCGCCCAGCGAGCGACACAGCTCCCGTCCGAAATCGACGTTGAAGCCGACCAGGTCCCCTCCGGCGTCGTGGTCGCTGAAAGGCGGGGAATGGTCGATGACCACGACACGCAAGAGCGGCCGCCCGGCCGGCGGAGGCGCATCCGCCTGGACCGGTTGCGTCAGCGCAAGGCCGGCCAGCAGGACCGCGAGGGTCAGCACGGCGTTTGCGGTGGGGAAGCGCATGCGGGAGCCCATCGGCGCCTCAGTACATCCGGAAGGGCAGGAAACGGGAGCTGATGGCGTCGTACCGCCCATCCGCAAGGATCGCGCGCAGGGCCATGTTGACGCGGTCGCGCAGTTCCTCGCGCCCCAGCGGCAAAGCGATGGCGGACTCGCCGCCCAGCCCGCTCTCGGTCAGCGGATCGCCCACCACCTCCAGCGCCTCCCCTTCCGCGCTGGTCAGCAGATGGACGGTGACGGCGGTTGGGGCCAGCGCCAGGTCGACCCGCCCGTCGAGAACGGCGCGCAACGCCTCCGCCTGATCGTCGTAGATCACGACCGTGCCGCCGACGTTCTTCGCGGTCAGGTAGTCGTACTGCTTCGATCCACGGGTAACGGAAATGCGCTTCCCCGCCAGATCCGGCGCGATCCCCAACGTCCATTCGCCGGCGCGTCCGATGTAGCTGGAGCTGGACCGCTTGTGACGGTCGGTGAAAAGGTACTTTTTCATCCGCTCCGGAGTTTTCAGAATGCTGGCGACCGCGAAGTCGGCGACGTTGCGGTCGAGCAGATCCAGGACTTCCGGAAACTGCAGGGCGGTGATCTCGCAACGGATGCCCATCGTGTCGCAAAGCGCGCGGGCGATCTCCACCTCGAAGCCGGTCAGCTTTCCCTGTTCGTCGACCATCGCGTAAGGAGCCATCTTCCACGTCAGCACGCGGTAAACCTCGTCCGCACGGGCGGATAGCGCGGAGACGCTGAGCAGGGCGGCAAGCCACACGGTCGCGAAAGGACGAAACGGCGTCAGGCGGATCACGGGCTGCCTCGGCAAAGCGGGAGGATGGAGCGCAGCAGTCATCCGGCGCTGCGGGGCCCTGCATCGTGCCGCATTCCGGTTGTTCTTCGGCGCTCTCGCCGGATCGATATCCGGCTCCGCAAAGACAATACCATCATATTCAGTCCGGTCAACACGATGAATAAATCTCAGGGTTGTCGGATTTCGGAGGTGTGACGAAGACCGGGAGAAATGGTTCAAATTCCTCCACCCCTCCGGGCTGTCCGGCCCTGCCGGTGATCTGGACCGACGGCGAGTGGAGCGGCCAAGGTTTTCCGGGGCGGTGCCGCTCCGCCCCTTCGGTTGATCGTCAGGCCGCCAGCGCGCGCGACAGCGCCTTGACCTTCCCGATCGACACCGCGGCGTCTTCGGTGGCGCGGGCGGCGGAATTGGTGGCCCCTTGGACCTGAGCGATCGGCGAGGTGATCGGCTCCATCGCCTTGGCCGCCTGGGTCGCCAGTGCTTTCACCTCGGACGCGACCACCGCGAAGCCCATGCCATTCTCCCCGGCCCGCGCGGCCTCCACCAATTCCTCGACGGTCGCTTGGGCCGGCCGGGAGGCTGCCCTTGAACGGTTCGACCCTGATTCGTTTGATTTGCCGAGCAGCGGAAGACCGGGAGCCATCCCGTAAACCGTCGATTCCATGGCGGTTGTGCATTTCAATTCTGAAATGCAGCCATTATCGCCGTTGGAAGGTTTCGGCTCAGGACCGTTCCATTGCTATTCCGACCGCAATGCCAAATGGTTGACAAGGAAACCACCCTTAGGTAGTTTCCTAGGAAACTCAAGGGGGGTGGAGCTGGTCGGATCGAACATCAGCGCGCTCGACGCGCATCTCGGCTATTGGCTGCGCTTCGTGTCGAATCACGTGTCCCACGCCTTTGCCGCGAAACTGGCGGGGCGGGGGGTGACCGTTGCCGAATGGGTCGTGCTGCGCGACCTCCATGGTCACGACGGCGTGGCGCCCAGCCTGCTGGCCGACCGGTTGGGCATGACGCGCGGGGCGATCTCGAAACTGGCCGACCGCCTCGCCGCCAAAGGGCTGCTGACCCAGACCGCCGACCCGGGCGACCGGCGTTACCGGACGCTGGCGCTCACCCCGGAAGGCCGGGCGCTGGTGCCGGACCTGTCCGCCCTGGCCGACCGCAACGACGCCGACTTCTTCGGGCACCTGGATCCCGCCGAGCGAACACGGATCGAGGAAACGCTGAAGGGGATTGTGCGCCGGATGGGGCTGCGCTCCATTCCCGTCGATTGACCGCACACCCGACACCGCAAGGAGGGACGTCCATGACCACCAGAACCACGACCGTCCTGTTGGAGTGCAGCCGGGCATCGGAAGAGGAGCGCATCACCTTTCCCGAGGTCGTCGCGGCGCTGGCCGCCGCGGGGGTGGAGCGCTACCACACCGACCTCGTGCGGGCGGAGACGACCTACTATTTTCCGGATGGGATGACGGAGCGGGTGGAGTTCCGGCCTTACGCCCTGCCTCCGGCCATGGACTTCGCGGCGGAGGGCGTGGAATCCGCGGTCCGCGCCATCCAGGCCGGAACGATCCGTTACGGCGGCTTCTGCGAGCGGGTGCTTCGGGCCGGCTGCGCCGGTTGGACGGTCAGCATCCTGGGCCGGCGGGTCGTCTATTACGGCCGCAGCGGCGACAGCCACACCGAGTGGTTCCCCGGCGCGCGCTGACACCGCTCCGCCCGTTCCGCCGTCACCAGCCCAGGCGGCGGGACAGCACGGGACCGAGGTCGCCGCGCCACTCCTTCAACTCGGCCTCCGCACGCTCGACCGCCCGCTGGTCGCGGTAGCGCTTGAGCGCGCGGTTCGCGTCGCCGCGCGCTTCCATGGCGGCCAGCCGCTTCGCCACCTCCGGCTCCGATGCCACGGCTTGGCGCCAGCGCTCCAGCCGCACCTCCGCGACCGCGTCCACGATGGGTTGCAGCGCCGGCATGCGGCCCAGCTTCTTCACGCCGGGCGCCAGTCGGGCGGCGGCGGCGGCGGCGGCCTCCTTGGGAATGCGCGGGAAGGCCCGCTGCACCGCCTTGGTCAGCGCGTCCTTGATGTCGTCGCCGCGCTGCTTCGCCTCGGCGCCCCGGCTCACCCGCGCGGCGGCCCGCGCCTGCTTCCTGGTGTGCCAGGACAGGATGCCGTCCGCGATCTCCCGCGCGTCGGCGTCGAGCCAGACGACGCTTTCCGCTCCGTCCGCGAGCAGGGCCTTCGCCGCGTCGGGAAGCTCCGGGCCGTCCGCGGAGGCCGCTCCGGCGAGCCCCAACGCCTTCAGCGACCGCAGCGAGCGCGCCCGTCCCTCGTCACCGGCCAGCAGAACGGACTCCGCCAGCGTACCGCCGTCCAACAGGCTGTGCAGAAGCTCCAGGTCGCCGTGCGTCCAGCGGCGGGCGGCGGTCAGCCGTTCCACCCGCAGGCGCAGCAGGTCGCGCACCGCCGGGCGGGTGGCGGCCGGAACGCAGCGTTCCACACGCCACACCCCGCCCTCGAACCGCGCGACGGCCCATTGCTCACCGTTCTCGACGGGCCGGTCGGTGGAAAAAGCACCGTCCAGATTCCAACGGTCGCTGGCCCGCAGGCATCCCTCCGGCGGCGTCAGCCACGGCGTTCCCGGCTTGGAATAGAAGCTGGGGGCCACCGGGCTGCGCAGGATGAAGCGCCAGCCCGCGACGTCCGCGGCGAGGCTGTCGGGCATGGCGGCCGGACGGGGCGCGTCGCCCAGCTTCAGAAGGGGGTCGGGGGCATCCTGGCTGGGCTGCGAGGCTTCGGGCGACGGGTGTTCAGACGGCATGAGGGCTCCTTCCGGCGGCACTGTAGCACACGGAGGAGCGGCGCCCCGCAACTTTGCACAACGCCGCAACCGGATACTTTGATAAAGCCAGTGTGTAATTTTCCGAAGGCAAACTCGCAACTTCCCTAGCCAAGCACTTCACGCATCCGAGTTCTGCGACCCGAAATACTTTTTAAATGCCCTTTGATCAAAATCAAGGAGTGAGGGCAAAATCTGCAATTGAGTTGGTGAATGCTGTCAGCCCTCAAGGGACATTCCATGCGGTCGTTTTCTATCAAGGTTTCTCTGCCTTTGGTTGTCGGTGGACTCGCTCTCCTGGGGATCTTCATGGCGGGTGACACGGCGGTTGTGGCCATGCGCGGTGTCGAGGCGGCATCGGCTTATCGGAGCGTCAACCAGATGGCCAGCGGGTTGGTGGTTGCCGCCGGTGACTACGCCCTGGAACGGGGGGCCACCAACGGTGCGCTGAACGGCTCGGATCCGCTTCCCGCCGACCGGCGCGCCCGACTGGAACAGCGGCGGGCCGCGGGCGATTCTGCGCTGCGCGCCGCGTTGGTTGACCTGCGCACCGTGCCCGAATTGCGTCCGCATGGTCCGCGTCTCGCCGATGTGGAGGCGTCGCTGGCCGCCTTTCAGAGCTACCGTCGCGCCGTGGACGACGCCCTGGCCCGCAACGGCGGCGAGCGACCGCCGGAGGTGGTGTCGGGCTTCGCCGGCGTGATCACCGCGCACATCGAGCGGATCAATGCCCTGCGCCAGCTGCTCGAAGCGGTTGCGCCGCCGCCGAAGACGACGACGCTCCAACTCGTCCAGCTGCGCGGCTACGCGGCGGACATGGCCGAACACGCCGGGCGCGAGCGCGGCCAGTTCAACGCCCTCGTCGCCGGCCGCCGGCCGGTCGCCGCCGGACAGGCCGCCGCCCTCGCCAAATCCCGCGGACGGCTGGAGCAGGCCTGGGACGGCATCCGGGCGCTGCGCACCCGGCCGGACATCGCGCCTGACCTGGCGCGGGCCATCGACGAGGTCGAGGTCGCGTATTTCCAAGCGTTCTCCGACACCCGGCAGGCGGTGCTGAAGGGGGGCGCGGATGGCCGTTATCCGTTGACCTCCGACGAATGGATGAGCCGAGCGACTGTGGCCATCGATTCCATCCTCACGCTGGCCGGAACGGTGGGCGCCGCCATCGACGCGGCGGTTTCGGAGTCTGCGGAGGAGGCACGATCCTATCTGGTCATCAGCCTCGCCGTCTTCACGCTCAGCCTGCTCCTCGGGGTGGGGGGATCACTGCTGGTGATCCGGCGAATCGTCCGCCCGCTGACGGCGATGACCGGGGCCATGCGGCAGTTGGCCGACGGCGATCTGGAGGTGGCCATTCCCGGCGCCGGCCGCCGCGACGAGATCGGCGCCATGGCGCAGGCTGTTGCGGTTTTCCAGGAGCACGCCATCGCGCGCGAACGGCTGGAGGCGGAGCAGCGGCGCGAGCAGGAGGCGCGCGAGCGGCGGGTGGTCGCGCTGGACCGGCTGACCCGCGGCTTCGAAGCCAAGGTGATCGGGCTGGTCGGCACCCTGTCGTCCGCCGCGACGGAGATGGAGGCGACCGCCGGCTCCATGTCCACGGCGGCCCAGCAGACCAACCAGCAGTCCTTCGCCGTGGCCGCCGCGTCGGAACAGGCTTCCACGAATGTGCAGACGGTGGCGGCGGCGACCGAACAGCTCACCGCGTCCATTCGGGAGATCGGCAACCGCGCCGCCCAGTCGCAGGCCATCACGGCGCGGGCCGTAACGGACGCCCAGCGGACGGACGAGACGGTGCGGCTGATGGCCGGCTGCGCGCACCGCATCGGCGAGGTGGTCGGGCTGATCCAGGCGATCTCCAGCCAGACCAACCTGCTGGCGCTCAACGCCACCATCGAGGCCGCCCGCGCCGGCGACGCCGGCAAGGGCTTCGCCGTGGTGGCGCACGAGGTCAAGACGCTGGCGAGCCAGACCGCCCAGGCGACCGACGACATCGCGGCCCAGATCGTCCAGGTGCAGACCGTCACGCGCGACGCCGTCGCGGCGATCCAGGGCATCGCCGCCGTGATCGGCGAGGTGAACGAGATTGCCACGGCCATCGCCGCCGCGGTGGAGGAGCAGGGCGCCGCCACCCGGGAGATCACCCGCAACGTCCAGCAGGCGGCCGTCGGCACGCAGGAGGTCGCGTCCAACATCGCCGGCGTTCAGCAGGCGGCAAACGACACCGGAACGGCGGCGACCCATGTGCTGAGCGCGGCGCAGGAGCTGTCGCAGCAGGCGGAGCGGCTGACCGGCGAGGTCGGCGACTTCCTCGCCGGTGTCCGCAGCGCCTGACCGCGCCGAATGTCCTGGCGCTGCTCAGTGGTGGGCGGACTCCTCCCCGGCGCCGTCCTGACCGAAGCTGTGCAGGATGCGGGCGAAGCTGGTCGCTCCGGCGCTTCGCATGGGAACGAAGGGCTTGCCCATGCGGCGGCACAGCCCCTTCACCCGCAGGCAGGCGTCGTGGCTGACGCAATCGACCGGACAGACCACCACGTCGGCGCGCTCGACCAGCCCTTCCAGGCAGCGGGTGGTCTGCTCGAACCCGCCGTCATGGTGCAGCAGGCAGCCGTTGCGGGTCTCCACCGCCGCCCGCAGGTGGGGCAGGCTCTTGGTCCGTCCGCCCACATAAAGGATGGCCCGCCCGCCGAGGTCGGTCGGGGCGTTCGTCTCGGCGGCGGTGGTGCGGCGGAGCTGCGAGGCCGGAGGGTCGAGCAGGCGGCGCAGCCGCTCCACTTCCGCCTCGGCGTTGCGGGCGCGCATGCGTTCGCTGGCGACGCGGCGGTGCAGGGCGTCCATGGTGCGCAGCAGACGCGCCTGGCCGGGCGCCCGGACCGTCGGGGCTTTCGGAACATTGGGTGTTTCCGGGACCGCGGGTGCGGCCCGCTGGGCGGCGAGCTGCGCCTCCAGCTCCCGAATACGGGCATCCTTCTCGGCGACGCGTTCGCCGGCGGCGCGTTCCTGCTTCGCCAGCCGGGCGGTCAGCTCCTCGCAGCGCCGGACCAGATCGCGGTTCTCCCGCAATTGGCGCCGGTTCTCACCCCCCATGATGTGGGAGAGCATGTGCACGTCGGCGAAAGCGCGCACCCGCACGGCGTCGGGCATGGCGCCGTGGCTCAGCACGCCCCAGTAGGCGGCGGCCACGTCGCCCGAGGCCACCGCGGCGGTCCACAGCGCCATCCAGCCCTCTTCGGTCGTCTCGCGGGCGAAGCGCTTCACCGCGACGGCGAAGGTCTCGTCCAGCCGCTTGTGCATCAGTCGGGCTTCCGGCCCGTCCTCCGCGGCCTTCTCCACGAAATAGCGGTGGATGTCGTAGGGGCGGGCGTCCGCCGTGGGGACCAGCTTCAGCCGCCGGCACAGCCACGCCACGTCCTCCGACGACAGGCAGGTGCCCACGATCGAGCAATGATACTCCGTGGGGATGGTCCACAGCTTCCGGCGCTTGGCCTGTCCCAGTACGCAGGATGGCACGGTCTTCCGACAACGCTCACACATCGTCTCCGCCCCCGATCGGCTTCGGCTGTTGAATCGCGTGTTCCGTCCGGGGCAAGCGGGGCCGTGGAGCGGAACATGCTCCACTAATAATGCGATTCATTCGCATTTGCAAATGAAGAGCGAAGCGGGTCTGCTCCCGGGGAGACGGCTCAGGCCGGGAGAATGCGCTCGATCACCAGGCGGCGCGTGATGCCGTCCGCATCGCTGTACGGCATGCGAGCCCCTTCCCGGAGGCCGAGCAGGGCCACCCCCAGCGGCGAGGCGACGGTGATCTGGTCGTCCTTGGGCGATTGGTCCGGGTAGACCAGTTCACCCCATTCGGGCGGCATGCCTTCGTCGCGGCGAAACAGCACCCGGCTGCCCATGCGCACGATCGTCCGGGGCAGGTCGTCTTCCGGGCGGACGATCGCCCGCTCCAACTCCCGCGATAGGAACGCCGAGACCTCCGGGGCCTGCACGGCCAGCCGGTCCATGGCCCGCAGCAGGCGGCCGTACTCCATGCGTCCGATCCAGATCAGCGGCCGGTCGGTTTCCTCGGTCATCGATGCGTCCTCGACTGCGCGGCGCTGGTGATTCAAGCCCGGATCAACTCTTGCCCACGGACATTGTCCACGGCCATCCGTATGATTACGGAGCGCAAGGAGCGGATCGGTCTGTAAAAAATTTATCACTGTTTTTCAGTATGTTACCAAGTTTCCGTAGTAATACGGATATTTTGATCCGGGTTATTCCCCAGTAGAAAAGCCGTCCTATGCCTTAGGGGAAGTGAGCAGAACCTTCCAGGAAGGAGATGCGGCCAACCTTCGGTGCTCCTGACCGAAACCATGGGGAAAAGGAATGGACGATCTGCTTTCGGGGGCGCTGAGCCGCCTGGATGAAGCCGCCAAGCACGTCGAGGTGGATTCCGAGGTTCTCGAGAAACTGAAATACGCCAAGGAGACGTTGAGCGTCCGCCTGTCCGTGCGCATGGACGACGGTTCGCGGCGCTCCTTCCCGGCGTGGCGGTGCCGCTACGACGACACGCGCGGCCCGACCAAGGGCGGCATCCGCTTCCACCCGAGTTCCAACGTGGAGGAGGTGACCACGCTGGCCTTCTGGATGACCTTCAAGTGCGCGGTGATGAACCTGCCCTATGGCGGGGGCAAGGGCGCGGTGAAGGTGGATCCGCACAGCCTGTCCAAGTCGGAGCTGGAGCGTCTGTCGCGGGCCTATGTCCAGGCGTTCGCCGGCATGATCGGACCCGACCGCGACATCCCGGCGCCGGACGTCTACACGAACTCCATGATCATGGGGTGGATGGCCGACGAGTACAGCTCCATCGTCCGCCAGCCGAGCCCGGCGGTCATCACCGGCAAGCCGCTGCCGCTCGGCGGTTCGCTCGGGCGCGACGACGCGACCGCGCGCGGCGGCTACTACCTCATCAAGCATCTGGAAGAGGATCTGCGCCTGTCCGGATCGGCCCGCCGGGTGGTGATCCAGGGCTACGGCAACGCCGGCTTCCACATCGCCCGCCTGCTGCACGCGGACGGCTACCGCATCGTCGGGCTGTCCGACTCCCGCGGCGCCATCGTCTGCGCGGACGGGCTGGACCCGCAGGCCGTGTACGCGGCCAAGGAGCGGGGCGGCTCGGTGACCGCCTACACCGGGAACGGCGCCCGTGCGGTGACCGACGACGAACTGCTCGGCACCGATTGCGAGATCCTTGTCCCGGCGGCGCTGGAGGATCAGATCCACAAGGGCAACGCCGGACTCATCAAGGCCCGCGTCGTCCTGGAACTCGCCAACGGCCCGATCACGCCGGACGCCGACCGCATCCTGAACGAGGCCGGCGTCGTCGTCCTGCCCGACATCCTGGCGAACGCCGGCGGCGTGACGGTGTCCTACTTCGAGTGGGTGCAGAACCGCCAGGGCTACTATTGGGGCCTCGACGAGATTCACGAGCGCCTTCGCGTGATCATGGAGACCGAGGGCCGCCGGGTCTGGGACATGGGCACGGGCAAGGACATTCCGATGCGCACGGCGGCCTACGCGCACGCGCTGGAACGGCTGTCGAAGGCCATCGCCGCGCATGGAACGCAGCCGTTCTTCGTCGGCTGATCCGTGCGTCGCGGGGACGGGAGCCCGCCGGGCTCCCGTCCATCGCATAGGCGAACACGCCCGGTTGGACGTATAGTCCGTGCCTCGTCCACCCGTGCCATTCCGCCCGTGCAGCCTGAAAGACTGTTCCGAGATGCCTTTTCCACCCGCCAGCCGTGCGACGGGAGCGCCTGCCATCCTGACCGGTCGGGACATGGTCGTGCTGTCGCTCGCCTTCCTGGCGGCCTATCTGCCCATCGACTGGCTGACCTTCATCCACCCGCGCCCGAGCCTCAACATCACGCCGTGGAACCCGCCGGCCGGGCTCTACATGGCCCTTCTGCTGTGGACCGGCGCGCGCGGCCTGCCGATGGTCTACGCCACGCTGATCCTGGCCGATCTGGTGGTGCGGGGGCATCCCGCCTCGATCGCCTCGCTGCTGCTCTCGAACCTCGCCATCGTCGCCGGGTACGGGGCGGCGGCCCATGTGCTGCGCCACCGGGTGGCGATCGGTCTGGCGTTGAACCGGGTGCGCGATGTCGGCTGGCTGGTCGGCGTCACCTTCCTGAGCGCCGCCGTCGTGGCGCCCGTCTTCGTCGGCGTGTTCGTCCTGGACGGGGCCTTGCCCGCGGCCGACCTGCCGACTCTGGCGTTCCAATACTGGCTGGGCGACGCCATCGGCATCGCTGTGGTCACGCCCTTCGTCCTCCTGCTGCACCGGCCGGACCAGACGCCCGCCTGGAGCGTGCCGAAGACGCCCACCGCCGCCCAGACGGCGGCCATCGCCGCGGCCCTGCTGCTGGTCTTCCTGCCCATCGGCGACGGTCAGTTCAATCTGTTCTACGTCCTGTTCCTGCCCCTCGTCTGGGTGGCGGTGTCGCACGGTCTGCCGGGCGCGGTCCTGGCGGCCCTGGCCATCCAGAGCGGCCTGATCGCCGGGCTGCAGGCGATCGGCCTTCCCCTGGGCGCGGTGGTCTACCACCAGACGCTGATGCTGGCGCTCGCCATCACGGCCCTGTTCCTCGGCGCCCTGGTCAGCGAGCGGCGCGAGGTCGAGGTCCGGCTGCGCGAACACCAGACCGAACTGGCCCATCTCTCCCGCCTCACCGTGACGGGGGAGATGGCGTCCGCCCTGGCCCACGAGCTGAACCAGCCGCTGCTGGCCGCCATCAGCTACGCGCGCGCCGCCCAGCGCCTTCTGGAAGGCGACGACACGCCGCCGCGCGCCCACGACCTCATCGACAAGGCGGTGATCCAGGCGGAACGCGCGGGCGAGGTCATCCGCGGCCTGCGCACGTTTCTCAGCAAGGGGTCGCTCCAACTGGCGCCGGAACCGGCCAGCGAGATCCTGCGCGAGACGCTGACCCTGGTGCGCGGGGACGCGGCCTACAACCGGGTCCAGCTTCGGGTGGACATGGCGGAGCCGCTTCCCCTCGTGCTGTGCGACCGCATCCAGATCGAGCAGGTCCTCCTCAACCTCGTGCACAACAGCATCGAGGCCATCGCCGCAGCCGACAGCCCGCTGCGCGAGGTCGTCCTGCGTGTCCGGGCCACGCCGCCCGACGGCCTGACCTTCGAGGTCGAGGACAGCGGTCCCGGCGTGTCGGCGGGCATGGTCGAGCATCTCTACTCGCCGTTCGCCACCACGAAACCGGCGGGCATGGGGCTCGGCCTGCCCATCTGCCGCTCGATCGTCGAAAGCCACGGCGGCAGGCTGTGGCTCGGCCGCACCGGTCCGACCGGTTCCGTTTTCCAGGTTTTTCTGCCCGCAGCCCGTTCCGACACCCGGCCGTCCCATGACCCAGACCAGTAATCCCTTCACCGGCGAACCGACCGTCTTCATCATCGACGATGACGAGGCGGTCCGCGACGCGCTCTCCGTTCTGGTCGAGGTGGCCGGCCTGTCCGTGCGCACCTTCGTCAACGCGCTGGAATTCCTGCACCGCTACAGCCCGGAGCAGCCGGGTTGCGTGGTGGCCGACCTCCGCATGCCCTTCATGGATGGGCTGGAGCTTCAGGAGGAGCTGTCCCGGCGCGGCTGCGGCCTTCCGGTCATCATCATCACCGCCCATGGCGAGGTGAGTTCCGCCGTCACCGCCTTCCGGTCCGGTGCCGTCGATTTCCTGGAGAAGCCGTTCGACGACGGCGTCTTCCTGCGCCGCGTCCACGAGGCCTTGCAGCGCGACGCCCACCAGCGCCGGGACCGCTCCGCCGCGGAGTCCGCCCTGGCGAAGCTGGCCCTGCTCAGCCCGCGCGAACGGGATGTCGCGGCGCTGATGGTGGAGGGCTGCGCCAACAAGGCCATCGCGATCCGCCTCGGGATCGGCGTCCGCACGGTGGAGACCCACCGGGCGAACATTCTCAGCAAACTCGACATCCGCACGGTTCCGGAACTCATGCGCCTGTGGATGCACACACCGTGATGCGCATCCCTCTTTCCGATGCTTGAGCGGGCGTGCCGTCGGCTCAGCGCAGGAAGTACTGCACCGGCACCACCAGCTCCATGCGGTCCTGCGCCACGTCCGGCGGCGGGGCCGGGAGCGGGGAGGCGCGTTCGACCAGAGCGATCGTCTCCTCGTCCAGCGCCTCGAAGCCGGAGCCCTTGTGCAGCCGCACCGCCAGCACCCGGCCTTGCCGGTCGAGCGTGATGTGGACCTGCGGAACGCCCTGCTGGCGCCGCATCTGGGCGATGCGGGGGTAGCGCTTGTAACGCTCCAGATGGCCGAGCACGGCGCCGTGCCACGTGGGCAGCGCGTTGCTGTTGCGCGGCACCGGCGCCGCCTGGGCCGGGGCGCCCGCGGGGGGGGCGGCGGCGGGAGCGGCGTTGGCT
>NZ_WHOR01000180.1:0-11828 GCF_013340925.1 Azospirillum formosense
TGGGAAAGGTTAAAAGGAGACGGCGGCGGGGGGGGGGACTGCCGCCGCTCTCGCGAAAATCCCCCTCCCCCGCCCAGCGGGGGAGGGTCGGGGTGGGGGCTAACGACCGATGCGCTTTACACGCAGCGCCCGCCGTCGATCTCCAGCACCACGCCGGTCAGGAAGGCCGCCTCGTCCGACGCGAGGTAGAGGGCGGCGTTGGCGACGTCGGTCGGCTGGCCCAGACGGCCCAGCGGCACGATGCCCATCATGCGCGCCCGCTTCTCCGGGGTGTCGCCGCCCATGAAGGTGGCGAGCAGCGGCGTCTCGGTGGCCACCGGGGCGAGCGCGCAGACGCGGATGTTGTCGGGCGCCAGCTCCAGCGCCAGCGACTTGGTGATGTTGTGCACGGCACCCTTGGTCGCGTTGTACCAGACCAGGCCCGGACGCGGCCGCAAGCCGGCGGTGGAGCCGAGGTTCAGGATCACCCCGGACTTCTGCGCCCGCATGGTCGCGACGACCGCCTTGGAATAGAGGTAGATCGACTTGACGTTCAGCGCGAAGACGCGGTCGAACTCCTCCTCCGTCACGTTCTCGAAGGGGCCGTTGGCGTGGGTGGAGCCGGCGTTGTTGACCAGGATGTCCAGCCGCCCGAACTTCTCGACGGTGGCGGCAATGGTCATCTCGACATCGGCCATCTTGGTCACGTTGGCGGCGATGCCGATGGCGGACTCGCCCAGCCGTTCGGCGACCGCCTTGGCGGCCTCGCCGTTGATGTCCACGACCGCCACGCGGCCGCCCTCGCGCACGAAGGTCTCGGCCATCGCGAGGCCCAGCCCCTGCGCCGCACCGGTGATCAGGGCGACCTTGCCGTCCAGACGCTTCGTCATTCTCGGTTCCTCCCCAAGGGATTTTGTGATGATGGGGGGAGGCTATCCGCGCCGCAGGGGCCGTGCTATGGACCATCCGTCATAGCTGCTATCAGGCCCCACAGCGGATCATGACCGTCGCGTCAGGGGGCGCGGATCAGGGAGCGCTGTTCTCCCCGGCGCTGCCGGGGGCGACGACCTTGCCCTTGAGCACGCCGTTGGCGACGCATTTCGCCACCTCGGCGTGGATCAGCCGCAGCAGGGCGCGCGTCGCCTTCGACACCGGCTGGTGCAGCGGCGTCGCGGTGACGAGCATGGCGTGCATGTCCTTGGAGCTGATTTCGCGGGCGATCAGCCGGCCCTGGCGCACCTCGCGGTGGACGGCGCCGAAGGGCAGGATGGTCGAGCCCATGCCCTCCTCCACCAGCTGTTTGATGGCGGTGACGGAATCGATCTCCATGTCGACCTGAAGGTCGATGTCGGCCCGCCGCACCGCCGCGTCGACCACACGGCGCAGCCCGTTCTCCAGACCCGGCAGGACGAAGCGCAGGCCACCCAGGGTTTCCACCTCGACCGGCCCGTCGTCGCCGGACACCGCGTCCTTGGCCGACTGGACGAGCAGCAGATTTTCCACAAGCAGCGGTGAGGACAGCATGCTGCGCCCGCGCCGGGCGTCGTAGAGCACGGCGAGGTCGAGCCGCCCGCCCTCGACCCATTCCAGCAGCGTGCCGCTGAACACCTCGTGGATGCGCAGCGTGGCGTCGGGGTAGTTCTCGTGGAAACGGCGGGCCAGCGGCGCCCCCAGCGTGGCGCAGATCGACGGGGGAAGACCCAGAGTGACCGACCCGGTCAGCCGTTCCGACTGGTCCTGAATCTCCTCCTTGATCTCCGACAGCGCGCCCAGCAGATGGCGCACCACGTCGTAGAGCTTGCGCCCCTGCTGGGTCAGCGAGACGCCGCGGCCATGGCGGTAGAACAGGCTGGTGCGCAGCTCGTGCTCCAGCTTCTGGACCTGACGGCTGAGCGCCGGCTGGGTGATGCCAAGCTTGACCGACGCCTTGGAAAAGCTGCCAAGGTCGGCCACCTGAACAAAGTAGCGCAGTTCCAGAAGTTCCATCGCGGGAGAGGTCTCGTCGTTCGGCCTCCGGGTCGGATAGCGAATACGCCGGTATGACACAAGCGGAGTCCTGACAGGTCAGTCCTGCCCGGTCCTCCGCCGTGTCTCTCGATCAATTGCGCCGGGTGAGCAGGCCGCGCGCCACAACCTGGGCCTGGATTTCCGCCGCCCCTTCGAAAATATTCAGAATACGGGCGTCGCACAGCACACGGCTGATCGGATACTCGACCGCGTAGCCGTTCCCGCCGTGGATCTGCACCGCGTTGTCGGCGTTCGACCAGGCGACGCGCGCGGCCAGCAGCTTCGCCATGCCGGCCTCGATGTCGCAGCGGCGGTCGCTGTCCTTCTCACGCGCGGCGAAATAGGTGAGCTGGCGGGCGATCATCGTCTCCACGGCCATCCAGGCGATCTTGCCGGCGACGCGCGGGAAGGCGGCGAGCGGACGGCCGAACTGGACGCGCTCCTGGGCGTAGCGCAGGCCAAGCTCCATCGCGTTCTGCGCCACGCCGACGGCGCGGGCGGCAGTCTGCACGCGGGCGGATTCGAAGGTCGCCATCAGCTGCTTGAAGCCCTGGCCCTCGACGCCGCCCAGCAGGTTTTCGCGCGGAACGGCGAAGCCGTCGAAGCCGATCTCGTACTCCTTCATGCCGCGGTAGCCGAGAACCGGAATCTCGCCGCCGCTCATGCCCTCGGCCGGGAAGGGGTCCGTCTCGCTGCCGCGCGGCTTCTCGGCCAGCAGCATCGACAGGCCGCGGTAGCCGGGGGCGTCCGGGTCGGTGCGCACCAGCAGGGTCATCAGGTCCGACCGGCTGCCGTGGGTGATCCAGGTCTTCGCCCCGGTGACGCGGTAGGTGTCGCCGTCCAGCACCGCGCGGGTGCGCAGGCTGCCCAGGTCGGAGCCGGTGTTGGGCTCGGTGAAGACGGCGGTCGGCAGGATCTCGCCGGACGCAAGGCGCGGCAGCCAGCGCGCCCGTTGCTCGGCGGTGCCGCCCAGGCGGATCAGCTCGGCGGCGATCTCCGCGCGGGTGCCGAGCGAGCCGACGCCGATGTAGCCGCGCGACAGCTCCTCCGTCACCACGCACATGGCGAGCTTGCCCATGCCGAGCCCGCCGTCCTCCTCCGGCACGGTCAGGCCGAAGACGCCCATCTCGGCCATCTGCTCGACGACCGGCATCGGGATCAGCTCGTCCTTCAGGTGCCACTCGTGGGCGTGCGGCTCCACCACGTCGGTGACGAAGCGGCGGAACTGCTCGCGCACCATGTCGAGCGCCTCGTCCTCCAGCGCCGCCTCGCCGAAGCCGCCGCCGTGCAGCGCGTCGGCCAACAGCTCGGCGATGCGCAGCCGCAGGGCGGAGGCGTTGCCGGCGGCGATCAGCCGGCGCACCGCCTCGGTGCGGAAGGCGGCCCGCTCCGCCTCGTCCAGCCCGAAATCGGCGGGGCGGACGATCTCGCCCTGGCTCATCGCCAGACCGCCGTCGAGCTGGGCCAGATACTCGCCGAAGGCGGCCTGGAGCATGCAGGCCTCCAGCTCGCCCAGCCGGCCCGCGCGGTCCAGCCGCTCCGCCCAGCCCTGCATCTGGCGCAGCGCCTCGGCGTAGGTCGCCACCCAGGCGAAGCCGTGCGCCGCCACCTGATGGCGGTCGAGCGCCGCCGCATCGACGCGCCCCTCCGGCGCCACCAGCGCGGCGACGCCGCGCTCGGCGGCCTCGGCCAGCCGCGCCACCGCGTCGAGCGCCGCCGCCGTGGTGGACAGCAGGTCGGACAGCGCAAGCGGGCCGTTGGAGGTTGGGGTGGACGACATGGCGCGTTTCCTCGGTTCTTGTTGTTCGGGTCAGCCCGTCTGTCCTCCTTTGGAGGAAGCAGGGCACTCGCATTCGGCCATTATGGCCCTCTCCCCCCCGGGGAGAGGGATTCTCGGGCTGGAGCGTCAGTCCGCCGCGATGGTCTCGCGGGGCGGCAGGGACGCGGCGATCCCGGCGAAGGCCTGCTCCACCAACCGGCGCTGGTCGGCCTCGTGGTCGCCGTGGAAGCTGCCGGCGGGCGACGCCGCCTCGTCGCGGGCCACGCAGGCGACGCGCGGTTCGGCGCAACCGGCGGCCGCGCGCAGCGCCTCCAGACGGCGGTCCAGATAGGTCCAGGCGCCGAGGTTGCACGGCTCCTCCTGCACCCAGGCGCAGGACGCTCCCGGCCAGCGGCGGAACAGCGCCGACAGAGCGGCGTCGGGCAGAGGGTACAGCGATTCCAGCCGGACCACCGCCACGGCCTCGGCCCCGCGCTCGGCCCGCTCGCGCTCCAGCTCGTAGGCCAGCTTGCCGCTGCACAGCAGGATGCGCTCGACCCGCGCCCCGGCGGTGACGATCACCGGCTGGAAGGCGGTGCCCGGCGCGCAGTCGGCCAGAGTCGACACGGCGGCGGGCAGGCGCAGCAGCGTCTTCGGACTCAGCACCACCAGCGGCTTGCGGTCACGGCGCAGCATCTGCCGGCGCAGCAGGTGGAAGTAGTTGGCCGGTGTGGAAGGATGGGCGACGCGGATGTTGTCGCGCGCTGCCATCTGCAGGAAGCGCTCCGGCCGGGCGGAGGAGTGCTCCGGCCCCTGCCCTTCCAGCCCGTGCGGCAGCAGGATGACGAGGCCGGAGGGCTGGCGCCACTTGTCCTCGGCGCTGACGATGAACTGGTCGATCATGATCTGCGCGCCGTTGGCGAAATCGCCGAACTGCGCCTCCCAGATCACCAGCGCGTCGGGCCGCTCCAGGCTGTAGCCGTACTCGAAGCCGAGAACCGCGTATTCCGACAGCGGGCTGTTGACCACGTCGAACCGCGCCTGCTCCACACCCAAATGGTTCAGGCCCAGATGGTTCAGGCTGACATGGCGGCGCCCGGTGACGGTGTCGGTCAGCGCGAAATGGCGGTGCGAGAAGGCGCCGCGCACCACGTCCTGGCCGGTCAGCCGCACCGGCGTGCCCTCGGCCAGCAGCGTGGCGAAGGCCAGCGCCTCGCCGGTCGCCCAGTCCAGCGGCTCCTCGGCGCGGCGGCGGATGACGCGCTCCACCTTGCGGTCCACGGCGAGCCCGTCGGGAATGGCGGCCAGCGCCGCCAGCAGCCCGCGCAGCCGGTCGTCGTCGACCCCGCTGTCCGGTTCGGCGGGAAGCGCGCCGGCCGGGGCGAAGGGCGCCCAGCGCCCGCCGGGGAAGCCGTCGTGGTTCGGCCGGTGGTCGGAGGCCGCGGCCAGCGCCTCCTGGAAGCGGGTCTTGTGCCCGGCAGCCAGCGCCTCCGCCTCCTCGGGGCCGACCAGACCGTCGGCGGCCAGCCGCTGCGCGTAGAGCGCGCGGACCGGCGGGTGGGCGTCGATCGCCTTGTAGTCGAGCGGCTGGGTGAAGCGTGGCTCGTCGATCTCGTTGTGGCCGTTGCGGCGGTAGCCGACGAGGTCGATCACCGCGTCGCGCCCATGCGCCTGCCGGAAGGCCACGGCGAGGTCGGCGGCGCGCAGGGCGGCGTCGGGGTCGTCGGCGTTGACGTGCAGGATGGGGCTGTCCACCGCCTTCCACAGGCCGGTGCAGTGGAGCGAGGTCCGCGCCTCCTCCCGCTCGGTGGTGAAGCCGATCTGGTTGTTGACGATAACGTGGATGGTGCCGGCCACGGTGAAGCCGGGAACACCGGACAGTTGCAGCGCCTCCGTCACGCTGCCCTGGCCGATCACGCTGGCGTCGGTGTGCAGCAGCACGCAGAGCACCCGCTTGGCCTCGCCGCCCTGGTCACGCTCCAGGTCCTGGCGCGCCCGCGCGCGGCCCAGCGTGACCGGGTTGATCGCCTCCAGGTGCGACGGGTTGGGCGACAGGGTCAGGGCCAGCGACCGTTCGCCGAAGGAGAGGGTGCTCTCTACCCCCATGTGATAGGGCACGTCGGCGGGAACCGGCGGGTCGGCCAGGAAGGGGTGCATGCCCTTGATCCCGGCGAACAGCTCGACCAGCGGCTTGCCCAGCGCGTTGGCCATCAGGCTGAGCCGGCCGCGGTGCATGGTGCCGACCTGGACCTCGGTGACGCCCGCCGCCGCCGCCGCCGCGAGGATGCGGTCGAGCAGCGGAATCAGCGTCTCCATGCCCTCCGCCCCGAAGCGCTTCTTGGTCGGGTAGCGGACGCCGAGCAGCCGTTCGAACTCCTCCGCCGCGGTCAGCAGCGCCAGCGCGCGGCGGCGCGCCTCGGCCGGCGGGGCGGTCTCCGCCCCCTCATAGGCGTCGCGCAGCCAGGAGCGCAGGGCCGGATCGTCGATGTGCGCCGTCTCCAGCGTCAGCGTGCCCTGGTAGAGCCGGCGCAGGCGCGCGGTCTGGGCGTCCTCGGACGCGGAGGATGCGGGAGGCGCCGCGCGGCCCAGCGGGTCGAGCGCGGCGGTGGCGTGCCCGCGCTGGCGGATCTCCTCCTGCCGCAGCGGGACCGCCGGATCGCCGGCCGGACCGCCCGGCGGCGTCCCGGCGGGAACGGCGCCCAGCTCGTCCAGGATCTGGAAGACGGCGCGCCAGCTCACGTCCACCGACGCGGGGTCCTCGCGGAAGCGTTCCTGCAACGCTTCGAGATAGGCGGCTCCGGCGGCGTTGAGCGGAGAGGACAGCCTAGACATGGCGCACACCGTTCATGCGATTGAACATCCGTCGGTTTGATGGCGGTCGGAGACCAGTTGCCTCCAGCTTACCGACCCATCGCGCGGCGCGGAGCGCATGGCGTGCCTGTAACAGATATTCATTGCGGGCATAGCAAACCGTCCGCGCCCGCATCGGTCGGGGCGGGCCGCCGCGGGTTTCGGATGAAACCGTTCGTTCCGCTGATGGCTTGCCGCGCTTATGGCTGATATGCCGGCGAAACGCATTCCGCTGTGCGGCCGCCTGATCCACTGTCAGGGTCACCACACTCTCCCCGGCCACCCACCGGGGACCAAGCGCCTCGGAACGGCATCGCCTCGTCCGGGCAACAAAAATCTCGGCCACAAAAATCTCGGGAGGAAGATCCACATGAAGCGCCGTCAATTCTTCAAGGGTGCCGCCGTCGTTGCCGGCGCCTCCACCCTCGCCGCCCCGGCCATCGCCCAGTCGGAGCCGACGATCCGCTGGCGCTGCGTGTCCAGCTTCCCGAAGAACATCGAGGTGCTCTACGGCAGCGCCGAGGTGCTGGCGAAGAACATCGCCGAGGCCACGGACGGCAAGTTCCAGATCCAGGTCTTCGCCGCCGGCGAGCTGGTCCCGGCTCTGCAGGCGCTCGACGCCGCCAGCAACGACACGGTGGAGATGGCGCACACCGCCTCCTACTACTATGTCGGCAAGGACCCGAGCTTCGCCTTCGGCTGCTGCCTGCCCTTCGGCCTGAACACCCGCCAGCAGAACGCCTGGTTCTACCACGGCGAGGGCGGCAAGCTGCTGGAGGAGTTCTACGCCGGGCACAATCTGAAGGCGCTCGCCGGCGGCAACACCGGCTCCCAGATGGGCGGCTGGTTCCGCAAGGAAATCAAGAATGTGGAAGACCTCAAGGGGCTGAAGTTCCGCATCTCCGGCCTCGGCGGCCAGATCCTGTCCAAGCTGGGCGTCGTGCCGCAGCAGGTCAGCGGCGGCGACATCTACCCGGCCCTGGAGCGCGGCACCATCGACGCCGCCGAGTTCAACGGCCCCTACGACGACGAGAAGCTCGGCCTCTACAAGATCGCACCGAACTATTATTACCCGGGCTGGTGGGACGGTACCTCGCTCCAGCACTTCTTCATCAACACCAACCGCTGGAACAGCCTGCCCAAGCATTACCAGGCGGCGCTGACCTCGGCGGCGGCGCTCGCCAACGTCGACAGCGTGGCGCGCTACGACGTGCTGAACCCGGCGGCGCTGAAGCGCGTGGTGGAGAAGGGCGCCAAGCTGCGCGCCTTCCCGCAGGACGTGCTGCAGGCCAGCCACAAGGCGGCCATGGAGCTTTACGACGAGCTGTCGGACAAGAACCCGACCTTCAAAAAGTTCTATGACAGCTACCGCCGCTTCCAGACGGACTCGAACCTGTGGAACCAGGCGTCGGAATACGCCTACGACAGCGCCGTCCTCCGCCTCGCCCGGCGCTGATCCGGCACGTCCTCAACCATGACCGGGGAGCGGGGCCGCCGCTCCCCTGCCGTGGCATCGTCGCGTTCCGCGCGACCGGCTTTTCCCGGAGGGCCTGCCCACCATGCCGACCCCCAACGCTTCCCCCTTCATGACGGCCCTGGTCGGGACCTGCCGGCTGGTCGACGCGGTCACCGCGCGGCTGGGCAAGGCGATATCCTGGCTGATCGTGCTGGCGATCCTGGTGTCGGCCGTCAACGCCGTCGTCCGCAAGATGTTCGACGTCAGCTCGAATTCATGGCTCGAACTGCAATGGGTGCTGTTCGCCGCGGTGTTCCTGCTCTGCTCCCCCTGGACGCTGAAGGAGGACGAGCACATCCGCATCGACATCGTGAACGCGCAGCTCGGCAAGCGCGCCCGCGACACCATCGACCTGTTCGGCCATCTGACCTTCCTGCTGCCCTTCAGCTTCGTGATGCTGGTCACCTCCTGGCCCTTCGCCATCGCCTCCTACGCGATCGAGGAGCAGTCGATGAACGCCGGCGGCCTGCCGCAATGGCCGGCGAAGATGCTGATTCCGCTTGGGTTCACCGTGCTGTTCATCCAGGGCCTGTCCGAGCTGGCCAAGCGCGCCGCGATCATGTCCGGCCATCTGGAAGACCCCAACCACCGGGCCGGCGGCCATCAGGCGGCGGCCGAGGCCGAGGCGGAACGGCTGCTGGCGGCCGAACGCGAGCGCACCTCCCACCCCGATACCCTTCCCAGCCGGTGACCGCGCGATGAGCACGACCTCCCCCACCCCTTCGCCGCGCGCCGTCCGGCTGTCCGCCATCTCCCTGGTGCTGCTGGCGGTGGTCGCCGTGGCGCTCTACGTGTTGCCGGTGCCCGGCGCCGCCGCGCTCGCCGAACAGGACGGCTGGCGCGGCTGGTTCGGCCACAACATGGCGCCGATCATGTTCGCCACGCTGGTCGGCATGCTGCTGCTCGGCTACCCGGTGGCCTTCGCGCTGGCCGCCAACGGGCTGCTGTTCGGCCTGATCGGCATCGAGATCGGGCTGTTCCGCCCCGACCTGTTCCAGGCGCTGCCGGAACGCGTCTACGGCACGATGAACAACGACGTGCTGCTGGCCGTGCCCTTCTTCACCTTCATGGGTCTGGTGCTGGAGCGGTCCGGCATGGCCGAGGATCTGCTCGACACCATCGGGCAGCTGTTCGGCTCGATCCGCGGCGGTCTGGCCTACGCCGTCATCTTCGTCGGCGCGCTGCTCGCCGCGACGACCGGCGTGGTGGCAGCGTCGGTCATCTCGATGGGCCTGATCTCGCTGCCGATCATGCTGCGCTACGGCTACGACCGGCGGCTGGCGTCGGGCGTCATCGCGGCGTCGGGCACGCTGGCCCAGATCATCCCGCCGTCGCTGGTGCTGATCGTCATGGCCGACCAGCTCGGCCGCTCGGTCGGCGACATGTACGAGGCCGCCTTCGTCCCCGGCCTGCTGCTGTCGGGCCTTTACGCCCTCTACGTCTTCGTCGTCTCGATGATCTGGCCCAAGGCCGCCCCCGGCCTGCCGCCGGAGGCCATCGCCCACCGCGAGCCGAACGGCGCGCGCGGCGTCTGGCAGCTCGGCCTGCTGGCCCTGTTCGCGGGCGCGGTCGCCACCTGGGTGATGGGCCGCACCGATGTGAAGTCCGGCGCCGACTACGTCGTGCTGCTGCTGTCGGTGGCGGTGCTGGTCGCCTTCCTGGCGGCCGCCTTCAACCGCGGCTTCGGCGCGCAGCGCCTCGTTCTGCAGTTCGTCGCCACGGCGGCGCTGACCGCGGGGGCGGCGTGGCTGACGGTGAACGGGTGGACCAGCCTGGCCCTGGTCGGCGATTCCGTCGCGGCGGGCGCGCTCTACGCGCTGGCGGTGGCGGTGGTGGAGCGGACGAGCGGCCGCCGCCTGATCTCGCGCATGGCCGAGCAGGCGACCTTCGTCATGGTGCCGCCGCTGGCGCTGATCTTCCTGGTGCTGGGCACCATCTTCGTCGGCCTCGCCACCCCGACCGAGGGCGGCGCCATGGGGGCTGTCGGCGCTCTGGCGCTGGCGGCGCTGAAGAAGCGGCTGAACCTCGACATGGTGCGGCAGGCGACCTACGCGACGGCCAAGCTGGCCTCCTTCGTGCTGTTCATCCTGATCGGCGCGCGGGTGTTCTCGCTGACCTTCTACGGCGTCAACGGCCACATCTGGGTCGAGGAGCTGATGGTCTCCCTGCCCGGCGGCCAGATGGGCTTCCTGATCGCGGTCAGCGTGATGGTCTTCCTGCTGGCCTTCTTCCTCGACTTCTTCGAGCTGGCCTTCATCGTCATCCCGCTGCTGGCCCCGGCGGCGGAGCGGCTGGGCATCGATCTGGTGTGGTTCGGCATCATCCTGGCGGTGAACATGCAGACCAGCTTCATGCACCCGCCCTTCGGCTTCTCGCTGTTCTTCCTGCGCTCGGTGGCGCCCAAGCTGCCCTACATCGACCGCATCACGAAGAAGGAGACGGCCCCCGTCCTGACCAGCCAGATCTACTGGGGTGCTGTGCCCTTCGTGGTCATCCAGCTCGTCATGGTGGCGCTGGTGATCGCCTTCCCGCAGATGGTCATGCACTACAAGTCGACCGCCACCAAGCTCGACGACAAGCAGATCGAGGAGCAGTTCAAGGGCCTCGGCGGCGACCTGAACGACGACCTGCCGCCGCTGGAATTCAAGTGATCGAGACCAAGACCGAGAGAGGGAAGAGCGACATGCGCATCGCCGTCGTAGGGGCCGGGGCCGTTGGCGGCGCGCTGGCCGGGTATCTCGCCGCCACGGGCCGGCACGAGCTGTCGCTGCTGGCCCGCGGCGCCCATCTCGCGGCGATCCGCGAGGGCGGGCTGACCGTGCAGACGCCGAAGGGGACGCTGACCAGCCGGCCGCGGGCCAGCGACTCCGCCGAAGACCTCGGCCCGCAGGACGTGGTGATCGTCACGGTGAAGGGGCACGGCTTGCCGGCCCTGGCCGCGTCCTTCCCGGCGCTGTGCGGGCCGGACACGCTGGTGGTGGCGGCGCAGAACGGCATTCCCTGGTGGTACCTGTACGGCGCCGGCGACGGCGTGACGCCGGAGCCGCTGGAGGTGGTCGATCCCGGCGGCGCCATCTGGTCGGCCATCGGGCCGGAGCGGGTCGCCGCCTGCGTGATGGAGGTGCTGCCCGCCCGCATCGTCGAACCGGGCGTCGTCGCCCACACCGCCCTGCCGGTGCTGGCCTTCGGCGCCCCCCGGCCCGGCGACCACGCGGAAAAGCTGGCGGCCCTGGCGGATTCCTTCAACGCGGCGGGCGCCACCGCCCGCCTGCCCGCCGACATCCGCGTGCCGCTGTGGAGCAAGCTGATGCTCAACATGGCGGTCGGCCCGACCAGCGTGCTGACCGGCGCCACCATGGGCGCCATGGAGCAGGCCCCCGGCATGGCCGCCGTCCAGGGCCGGCTGATGCGCGAATGCCTGAACGTCGCCCAGGCCTGGGGCGTTGCCCTGCCCGACGACATCGACGAGCGGCTGAGCCGGGGCAGCGGCGTGCCCGGCCATAAGCCGTCGATGCTCCAGGATTTCGAGGCGGGGCGCAGCATGGAGATCGACCCCATCGTGACCACCGTCCTGGAGCTGGCCCGCCGCCGCGGCGTGCCGGTGCCGACCATCGAAACATTGTGGGCGCTGACCGCCCTGAAGGAGCGGGTGGCGCGCGCCGACTGAGCGCGCTTGCCCCCACCCTGGCCCTCCCCCGCTCACGCAGGGGAGGGGAC
>NZ_WHOR01000181.1:0-11675 GCF_013340925.1 Azospirillum formosense
GCCGGGCTCCACCACCACGGTGCCGCGCCAGGACGGGGCGGCGGAGCCGCCTCCCCGTCCTGGCGCGGCACCGTGGTGGTGGAGCCCGGCGGGGGCGGCGGAAGCTGGGCCACCGCAGGCGCCTCCGGCAGGGTTGGCGACGGCGGCACCTGGGGGGCCACGACCGGCCGCGGCAACGGTTCTTCCGGCGGCGGCAGCAGGCGTTCGATCTGCGACTTCGACCCGCGATCGTTCAACCGCTCGTAGACCAGCTTGTCCTGATGCGGCACTTCCATGCCGCCGGGCTGCTCCGGGCGGGCCTTGGTCGGCGCGCTGTCGGCCATCAGCAGCGGCGGGCCGCCGTCCGGCGTGCTCTGCCCCTTGCCACCATAGACCACGACGATCGCGCCGGCGAAGGCCACGATGCCGACCACCGCCAGACCGAGGCCGAGCAGACCGCGCCGACCCCCCCGCTGCGGCGGCGTGCCGTAGGGATCGCTGGCGTGGTTGACATCGCCCTCATACCTCATGACCGCAATTCCTCCACCGGCTCCACGCCCATCACAGCGAGGCCGGAGGCGATCACCGTGGCGACCGCGCTGATCAGCGCCAGACGGGCCACCGTCACCTCCTCGTCACCGTCGATCAGGAAGCGCAGGCTGGTGTCGTCGCGGCCCTTGTTCCACAGCGCGTGGAAGTCGCTGGCGAGGTCGTAGAGGTAGAAGGCCACGCGGTGCGGCTCGTGCGCCTCCGCGGCGGACTCGACCAGACGCGGCCAGGTCGCCATGCGCTTGGCCAGCGCCATCTCCTCCTCGCTGTCCAGGCGGGCGAGGTTGGCCTTTGCGGCCAGCGCCGCCAGCGACAGGTCGGCCCCCGGCAGCGCCGTCGCGGCGTGGCGCAGGACCGAGCGGCAGCGGGCGTGGGCGTACTGCACGTAGAAGACCGGGTTGTCCTTCGACTGCTCGACGACCTTGGCGAAGTCGAAATCCAGCGTCTGGTCGTTGCGGCGGGTCAGCATGATGAAGCGGACGACGTCGCGGCCGACCTCCTCGATCACGTCACGCAGCGTCACGAAGGTGCCGGCGCGCTTGGACATCTTCACCGGCTCGCCGTTCTTCATCAGATGGACGAGCTGGCACAGCTTCACGTCCAGCGACGCCTTGCCTTCGGTGATCGCCGTCGTCGCCGCCTGCATGCGCTTGACGTAGCCGCCGTGGTCGGCGCCCCACACGTCGATCTGAAGGTCGAAGCCGCGGCGGTGCTTGTCGTAGTGATAGGCGATGTCGTTGGAGAAGTAGGTGAAGGACCCGTCCGACTTCTTCAGCGGGCGGTCGACGTCGTCGCCGAAGTCGGTGGACTTGAACAGGGTCTGCGGGCGCGGCTCCCAATCGTCGGGCTTCTTGCCCTTCGGCGGCTCCAGCACGCCGACATAGATCAGGCCACGGTCCTCCAGGGCCTTCAGCGCCGTGTCCACCGCCCCGGCCTTCACCAGCGCGCGCTCGGAGCTGTAGACGTCCATGCGGACGCCGAGGACGCCAAGGTCCTCCTTGATCCATTCCATGATCGTGGCGATGGCGAAGTCGCGGCAGGCTGGCAGCCAGTCGGCCTCGTCCGCGCCGACCCACCTGTTGCCGTCGCGTTCGGCCAGGGCCTGCCCGACCTCCTTCAGATACTCGCCGGGATAGAGGCCCGCCGGGATCTCGCCGATGTCCTCGCCCAGCGCCTCGCGGTAGCGCAGGAAGGTGGAGCGGCCCAGCACATCGACCTGGGCGCCGGCGTCGTTGATGTAATACTCGCGGCTGACGGCATAACCGGCCTTCTCCAGCAGCGCAGCCAGCGCGTCGCCGAAGACGGCGCCGCGGCCATGGGCGGCGTGCAGCGGGCCGGTGGGGTTGGCCGACACATACTCGACGTTCACCGGACGCTGGCCGCCCAGCGTGCTCTCGCCATAGGCGGTGCCGGCGGTCAGCACGTCGCGGATGCGGTCGCGCCAGACGTCGGCGGACAGACGCAGATTCACGAAGCCCGGACCGGCGATCTCGGCGCTCGCCACGTCGGGGCGGGTCTTCAGCTTCGCCACCAGCAGCTCGGCCAGCGCGCGGGGCGGCTTGCCCGCCGGCTTGGCCAGGATCATCGCCGCGTTGGTCGACAGGTCGCCGTGCGCCGCCTCGCGCGGCGGCTCCACCGTCAGGCGCGCGGTGTCGAGCCCCGCCGGGATCTGGCCTTCGGCGGCCAGCTCGTCCAGCAGCTTGCGGATGTCGTTTTCGAAGACCTTGAAGATGTTCATCGTTTCAATTCTTGCTTTAGGTCTGGGCCGGTTAGGTCTTGGCGTCCATGTCGAACAGGCGGGCGTATTCGGCGAGCGCGTAGCGGTCGGTCATCCCGGCAATATAGTCGGCGACCAGCCGCGCCGGCACCGTCCGGTCCCCCTGCCCTCCCTGCTTTGCAACATCCTCCTGCCACTGGGTCGGCAGGGTGTTCGGCTCCGCCATGAACAGGTCGAACAGGGCGGTGACCACCCGCTTGCACTTGCTCATTTCCCGGTTCACCCGGTAGTGGCGGTACATGCGCTGTTTCAGGAAGGCGCGCAAGGGCCGCTGCGCCTCGACCATCGCGGGGGAGAAGCTGACCACCGGTTCCGGCAGGGCGCGCAGCTCGGCGGCGCTGCCGGGGCGGTGGCGGTCCAGCCGCTCCCGCGTCTCGGCCAGCAGGTCGACGATCATGTTGTTGATCATCCGCCGGATCGTCTCGTGGATCAGGCGGGAGCGCTCCAGTCCCGGATAGCGGTCGCAGACCTGCCGCACCACCGGGCCGACCAGCGGCAGCTCCGCCACCTCATCCACGGTGAACAGGCCGGCGCGCAGCCCGTCGTCGATGTCGTGGTTGTTGTAGGCGATGTCGTCGGCCAGCGCCGCCACCTGCGCCTCGGCGCCCGGGTTGGTGTGAAGCTCCAGGTCCCAGCGTTCCTGGAAGGCGGCCAGCGTCGTCGGCAGCTTTTCACCGTCACGGAGAGGCAGCAGCGGGCCGTTGTGCTTGACCACGCCCTCCAGCGCTTCCCAGGTCAGGTTCAGCCCGTCGAAGTCGGCGTAGCGCCGCTCCAGCATCGTCAGGATGCGCAGCGTCTGGTCGTTGTGGGCGAAGCCGCCGTAAAGCGCCATGCAGGCGTTCAGCGCGTCCTCGCCGGCATGGCCGAAGGGGGTGTGGCCGAGATCGTGGGCGAGCGCCACCGCCTCCGCCAGATCCTCGTTCAGACCCAGGGCGCGGCTGATCGAGCGGGCGATCTGCGCCACCTCCAGGCTGTGGGTCAGGCGGGTGCGGAAATAGTCGCCCTCGTGATAGACGAAGACCTGCGTCTTGTATTTCAACTTGCGGAAGGCACCGGAATGCACGATGCGGTCGCGGTCGCGCTGGTAGCACGAGCGCGTCGGGCTTTCCGGCTCCGGGAACAGCCGGCCGCGCGTCTGTGCGGGGTCGCAGCCATGGGGCGCCGGGCGATCCTGGGAGAAGTCCGCCGTCATAGCGCGGACACTACCGGCGCAAACCGCGCTGCGCAACGGCGAAGGCGGAGACCCGCCGAGACATCCGGCAGCCGCGCGCAGGCAAACCGCAGGTCAGGCATGAGTTCGCCGGACATGCCTTTGACGAAAGGCGGACGCACCCTTACATTCGTCATCGTGTCGTCTGTCCCGCGAAACACCCGCGAAACACCGAGGTCCGTCCCATGCCCGACACCGCCCTTCCCGCGACCGCGCAAGAGGGTGCGCGCGTTCTCACCGTGTCCGACAGCGCCGCCAAGCGCGTCGCCTTCCTGATCGAGCACGAGGGCGACCCGGCCCTGATGCTGCGCCTGACCGTGTCGGGCGGCGGCTGCTCCGGCTTCCAGTACGGCTTCGCCTTCGACGCCACGGCGAACGAGGACGACCATGTGTTCGAGAAGAACGGCGTGAAGGTCGTCACCGACGACGTCTCGCTGGACCTGCTGGCCGGCTCCACCCTCGACTACGTCGAGGACCTGATGGGCGCCGCCTTCCAGATCAAGAATCCGAACGCCACGGCCTCCTGCGGCTGCGGCAATTCCTTCGCCGCCTGACGGTTCCTTATCTCCCCTGGCCTTTGCCGAACAAGAAGAACACGACGTGAAGATCGCCACCTGGAACGTCAATTCGGCGAAGGCCCGCCTTCCGCTGATCACCGACTGGCTGCGCGCGGAGTCCCCGGACGTCGCGCTTCTGCAGGAAATCAAGTGCGAGACCGCGGCCTTCCCCCGCGCCGCCTTCGAGGAGTTGGGCTATCACGTCACGCCGGTGGGGCAGAAGTCCTACAACGGCGTGGCGTTCCTCTCCAAGGCGCCGCACGAGGATGTGCTGACCCGCCTGCCCGGCGAGCCGGAGGACGAGCAGGCCCGCTATGTCGAGGCCACGGTGGCCGGCGTGCGCATCGCCTCGCTCTATCTGCCCAACGGCAACCCCATCGGGACGGAGAAGTTCGCCTACAAGCTCCGCTGGATGGACCGGCTGCACGCCCATGCCCGCGCTCTGCTGGCGCAGGAGATCCCCTTCGTGCTGGGCGGCGACTACAACATCATTCCGGAACCGCGCGACGTCTTCGACCCGGTGGCCTTCGCCGGCGACGCCCTGTTCCAGCCCGAATCGCGGGCGAAGTTCCGTGCCCTGCTGAATCTGGGGCTGACCGAAGCCTACCGCGCCCTGCACGACGACGACCACGCCTACACCTTCTGGGACTATCAGGCCGGCTGCTGGCCGCGGGACCTGGGGTTGCGCATCGATCACTTCCTGCTGTCCCCACAGGCCGCCGACCGTTTGGTGGAGTGCCGCATCGACCGCCGCCCGCGTGGTGCGGAAAAGGCGTCCGACCACACCCCCGTCCTGCTCGACCTGCGCGACGGGTCAGACATTTCTTAAATTCTTTCACGCATCCTCAAGACCGACTCGGAAACCGAGCGAGCGTCCATCCGCGGGGAGAGGCGGCACGACGATGGTCAGGGGACAGGACACCGGCCGCAGAGCGATCGAAAAGCTGCTCACGGCCATCGAGCAGCAGGCCGGCGAAGCGGTCGCTCTGGGAGCGCGCGCGCAGCGTGATATCGAGAAGGACCGCTTCTCCTCCTTCCTCGGCTTCCGCCGGAAGGTGGAGGAGGTGCGCGCGCTCGTCGCGCTGACGGAAGAGCGCCTGACAACCGTCAACACGGCCAAGCTGCCCGACCTGCGCACGGAGTTCGAGCGGATCGACCTGTTGCTGACCGGCCTGCTGGCCCGCGCCACGCGGAATTATTTCGAACGGATGCGGGACGATCAGGCGCTTCCCATCGGCGCCCGCGAACTGTTCGAGCCGGAATTGAAGATCATCGAGGAGATGCGCACCAAGCTCGATCGCCCGCACTACGCGGGACGCGTGTCGGCCACGGTGATCGAGGACCTGGAAGCGACCGGCGTCATGATCCGCAAGGTCATCAGCCGCGCCTCCAGCCTGCCTGATTTCTCCGACTCCCCGACGCCTCCGAAGCCGACGAAGCGCCTGTCGAAACTGGGCCGCCCGATCCGGATGTGACGCCCTCACGTTTCACGTTGGTGTTCGCTGCACAAGGGCGCTCAAAAGCGAGTTGACCCCGGAACGGGGACACGGCATGTTCCCCCCGCTTCCGATCCGCAGCAAGCGGAGAGCCGAGATCAGGCTCTGTTTTTGGGGATCAGAGCGGGGACCAGAGAGCGATGGTCCCCCGACGCGCAAGGCTGGATCCTTGAAAGCGTTGATTGGATGGGTGGCCGAGCGGTTTAAGGCTCCAGTCTTGAAAACTGGCGTGGGGGCAACCCCACCGTGGGTTCGAATCCCACCCCATCCGCCAATTCCCTTGTACGCAAGTTCAAAGCGCCGCAGAGGTAGCGGGAGTCCTCTCATGTCATCGGCGGGGGTTCCTTCGGAAATCCATACGGTTGTAATGTTTCCTTCAAGGCTTTGTGCTTCTCTGGAGCAATGGTCGTGGAGGCCGCATGCGGATACTGGTGGTGGACGACTCGCGCATGGCGCGCATGGTGCTGTGCCAGCAGCTTGAAGGCTTCGGCCATCAGACGGCCTTTGCCGAAAGCGGCCAGGCAGCGTTGGTCCGCTGCCGCGACGAGCCCATCGACATCGCGCTCGTCGATTTCCGCGTCGGCGAGATGGAGGGCGTGGAGGTTTGCTGGCACCTGCGCGCAGCGCAGCGGGAACGGCACCTCTATCTCATGCTGATGATTCCCGGCAGCATCACCAACCAGTTCTTCGAGGTCGTGGAGAACGGAGCCGATGAATTCCTCCGCAAGCCACTGGACCTCACTTGGCTTCGCGCCCGGCTGCTCGCCGCTTCCCGTGTGGTCGATATGCAGCGCCAGTTGGAGCGGCTCGCCACCACCGATTCGCTGACCGGAGCACTGAACCGCGGACGCTTCATGGCACGGGCCGCCGACGAGGTGGCCCGGGCGCAGCGAAACGGCAAACCGCTGTCGGCGGTCATGCTGGACATCGACCATTTCAAGAAGGTCAACGACACCTACGGTCACGCCACCGGGGATGAAGCCATCCGCACCGTGGTCCGCGTCTGCCGTTCGCTGGTGCGCGGCGCGGACGTCCTGGGCCGGCTCGGCGGCGAGGAATTCGCCATCCTGCTGCCCGAGACGCCGCCGCAAGGAGCGGCGATGCTGGCGGAGCGGCTGCGCCGCGCGCTGGCGGAAACCGACGTGCGGATCGCCAACGGCGCCGGGGCCACCCTAACCTTCACGGTCAGCATTGGCGTCAGCGCGTTGCGCCCGGGTGAGGATGACGTCGGCGCGGTGCTCGCCCGGGCGGACGAGGCGCTGTACCGCGCGAAGAACGGCGGTCGCAACCGGGTGGTATGCGACACGGCTCCGTAATCCGACGCGGCGCCGGAAGTGCCCGTCAGGCTCCCGGCACCAGCCAGGGACGGGCCTTGGCAGCCGCTGGACTCGCTCGCCCGGCTTTAGCCCCAGACATTCGGCGATCGCCTCCGGCAGCGCGACATGGCCGATGAAGAGCAGCGTCACGTCGGCGCCGACCGGACGGGCCGTGCGACTGTCATGGACGAGGGTGCCGGAATCGGCCTTGCGCTGCACCGGCCCCTCCTCCTCCAGCAGGTTGAACGCCCGACGGACGGTCACCTGCGACACCACGATCCGCCGCCGGGCGCCTCGGAAAAATGGCGCCTTCAAGAATACAGCGCCCCAAAAGAAAAAGGCGCCTCGGAAGTGAGGCGCCTTTCTCTTTTGCCGTCAGGGCTGTTCCAGGTTGATCCGGCTTGGCAGCGGATCGAGCTGGTCGCGGTACTTGGCGTCGGGGCGCGCGGCGTAGGGCTTGGAGGTCGGCGACATCAGCGTCTCGAAGCTGAGGGCGCAGATCCGCATGCCCGGCCGCAGCGCCAGCGGCAGCCGTCCGCAATTGAAGAACTCCAGCGTGATCCGGCCGTTCCAGCCTGGATCGATGGTGTGCGCTGTGGCGTGCACCATCAGACCGAGGCGGGCGAGGCTGCTGCGCCCGTCCAGGCGCCCGGCGATGTCGTTGGGCAGGCCGATGCGCTGCACCGTGATGCCGAGCACCAGCTCGCCCGGATGCAGGAAGAACGGCTCGCCGACGGGGACCTCGACGCGGTCCATCAGCTTGTCGGGCACCTGGCTTGGATGACCCTCGGGCGGAGCGAGGTCGACGAAGGCCGCCTTGCCCGGCGGGAAGACCTGGAAGGCGTTCCCGAGCTGGAGATCAACCGACATCGCGCCGATCTGGCTCTCCGCCGGCAACGGGTCGATCTCGATGCGTCCCTCGGCGAGGTATCGGCGAATATCGACGTCTGACAGCTTCATTCCTTCCGAACCTCCTGGCGAACCCGCAAACGGCGTGGCTCCGGTCGCTTCCCTGGCGCACTCTATAGCCGGATCGACGCCTCTCGACAACACAATCACCAGTCCCTTAGATGGGGCCGCATTGCAGAAGGGGTGTGGGAATGGCGGTATCCTCGATCGACGCGTCGGCAACGGAGCATGAGGCATCGGATCATGAGGCCGATCTGCGGCACCTGTCCGTCATCCTGGGCGATGTCCCGCCCGTGGATGACCGACCGGATGCGGTCACGCTGTTCCGGACCCGCGTCGCCCAGCATGGGGAGCGGGTCCGCGCGCTCCGGGACTCTGCATCGCCGCTGTTCGTCGTCAACGGCGACCTCGCCGCCTACGCTGCCAAGGACGGACCCCTGCCGGAACTGATCCTGGTCGGCGACAATCCCGGGCGCCGGGAATTCGAGCAGTCCGTCTATCTCTGCGTCCAAGGGCGCGCCGGGGCCATGGCGCACAGCTTCTTCGACGGCATCTTCGGCGCCGGGTCCTTCCGCCGCAAGGTGATGGTGCTGAACAAAAGTTCCTTCCACACGCCGCGCACGGTGGGGTTGAATGACGCGATGCGCGGCGATCCGGCGCTCGCCGAGGTCATCCGGCACGACCAGGAGGAGAACGCCCGCCTGATCGCCGACTCGGTGGCCCTGCTCGGCGTTCCGGTCGTCACCATCGGCATGGAGAGCGGCGGGACGACGTTCCAGAGTTTCCGCAAGACGCTGGAATCCCGTTACCGCGCCCACGGCAACCCTCCGGCGGACTTCCAGGGAAAGCGCCTCGCCACTCCCTTCCGCAAGGTGCCGCACTTCTCACTGTCGAAGATCTTCTGCCGCAACGCCGATGCCGCCTGGAACGCCGCGCTGGACGCCTTCCTGGCCCGTCACGCAGCGGTTCCCGGCTTGCGGACGGAGAACGGCAACGTGTCGTCTAAGCTGCTGCTCGGGCTGGGGGACGGCCCGCTGCTGGCCGACTATCTGGACAGGGTGATCCTCGGCAACGGCGGCTGACCCTCCGCCTCCGTCAATGGCTGAGGCCTTGCACAGCCTTGCGGCAGGCGTCCTCGCAGGTCCGGCAGGCCTCGGCGCAAATGCGGCAATGCTGGTGCATGCCGGCGTGCCGCTCGCACTCCTCGGCGCACAGGCGGCAGGCGGTGGCGCAGGCGTCGAGCATGGCGCGGATCACCGCCTCGTTGGATCCGCTGCGTCGGGTGGCGACGGAGCCGGTCGCCGTGCAGACGTCGGCGCAGTCCATGTTCAGACGGATGCACTGGACCAGCTCGGCCACCTGTTGCTCGCCCAGGCACGCGTCGGCACAGGTGGTGCAGGTCTGCGCGCAGTCGTAGCAGGCCTCGATGCAGCGGATGAGCGCATTGTTGGTGTTTCCGCGGACATGGGGGTGGGTGCTGATCATTTCGCGGGCGTGCATGGAATGCCTCCGAAGGGTGAAAGGGATGGGGATCGGCGTCGGTGCCCTCCCCCGCCAACAGCGCCACGCCGCCATGGTTCGGAAATTCTCCGCCGTTTCCCTGGCCCCGCCCACGCGCCCCGGTTTACAAGCGACCGGTACGACTTGAGGGGAAACGCGGGTGGTCAACGAGACGGTCGGACTGACGGCGCTGATCCTGGCCGTCGCCACGCTGTACGCGGCGGTCGGGCAAGCGGGAGCCTCGGGCTATCTGGCGGTCATGGGCATCGTCGGGCTCGACCCGGCGACGATGAAGCCCACCGCGCTCGCCCTCAACCTCCTGGTGGCGGGCATCGGCACCGTCCGCTTTGCCCGCGCCGGCCTGTTCACCTGGCGGGCCTTCTACCCGTTCGGCGTGCTGGGGATGCCCTTCTCGTTCCTCGGCGGAACGATGCACCTGCCGCCGCATCTCTATTACCCGCTGGTCGGGGCGATCCTCCTGCTGGCGGCGCTGGAGCTGGCGCGTTCCACCTGGGCGACCCGCGGAACACCCGAACGGGCGGACTCCACCACGCCGCCCTTCCTGCCGGCGCTCGCCGCCGGGGCCGCCGTGGGGTTCCTGTCCGGGATGACCGGCACCGGCGGCGGCATCTTCCTGGCGCCGCTGATCCTGCTCATGGGATGGGTCGAGACGCGCCGCGCCGCCGCCGTCTCGGCCGCCTACAACCTGCTGAACTCGGCGGCGGCGCTGGCCGGCACCTGGACGACCGCGACGACCCTGCCGGCGGCCCTGCCCTGGTGGCTGGCCGCCGCCGGGGTGGGCGGCGCGGTCGGCGCCTGGCTGGGCAGCCGCCACCTGCCGACCGCCACGTTGCGCTACCTGCTGGCGGCGATCCTCGCCTTGTCCGGCCTCAAGATGCTGACGGCCTGATCCTGGAATTCTCCCACGTCCGCCGCTCCCAGACCTGGGCGGGCAGACGGCTCATCAGACCGATGGGCAGCAGGAACAGGGCGACGTTGGTCCAGCACAAGCCGCGGCGTCCGTCCACCCGGCCTCGGGATGCCTGCGCGTCGGCCCGCTCCATCCAGCCGCCGCTGGCTTCGCGATAGTCCGGCATGGCCTCCAAAACGCCGCCGGAGGTGTCGTGGGCCGGTCGGTTGTCGAACATGTCCCGATCCATCCGGTGGGCCAGCATGCGGTCCGCCAGCGCCGGCGCCACCGCGTGCGGGAGGGCGGCCGAGCGCCCCGCGGCTCCGACGAACAGCTCCGGGCGAGGGTTCTCGGCCAGGCGCAGAATGGCTTCGGCGACCTCCTCCGGCGGGCGCAGCGGCGTCATCGCCTTGACGGCGCGCCCGGTGTAGTTCGCGCCATGCTGCCACAGCGGCGTGTCGATGGGGCCGGGCAGCACGGTGCAGACCTGGATGCCAGGGTCCTCCACCAGTTCCTGCCGCAGCGTTTCGGAGAAGCCGCGCACGGCAAACTTGCTGGCGGCATAGGCGGCGGCGTAGCGCTGCCCGACGATGGAGGCCAGCGAGGCGACGTTGATGACGGTGCCTTCCCCCCGCTCCAGGAAATGCGGCAGCACGGCGCGGCAGCCGTTGGCGGTGCCGAAGAAGTTGGTGCGCATGACCTCCTCGAAGACGTCCTGCGGAGTCTCCTCGAAACGCCCGAAGGCAATCACGCCGGCGTTGTTCACCCAGACATCGATCCCGCCGAACACCTCGATGGCGCGCTCCGCCAGCCGGTTCATCTGCTCCTGGTCGCGCACGTCGGTGGGCACGACCATCGCCCGCCCCCCGGCCTCGATGCAGTCCTCCGCGACCTCGTGCAGGGCGGCGTGGCGCCGCGCCGCGAGGACCACCGCGGCGCCGTGGCGCGCGAATTCCAGGGCGGTCGCCCGGCCGATCCCGCTGGACGCCCCGGTGATGACCACCACCTTGTCGAAATGCCGACCGGCCATAAGCGTTGCTCCCGCATTGTTCGTTCGAATCCGTTTCCCTGGCTAACATTCCAGCCCGGCAAAGGTGCCCCGGTCCTCCGGAAGGCCCCCTTTGTCCAGAACGGTGGAGACGGCGGCGCGAACCCGGTACAGTCGCGGCGTCCGGTGTCCATGCAGAAGAAGAGGTTGCATCCGTGGCGGCCAAGGAACTCGACGTGAAGGGGCTGCATTGCCCGCTGCCCATCCTGCGGACGCGCGCCCTGCTGGACAAATTGGCCGAGGGGGAGGAGGTGATCGTCTACGCCACCGACCCGGCGTCGATCATCGACTTCAAGCATTTCTGCAACACGACCGACAACGTGCTGCTGGCGCACGAGACGCGCGGGGAGGTGTTCGTGTACCACATCCGCCGCGGCGCCTCCGCCGCGTGACTGTCGTCTCCATCCCTGAAGGAGCCCGCCCC
>NZ_WHOR01000182.1:0-11633 GCF_013340925.1 Azospirillum formosense
GGCCACCGCCTACTGGAATGCTCATAAACACCCATTCATCTGGGGGCGCCGGCGGCGCCACCGGGCGCCAAAACGGTTCGGCGTCGCCGCCCTCTCAAAGGTCGCCCTAATTTAGCGGATGCACCATTTAAGCTCCCCTTGGGCGCTGTGGCCGTGCCACCCGCCCCCGTTCAGCGGAACGAGGGGTAGGCGGCCTCGGGACGCTCCTTGCGTACGAAGAAGAAATCGACCTGCCAGAACGCCCGGTCATGGTCGCGGTACATCGGCTCGGCCATGTCGATGCAGTGGAAGCCCAGGCTTTCCACATGCTGGCACATGGCTGGGAAACGCCGGCTGTCCTCACCATAATTGTACATTTCGATCACCAGCAGCCCGCAGTTCTCCAAGACCCGGCGGGCGCCGGCCAGGATCTCGCGTTCCGTGCCATGCGTGTCGAGTTTGACCAGGAACGGCCCTTCAAGGCCGAGCCGCTCCACCTCACAGTCCAGGGAAACCTGCCGGACGGTCCATTGGAGGGCGCCGGCGCCGGGCATGGCCGTGCCGCCGAACGGATCATCGGCGGAATTGGTGAACGACGTCTCGCCATCCTCCACCCCGGCCGCGGCAAGCGTGTAGGTCAGCCGCGGATCGTTCGCGGTCAACGCCTCAAGCGCACCGTTCCAATGATCGAACGCTTCGATCAGGTGATAATGCGCGTCCGGCCAGAAGGTCCGCGCCATCTGCGACCAACGGCCATCGGACGCCCCGACGTCGATCACCGTCCTGCAATCGACGCCGCGCTTGTGAATGCGCTGCAACGAGTTCGCATGGCCGAGGATGTAGGGCGTAAAAGCCTCCGCATTGGCCTCGACAACCCGCCAGATGGCTTTTTTGAACGAGTCGACGGCGCTGTCCGGCAAATCCAAGATGCTTCTCCCAATTGATCGGTCCGAGGGAATTTGAGCGGCCCAGCGGATCGGAATCAGTGTACTCATGCAGCGGCGGCGTGCGCCATGCGGTCGCACGCGCTTCGACCCGAAAGGCTGAAAAACCTGTCATGCATCGCCGCTTTCTGATCGCCACCCCCAGCCGCGACAGCGCCGCGTTCATCGATGAGACGGTCGCGAGCGTGCTTGGCCAAGCTGGTGATTTCGAGATCGTCTACCATGTTCAGGACGGCGGGTCTCGCGACGGCACGCTGGAGCGGCTGGACCATTGGCAAAGGAGCCTTGAGCGCGGCGATTTGCCGATTCTGTGCCACGGGGTCCGGATGATGGTCGATTCGCGAACGGACGACGGAATGTACGACGCCATCAACCAGGCCTTCGCCCATCTCGGCCCTGGAGACGATACGCTGATGGGCTGGATCAACGCCAGCGACCGCCTCGCACCCGGTGCCTTGCAAACCGCCTGCGACGTGACGGCGGCCTTTCCCGACATTGAATGGCTGACCGGGCGGATCGCGCGGCTCAATGCCCGTGGCAGCCTCGTCCACATCGAGGATTGCTTCGCCTTCCCGGCCAAAACGCTTGCTGCCGGGCTCCACGACAACCGCCACCTGCCCTTCCTGCAACAGGAAGGCAGCCTGTGGACCGGGCGGCTGTGGCACGCCTGTGGGGGGCTGGACACACGTTTGCGGATCGCCGGCGATTTCGACCTGTGGCGCCGGTTCGCGGCGGTGGGGGCGCCGACGGTGGTGAACAGCGTGCTCGGTCAGTTCCGGCATCACGACCGCCAGCTCGGTGCGGGCGATGGTTACATAAGGGAGTTGGATGCCTCTTTCACCGAGGCCATGGCCGCCCATCGGGCGACGGTGTGGGCCGAATACCGGCTTTTGTCGTCGCCGAAGGACCTGGGTGGCTTGGCCGCCCAGGGCTTCACGGGACCGGTCGTCCAGTTCGTTGAGAGCCTGGGTGTCTGGAAACGTGTGCACCGCTTTCCCTTCGCTCAGCGCTGAGGATGTTCCCCCTTACGCAGAAACCAGACCGAAGAGGTGCGATGCCCGTGATCGTCGCGCGTCACCAGATGTGGCCGGCGCTCCGAATCCTCTCCCCGCACGGCGATCCGGTCCAGTGTGGCGTCGCTCAGGCTCCAGTCCACTCCCCCGCACGACACCAGACCGTTCCTGTCCGCAAGGATGCCCATCACCGCGGCGATCCGGCCCGGAGCCGGACAATTCCTCCGCCCCCGATTGTCGAGAGCGGTTTCTACGGAGCAAGCGATGACTCCGCCTCCAGCCAGTCTGCGGGCGGTGCTGCGCAGAAGGGTGTCAGCCTGCCGCAATCCGGCCGCCAGGAGAGTGTTCTGCGGGATCAAGACGGCATTCCATGAACAGTTCGGCCATGCAAGGTCCGCCGCCGGGGAGTCCAGATTGGGGAGGATAGACATCCGGTCCGCCCGGCGCATCCGCCGCCGCGCCAGCCAGCCGGCTCCATGCCCCTGAAGGTCGATGACGTCCACTCCGGCGGTCCGGAGGGACAGGAAATGGCCCAGCCCATCCGGCGCCCGGCTGACGACCGCACAGCGGGCATCATACCCGATCACGCCAAGCTGCCCCATACCGTACAGCATATGAGTGCGTTCCCACACCCCGCGGCTGCGCTTGAAATAGGCGTAGGTGGATGCCCGGAAAGGCAGGCCGTCACGCGTGAACTCCTCGGCAACGGCCCGCCAGTGGACATCCTCCCAATCCTCCGCCGCACAGAGCTTGTTGAGCAGCGGCGGCTCGGGGGGTCTGGAAGAAGAGACGATGAGAGGATCGATGCGCTCCCGCAATGCACGACTCGGCCGGCCCCGTTCGATCCAACGTCTGCGCTCCTGCCGTACCGGCTCAGGCACCGCCGCCCCAACAACGTCCAGCAACGCCAGAGCGACCGCCGTGCAGCGGTGCGGCTCGACGACGTCCGGCCCTTCGGCGGCAAGGATGAGATCCAGATCGCCGCTCGCAATCTCGACCTCCTGCCGGTCGATGGGAAAGGCCCGGCCCAGGGCCGCTCCGAGGCGCCGCCCGGTCTCGTCCGCCGCCCCATCGGATCGGACGGCGAGCCCTGTGCGGCGGACCTGCCCATGTCGGACGCGCGTGCTGAACATCGTATGCGTGAACATGACCCGCTCTCCGAAGCGCATGCCGAAGAACGTGTTGACCGCAGGCACGCTGATGAAACGCCTCGGCGTGCCCCTGCCCGCCGCGAGGCGTTGGCGCTCCCGTTCCGTCTGCTGAATGAAGAGGCCGTAGACCAAGCCGAGTTGCCTCAGCCCTTCCTCCGGAATCCCCTCGAAGCAGGGGCAGGGATCCTGCGCAAGCCAATCGTCGTCCAGAGCGAATTCGAACAGGAAAAGGGATGCCCGGCGGTCGAGCTCCAACGCGTCGACGGCTTCCACGCCGGGGAATTCATCCGGAATCACCCCACCTTCGGGCACCAGGACCGCCTCGCCATGGCCAAGCGCCCGCCAAGCCCGCAGCGTGCGCTCGAACATCCCGCGGTGGCTGCCGACATAGGCCAGCACCGCATCCGGCGGCGCCGTCGCCAGGAGATCCGCGACATAGGGAAGCGCGTGATCCGGGTCGAGCCGCAAACGGAAACGGGCGCTGAAATTGGTGAAGTCGTTCCATGCCTCACGTCCTGGATCGTCCTGCGCCGGCAGGCTTTCTTCGAGGGCGGCGGGCAGGCGGCCGGAAGGGGGGGCGTGCGCGCGGAATTCCTCCAGTTCATGACGCGCCAGTCCCCAACGCTCCGCCTGCTCGGGCAGGTCGTCCCGAACGACGCAGTCGATGTAGCGCACTGGATCGTTCATGACCGTGTCGTCGCGATGGATCGCCGTGGGAAGACGGGTGTGGCCGCAATGATAGGCCAGGACTTGGTCGGATAGGGAATCGACACGTCCATACCGGCGGTGCAGCCGATGGCACAGGTTCATGTCGACGTTCCAACCCGCCAGCATCTCTTCATTGAAGCCGTGAATCGCGAACAGGTCCGACCGGAGGACAAGCTGGAAGTCTCCGATGCCGTCAAAGCGCGTGATCGGATCGGTGTGCACCAGTTCGTTCAGATGGAAACGCGCCCCCCACCAGCGGAACCGTTCGATCGCCAAGCGGGGATCGCGGCGGTCCAGGGACTCCCACAACGATTCCGGCACTTCGAAACGCGGCACCTGATAGAAACCGTCTGGCAACCCGCCTGCCAGTTCCGACAAGGAAAGGCTCCCGTCCCGGTGGAGGAAGACCATGTCGGTGTTCGTGGACAATATCCAGCGGTTCCGCGGATTGGAGCGGCGCAGGCCCACATTCCGGGCGACCGATTCTATGGTCGCGTAGCCGGTTCGATCGGCAAAAAGAGCGTGCAGCGCCGGACGGACCCGGATGACGCGCAGCATCCTCCGGCAACGCTCGGTCAACGTATCGAGAATTGCTTCGACGAAGGTCGGCAGGTCGTCGGGCGTGTTGTAATCGACAAAGACAATCTCATCGCCGGGAGCCGTCAGAACCTCGGCAATGCTGTTCAGACTGATGGCGGCGCGTTTGTGAAGATTATAGCCGTGCGAGTCGTTTCTGCCGTAGACAATGACGGAAATCATGAAACACCACCAGGGCCATAGAAAAAGAAGGCGGACTCTCTATAAAGAAACTGCAGCAAGCCCGCCATATCCGCCAACTTCTGAAACAAAATCCGATGCTGCGCAACCCATCTTTGAAAATACGCAAGAAACGGTTATCCACAATTTTTTACCTTGACCTTCAGAAAAACCAATCAGAGGGTGGCCGAGCTTCCCGCTGCACCCTTCCCGGATTATCGATGCCGATCCCTTCACCGCTGGGTCAGGACGACATGGCCCGCTATGCCCAGGCCGACATCATCTTCGTCGCGCAGGACGGCTTCAAGCTCGCTCCCGCCCGTGTGCGCGCCTACAGCTTCGCAAAGCTGGTCAACCAGCGCGGACTGCGCGCGGAGGTTCTCTCCTTCTTCGACCATCTCGGCGCGACTGAGCAAGGCGGGTTTGCCGCCAATCTGCCGGAAGAGGAGAAGCTCCGCCTGAACCTGACCGCCTTCGATGTCCTGTCGCGCAACCCGCGGGCGCTGCTCTACGTGCAGAAGGCCGGCTACCATGCGATCGCCTGTCTGATGGCGGCGGCCTGCAACGGCAACCGGATCGTGCTCGACTACGACGACTATGATCTGGGCAGCCAGCCCTTCCGCCGGATCGAGCCCTGGCTGCCATCGCTGAAGCCCGAGGAGTTCCTCGGCCGCTTCGCCGCTCGGGCACAGGCCTGCGTGGCGTCAAGCCGGCGCATCCTCGACCTGCTCGCCCCGTTCAACCCGAACACCCACCTCGTCCACACGGTGGCGGACCGCGATCTGTTCAATCCAGACCGCCGCGCCGAAGCGCGCCGGCGCTTCGGCGACGCCGTGAACATCCTGTGGTGCGGGGATGTGTGGGGCGACATCCCCATGAAGGACATCGTCTTCGGGGTCGATGCCTTCGCCCTGGTCCCAAGCCGCATCCGCCGCAAGGCCCGTTTCCACATCATCGGCTTCGGGCGGGCGTGGGAGGAGTTGAAGCGGCGCCTGCGGCAGCGCCACCCGGACATGGACAATCTGGTCTTCCACGAGCACATCCCGCCGGGCGAGTTCGGCGCGGTGCTCAACGAGATGGACATCGGCGTGCTGCCCTACGCCGACAACGCGTTCAACGCCTCGAAAAGCCCGACCAAGATGTTCGAGTACATGCTGACCAAGGTGGCGATCTGCGCCACGCCGGTCGGCGAGGCCGTCCACTGCCTGGAGGACGGCACATCCATCCTTCTCGGGAAGGACCTGGAAGACTTTTCCGCCCGGCTGGCGACGCTGATCGTCGACGACGACAAACGCCGGGCCGTGGCCGAGGCCGCCTATGAACGGGCGCTCGGTGACTACACGCTGGACGCCGTCGGGGACCGGCTGACCGCCATCATCCGGCAGGCCATGGCACCGGAACCCCCATCCGGCCCGGTGGGGGTGCCGCTCGAAACCTTCATGCGGCAGGCAATGAGCCGCCGGCTGGCGATGCCCTCGCGCGAGGTGGCGCTTGCCCGCGGCGATCTGAAGGCCGCGGCGGCGGCTCCCGACCTCGCCGCTGTCGATCCGCGCCGCTGGTCGGCGCCGCTGCTGGCGCTGCTGGACTGGCCGGGCGCCGCGCGGAGCGAAGGCGTACCCGAAGAGACTCTGGCCCGCATCCGGGAAGCGGCGCTCCGCCACCGCAACGCCCGCCGCCTGCGCCCGCGCCTGCGCATCACCGCTATGGAACGGCCAGCCGGGCCGCCAAGCCTCGGCAAGCTGGCCGCGTCGGAGGATTGGGAGGACCCGGCCTGGTTCGCCTGGGCGCAGCGCTTCAAGACGAACTGCGGAACCTTTCACATCAACGCCGCCGACAACATTCCCGATTTCGAGGCGCTGCGGGACGACGACCTGCTCAACCATGTCTACAGCTACTTCAAGCGCAGCCGGGGAACCTGGGAGCGCGTGCATCTGCTGTACGGGCTGGACCGGCTCGGGCTGCTCGACGGGACGGCCCGGATGCTGGCCGTCAGCACCGCGGTCGACGGCTTCTACCTCGCCTTGACGGAATGGGTTTCCCGCGTGGATGTGCTGGACATCGGTGCCGATGCCGCGGCGCGGGCGGAGCGCGCGGCGGCGGGGGAGATGGACACTTGGCTGCTGAAGCCCCGTCTGTTCCACCGCGACCGGATCGCCATCCACCACGGCCTGCCCGACGCCCACTTCGCCGCCCCCGATACCGCCGGGGAACGGCCCTGGGACGCGGTTCTCCTGCTCCAGGACGCGATCTTCGATCCGGCAGCCGACAATGTGCTCGCCTGGGCGGACGAGCGGCTGGCGGACGGCGGCGTGCTGGCCGTCATGGGCCGGCAGCGCCTCGACGGCGGCACGGATGCGGTCGGCCTCAGCCCCGAACTGGCCGGAGATGGACTCGCGGCCCTGTTCGCGCGGCATACGGGCTTCGAATTGTTAGGCGGCTTCGATGCATCGCTGAGCGACGCGACGCTCGACCGGCTGGTGCGGACCGGAGCACCGGGCGCGGATAATCCTCATCTGGTCGCGCTGACCGGCGACACCCTGCACGCGTCCGTGGTCTGGTTCTGCCGCAAGGCGGGCCCCACGGCGCCCGGCGGCTGGGCGCAACTGGCCGCGGCGCTGCGCGCCTGACGCCAGAGCCGCACCGATACCCTTGATTTGAGGCTTTGTTAACCGCCCCCCTTCGATCATCGGCCCATCCCGCCGCAAGAGATCCGGACCCTCGTCATGAACGCCACACGCCCTTGCAGGATCGTCGTCACCGGCGGGGCCGGGTTCGTGGGGTCCAACCTCGCCCTCATGTTCAAGCGCGATCGCCCCGAAACCGAGGTCGTGGCCTTCGACAACCTGCGCCGGCGCGGCTCCGAACTGGCCCTGGAGCGCCTGCGCGCCGGCGGCGTGCGCTTCGCCCACGGCGACGTTCGCAACCCGGAGGATCTGGAGGAACTCGGCGCCTTCGACCTGCTGCTGGAATGCTCCGCCGAGCCGTCGGTGCACGCCGGCTATGGCGGCAGCCCGGCCTATGTCATCAACACCAACCTCGTCGGCACGGTGAACTGCCTGGAGGCGGCGCGGCGCCATGGCGCCGACATGGTGTTCCTGTCCACCAGCCGCGTCTATCCCATCGACCCGCTGCGCCGGCTGCCGCTGGAACGCGGCGCCACGCGGCTGGTGCTGCCGGACGGCGGCGGCGGGCCGGGCTGGTCGGCGGCGGGCATCGCGACGGACTTTCCGATGCCGGGCAGCCGCTCCATCTACGGCGCCACCAAGCTGGCGTCGGAGCTGATGATCGAGGAATACGGCGCCATGTACGGTCTGCGCGCCGTGATCAACCGGTGCGGCGTGCTGACCGGCCCCTGGCAGATGGGCAAGGTGGACCAGGGCGTCGTCGTGCTGTGGGCCGCCCGGCATCTGTACGGCGGCACCCTGTCCTACAGCGGCTTCGGCGGGGAGGGGCTCCAGGTGCGCGACATGCTGCACGTCGCCGACCTGTATGATCTGCTGAGGGTGCAGGTGGCCGGCATGGACCGTTTCAAGGGCCGGGTCTTCAACGTGGGCGGCGGGCCGGAGGTCAGCGTGTCGCTGGCCGAGCTGACCGCGCTCTGCGCAGAGCGCACGGGCCGGAGCATCCCCATCGCCGCCAGCCCGGAAACCCGCGCCGCCGACATTCCCTGGTACGTGACCGACAACGCGGACGTCACGCAAGCGACCGGCTGGCGCCCGCGGCGGACGCCTGGCGCCATCATGGACGAGCTTTTCGGCTGGCTGGACGCCAACCGGCGCATCCTGGAACCGATTCTGTTATAGACGACGCTCGGTGGCCACACCGCCCCATTCTTCCGAGGAGAACTCCCTCATGTCCGTCGTCATCGTCACTGGGTCCGCCGGTCTGATCGGCGCCGAAGCCGTTGGCTTCTTCGCGGAAAAAGGGTTCGACGTCGTCGGCGTGGACAACGACATGCGCCGCTACTTCTTCGGCGACGAGGCGAGCACGGCCTGGAGCCGGGAGCGGCTGGAGAAGCGCCATCCGTCCTACACGCACGTCACCGCGGACATCCGCGACCAGGACGCCATCGACGCCCTGTTCGCGCGCTACGGCGCATCCATCGCGCTGGTGATCCACACGGCGGCCCAGCCCTCGCACGACTGGGCGGCGCGGGAGCCCTTCACCGACTTCTCGGTCAACGCCAACGGCACGCTGAACCTGCTGGAGGCCGCGCGGCGCCATTGCCCGGACGCGCCCTTCATCTTCACCTCGACCAACAAGGTCTACGGCGACACGCCCAACGCCCTGCCGCTGGTGGAACTGGAGAGCCGCTGGGAACTGGACCCATCCCACCCCTGGGCCGCCCACGGCATCCCGGAGGCGATGAGCATCGACCAGACCAAGCACAGCCTGTTCGGTGCCTCCAAGGTCGCCGCGGACGTGATGGTGCAAGAATACGGGCGCTATTTCGGCATGAAGACCGCCTGCTTCCGCGGCGGCTGCCTGACCGGGCCGGGCCATTCCGGCGCCCAGCTTCACGGCTTCCTGGCCTACCTGGTGAAATGCGCGGTCACCGGCACACCCTACCGGGTGTTCGGCTACAAGGGCAAGCAGGTGCGCGACAACATCCATTCCTTCGACTTGGTGAACGCCTTCTGGCACTTTTTCCAGAAGCCGCGCAGCGCCGAGGTCTACAACATCGGCGGCGGCCGCCATTCCAACTGCTCGATGGCGGAGGCCATCACCAAGGCCGAGCAACTCACCGGCCGCCCGATGGCCTGGAGCTACGACGAGACCAACCGGATCGGCGATCACATCTGGTGGATCAGCGACATCCGGCGTTTCCAGGAGCATTATCCGGACTGGTCGCTGACCCGCGACATCGATGGCATCCTGGCCGAGATTCACGCCGAGATGACTGACCGGTTCGCCCGCCAGTGATTGCCCGCCCGTGACGGTTGGCCCGAGAATGACGATCCGCGGGGAGCGGTGGAAGGAAGCGCGATGAAGGTCCTGTTCAGCAATCCGCCCTGGTGGGTCAAGCGGTTCGAGTTCGCGGGCGACGACGCCCCGGCCTCCGCCTGGTTCAGCGGCGTGCGCGCCGGTTCGCGGTGGCCGCACACCAACCAAGCCCACTCCTCGCCCGGCAACTTCGTGTTCGGGGAGTATCTGCCCTATCCCTTCTTCATGGGCTACGCCGCGACCTACGCCGCCAAGGCCACCGGGGCGAAGGTCGTCTTCCGCGATTCCATCGCGCTGCGCGAGTCCTACGACAGCTATTTCCAGCACCTACGGGAGGAGCGGTACGAGTACATCTTCATCGAGACGGCGACGCCCTGTTGGGACCACGACCAGACCATCGTGCGGCGCGTCAAGGAGATCCTGCCCGACACCAAGATCGTTCTGACCGGCGCCATGTCCGCCAAGGGCGAGGCGGTGATGGAGCAGTTCCCCATCCACGCCGTCATCCAGGGCGAATACGAGAAGGGCAGCGTGCGCGTGCTGAACGGCGCGTCGGGTGTGCTTCCCCACGAGCTGCTGACGGTGGCGGAGATGAACGCCGCGCCCTACCCCTACTTCGACGAGGTCATCGCCCACCGCTATTGGGACGTGAACCCCGCCGGTCAGAAGGCGCCGCAGCTCCAGGTCTGGGCCAGCCGCGGCTGCCCCTACAAGTGCATCTTCTGCGTCTGGCCGGCGACCATGACCGGCAACGACCCGGACGGCACCGGCAAGCGCTCGGTCCGCTTCTACGAGCCGGACTATGTGGAGGGGATGCTGCGCGAGCTGGTCGGGCGCTACGGCTACCGGTCCATCTATTTCGACGACGACACCTTCAACCTCGGCGACAAGCACGTCCTGGGGATCTGCGAGGTGATGACCCGCATCGGCCTGCCCTGGTCGGCCATGTGCCGCGCCGACACCATCAAGCTGGAGACGTGGCAGGCCATGCGCGACAGCGGCTGCTTCGGCGTCAAGCTGGGCTTCGAGAGCGGCAACCAGTGGGTCAACGACAACATCGTCAACAAGCGCCTGAACCTGGAGACCGCGCGCGCCGCGGTGCATGAGATCAAGCGGCTGGGCATGACGGTGCACGGCACCTTCACCTACGGCCTGCCGGGCGAGACGCGCGAGCAGATGCAGGACACCAAGGCCTACATCGCCAGCCTGCCGCTCGACACCTTCCAGGAGACGGGCTGCGGCGAGATCGAGGGCACGCCCATGTCCACCCTGCGGGAAAAGGGCCATCTCGACCGCTACGCGGGGGCGGCGCTCGATGAGCAGTATCTCTACGTGCCGGACGGCGGCGAGAAGATGCGCCGCCTGTCCGAAGGCGACCTCGCCATCGGGGCCGACAAGGCCAAGAGCAGCTCCGACTACCTGATCCGCCAGTGGCGCGCGCTGGGTGCCGCGGTGACCGAAGCGGCGGCCGACGGTCCTGTAGCCCTGTGGGGCGTCGGCACCGACTTCTTCGAGACGCTGGGGCAGGTGCCGGCGCTGAAGCCGCTCATCAAGGACGGACGCGTGCGGCTGTTCGACGGCAAGCTGGCCGGCCAGTCGCTGGACGGTGCCCCGGTGGAAGCCCCCGCCGCCCTGCCCGGCTTCGCGGGGCCGGTCTTCCTGACGCCGCGCATCGTCTCCTCCCGCACGGCGATGCGGCAGGACGCGGCGCGGCTGGGAATTTCCGCCGCCGCCCTGCGCGATCTCTACGACGACGCGCCCGTTCTGGCGGAGTGAAACCGGACGGAGAGGCTGGTCAGGCCAGGAACCGGGCCAGCCTCTCCCACCCGCCGTCCGGGGTATCGGCCCGCTTGCGGGCGAACCAGACGGCGGGGGCGTGCAGGGCCTCGCCGGTGCGGGCGGCGAAGTTCGGGTTTCCCGAACCCGGCGCGCCGGTCGTCACGAAGCGGTCGAGCGTGGCGTCGCTGAGCGACAGGTCCGCCGCCCCCGGCAACTCCAGACCGGTATCCGCCAAGGCGTCCCCCAGCGCCACGGCCTGACGCGGGGTGAGCCCCGGCACGCCCGGACGGCCATTCAGCCGGATCTCCGCCGAGAAGGCCAGAACCCCGCCCGGCGCCAGACGCCGGTCGATCCAGGCC
>NZ_WHOR01000183.1:0-11596 GCF_013340925.1 Azospirillum formosense
AGACCTCGTTCATCTTGTGGCTGATGAAGACCACGGCCAGACCGTCGGCGGTCAGGCGGCGCAGCGTGTCGAACAGGCTGGCCGATTCCTGCGGGGTCAGCACCGCGGTCGGCTCGTCCAGGATCAGGACGCGGGCGTCGCGGTAGAGCGCCTTCAGGATCTCGGCCCGCTGCCGCTCGCCCACCGACAGGTCGCCGACCAGCGCGTCGGGCCGCACCTCCAGCCCGAAGCGGCGGGCGAGGTCGAGCAGCTTGGCCTTGGCGGCGGCGCGGTCGGAGCGCAGACGCCATAGCGACTCCGTGCCCACGGCGATGTTGTCGAGCACCGACAGGTTGTCGGCGAGCGTGAAGTGCTGGTGGACCATGCCGATCCCGGCGGCCAGCGCCGCGCGGGGGGAGCCGGGGGGAAGCGGCTGTCCGAACGCCTCGATGCTGCCCTCGTCGGCCACGTAATGGCCGAACAGGATGTTCATCAGGGTCGTCTTGCCGGCGCCGTTCTCGCCCAGCAGGGCCAGCACCTCGCCCTTGTGGAGCGTCAGCGAGATCGAATCGTTGGCGACGAGCGGCCCGAACCGCTTCGTGATGCCGGAGAGGCGGAGGACGATGGGGGGTGATGTCATGGATGTCCGCGGGTGCCGGAAGGCAAAGTGACTTTCCCTCTCCCGTCCCGGGAGAGGGTGGCGCCGAAGGCGCCGGGTGAGGGTCGTGCAAGGATCAATAAGCTTATCCTTGCCGGCACCCTCACCCTTCCCACGCCTTCGGCGTGGGTCCCTCCCTCTCCCGGGGCGGGAGAGGGACTGAACGGCGAGGCTTCTTAGAAAATGTGGATCACATCGTCGACTTGGGCTCGTTGTCGTTCACCTTCACGGTGAACTTGCCGTCAAGGATCTCCTGCTCGCGGGCCTTCACCTTGGCCATCACGTCGGCGGGAACCTTGCCCTCGAAGGTGCCGAGCGGGGCGAGGCTGGAGCCCTTGTGGACCATCTGGCTGTAGGGGCCGTAATCCTCGGCCTTGTAGCTGCCCGCCTTGACTGCGGCGATGGCGCGGTCCACCGACGGCTCCATGTGCCAGAGCGCGCTGGCGACCACGGTCTCCGGATACTGCGGCTGGGTGTTGATGACGTTGCCGATGGCCAGGACCTTGCGCTCCTTGGCGGCGTCGGACACGCCGAAACGCTCGGCGTACATCACGTCGGCGCCGCGGTCGATCATCGCGAAGGCGGCTTCCTTGGCCTTCGGCGGGTCGAACCAGGACCCGATGAAGCTGACCATGAACTTCACGTTCGGGTTCACCTCCTTGGCGCCCTCCATGAAGGCGTTCATCAGGCGGTTCACCTCCGGAATCGGGTAGCCGCCGACCATGCCGATGACGTTCGACTTGGACACCGCACCCGCGATCATGCCGGTCAGATAGGCCGGCTCCTGGATGTAGTTGTCGAAGACCGAGAAGTTCGGCTCCTGCGGCTTGAAGCTGGAGCCCATGACGAAGGCGGTCTTGGGATAGTCCTTCGCGACCGCGCGGGCCGCGCGCTCGACGCCGAAGACCTCGCCGAAGACGAGCTGCTGGCCGCCTTCGGCGTACTGGCGCATCACGCGCTCATAATCGGTGTTGGCGACCGACTCGGCCCAGACATACTCGATCTCGCCGCGGGCCTCGGCGGCCTTCAGGGCGGTGTGGATGCGGCTGACCCACTGCTGCTCGATCGGCACGGTGTAGATGCCGGCGACCTTGACCTTCGACTGAGCCCAGGCGGGCAGAGCCATCGCCGCGACGGCGGCGGCCGCCGCGCCGCACAGGACGGCGCGCCGCGCCACGCCCAACAGGCTCCCCCCAATCACATTCCCCATCTTGCAACCCCCTCCGTCTGCTTTGCTGTTTCAGCTCAGAAATGCAGCAGAGGCGTTGCAACGGCAATGCCATTCCGTGCGCGTCAGCCCTGCTGCGGCTCTCACGGGTCGGCAGGGTGGCATGTGACCAAAAGGGCGGCAATGATTCTCAGCGGGTGCCGTAAAGCCGATCGCCCGCGTCGCCCAGGCCGGGCAGGATGTAGCCGTTCCCGTCCAGCCGCTCGTCCACCGCGGCGGTGAAGACCGGCACGTCGGGGTGCGCGTCGTGGAAATTGCGCAAGCCCTCCGGGGCGGCCACCAGCACGGCCAGCTTGATCGAGGCCGCACCCGCGTCCTTCAGCCGGTGCACCGCCGCGACGGCCGTGTGGCCGGTGGCGAGCATGGGATCGACCAGGATGACCAGCCGCTCCTCGATGTCCTCCGGCACCTTGAAGAAATACTCGACGGGGGTCAGCGTCTCCTGGTCGCGGTAGAGGCCGATGTGCCCGATGCGGGCCGAGGGCAGCAGGGTGCGCATGCCGTCCAGCAGCCCTTGCCCGGCCCGCAGGATGGAGACGAGGCACAGTTTCTTGCCGGTCAGCAGCGGCGCGTCGAAGGTTGCCAGCGGCGTTTCCACCGGGCGGTCCTCCAGGGGAAGGTCGCGCGTCAGCTCGTAGCCCATCAGCTGCGACACCTCCCGCATCACCTCGTGGAACCGGGCGGTGGGAGTCTCCCGCCGCCGCAGAAGGGTCAGCTTGTGCTGGACCAGAGGATGGTCGATGACGGTGAGTGTCGGAATGGGCATGGGCGACCCTTCGGGTGGTTGGCGTCACATCAGAAGACGGTTCCATCGCTGCGGATGCGGATCGGCGGGCCGCCGCCGGGGCGGCGCTCGCGGGCGATCCGGCGCCCGGCGGTCCAGGTGCCGCCCTGGAGAACCTTGGCGAGCGGGAAGCTCTCCGCGGGCACGCCCAGCCGGGTGCGCACCTCGTCAGCGAGGCGGTCGAGCAGGGCGACGGTCAGGGCGCGCCACTCCACCACCGCCTCGTCCCCCACCTCCAGCGCGTCGGTGAGGAGGCGCGGATCCTTCGGCACCAGAACGCCGCTGTCCACCAGCAGCCCGCCGTTGCGGTACTCCGGCAGGCCGGTCAGCCGGTCCAGCCCGGTGACGGCGATGCCGGCCCCCTCCAGCGGCTCGACCAGAGAGTAGCTGAGCCATTGCGACAGCTTGTGGAAGGGGACGAGGCCGACCGCCGAATGACTCCAGCTGTCGCCGAGATTGACGCCGCCGCGCTCGATCCGGCCCGGCCAGATCGGTCCCAGCCCGCGCAACACCGCGTCGAGGATGGCGGTGGCGGGAAGCGTCCCGTCCACGGCCTGCGCCTTCAGCGCGTCGTAGAGGGTGCCGACCCGCCCCGGCGTGCCGAACAGGTCGGGCGCGGCGGTCAGCGCGCTTCCCAGACGGCGCAGCAGGGCGGCGCGCCCCTCCAACCCGACCAGCGGGTTGTCCGGCCCCACCTGGAAGCCACGGGCGAGCGCCGTCTCGGTGATGGCGGACAGGGCCGCCGCATCGGCACGCAGCGGGGCGTGGACCGGATCGTCGGCGAAACCACCGGAGCGGAACAGGTCGAAGCTGGCGATGGCCAACCCTTCGGAGCGGGCCAGTTCCACCCCCGCCGCGTCGCGGTAGCGCCAGCGGTCGCCCGCCCCGGCGTCCAGCAGAACGCTGGTCACCGCGAGGTCGAAGCGGATGCGCGCAATCTCGTCGGCGTCCGCCCTCAGCCCGGCGGCAAGCGTCGCCCAGCGGTCCTCGCCTTCCACCACGAAATGCCGCCAGCGGCTGTGGTAAGGGACGTCGAGGTCCGGGTAGGACTCCCGCGTCACCGCGGCGACCAGGGCGGCGGCATCAGGCAACCGCTCCGGGTGAAACGCGAAGTGGACCAGTTCGCCGCGCTCGGCCTTCGCCAGGATCGCGTGGGCGCGCTGGCGCACCGCGTCGGCGGAGAGCAGCCACCCCACATCATCGTCGCCGACGGCGCTCAATCGGTCAGCCCCCGGCCCTTGGCGACGGTCAGCTCCTCCGCGGTCGGCACGGCAGGGGTGAAGTAGCCGGCGGCCTTCTTGGCGTCCATCTCCACCTTGGCGTCGTCGGGGATCAGCTCCTCCGGGATCGGGATCTGCTCGACGATCTCGATGCCGGCGCGGCGGATGGCGTCGGACTTCATGTTGCTCATCGATACCATGCGGTCGATGCGGGTGACGCCCAGCCAGTGGAAGACGTCGGGCATCAGCTCCTGGAAGCGCATGTCCTGGACGCCGGCCACGCATTCCGTCCGCTCGAAATAGGCTTCCGCCCGGTCGCCGCCGGGCTGCCGCTTGCGCGCGTTGTAGACCAGGAACTTGGTCACCTCGCCGAGCGCCCGCCCTTCCTTCCGGTTGTAGATGACGAGGCCGGCGCCGTTCTCCTGGGCGGTGCGGATGCACTCCTCGACGCCGTGGGTCAGGTAGGGGCGGCAGGTGCAGATGTCGGAGCCGAAGACGTCCGACCCGTTGCACTCGTCATGGACCCGGCAGGCCACCTTGCGCGCCGGGTCGGTCAGCGCCGCCACGTCTCCCAGGATGTAGACGGTCAGCCCGTTGATCGGCGGCAGGAAGACCTTCAGGTCGGGGCGGGTCACCAGCTCCGGGAACATGCTGCCGGTGTGCTCGAACAGGCCGCGGCGCAGCGCGCTCTCGGTGATGCCGAAGCGCTTGGCGATGCCGGGGAGGAACCACACCGGCTCGATGGCGACCTTGGTCACGCGGGCATCGCCGCTGGGCAGCAGGATCTGGCCGTCCGCCGCCAGCCGTCCGGCGCGCATGGCGTCCACCAGCTCCGGCATCTTGATGCGCGCCTTGGTCACCGCGATGGTCGGGCGCACGTCGACGCCGCGCGCCAGATGATCGCCGAAGGCCTCGCTGACCATGTGGCCGAAGGGGTCGATGGAGACGATCGTCTCCGGATCGCCCCATTGCGGGTGCGGGCCGATGGGCTCCGCCGGGGCGGTGTTGGTCAGGTCCGGCACGTGATAGGCGCTGAGCTGCCCCGCCGCGACGGCGAGCGCCCGGTAGACCGCGTAGCTGCCGGCGTGGGCGCCGATGGCGTTGCGTTGCGCCGGGTCGGAGAGGGAGGCGACGACCGGCCCGCGCTCCGCGGCGGTGGGGGCGCCCCAGTGGACCGGGGTGTAGCGCGGCTTGGCGCCGCCGGTCGGGTGCGAGGCGAGCACGATGTGACGTTGCGGCTGGTTGCGGCGGCTTTCCATACGGACGCTCCCGATGCCATTCACCATGCGACAGTGTGACACAGTTTCGGCGCCTGCGAACACCAAATCGAATGGCCGTAACCTCTGACGTTCGTTCGGTTTTCGATCCGCCATTTCCGCCGGGGGGCACCACCTTCGGGGAATAAGGGGTGCCCGAAATTTGTCCCAGGGCGAATGGTTGGAGCCAGAGCTTGGGCGCACGATCTGCTGTTAGGATCGGGTCAATCGATCGCAGAAAAAGGATGCAGGGAATGTCCGTCCACTCAGGCGCGGGCCATTCAGGCAAAGGTGGAATTGGCAAGCGTGGTTGGGGGGTGGCGCTGGGAAGCCTGGTGCTGACCGTCGCGCTGGCCGCTCCGGCCATGGCCGACGACCACAAGCATTGGCGCAAGCACAAGCACAAGCATCACCACCACCATGGACACGGCCCCGTGGTGATCTACGAGCCGCCCCCGCCGGTGGTGGTGATGCGCCGTCCGCCGCCGGTCTACTACGCCCCGGCCCCGCGCGTGGTCTACGCACCGCCGCCTCCGCCGGTCTATTACGCGCCCGCCCCGGGCCTCAGCGTCCAGATGAACATCCCGCTGCGCTGAGTCCGCCGTCCTGCGGAAGGCGGCCCGCGACCGGGCGCGCCTTCACCGCAGGGCTTTCATTGGAGGGCTTCCACTGGAGGCCTTTCACTGGAGGCCTTTCACTGGAGGCCTTTCACTGGAGGCCTTTCACTGGAGGATCGTCACCGCAGGACGCGGCACGGATCCACGATCAGCATGTCCACCGGCTCGTCCTCGCCCTTGGCGGGCATGTCCTCGTGCTTGGGGATCAGCAGGCAGCGCCCGTCCTGAAGCAGGACGGCCTTCACCCGGAACCACATCGTCTTCGGGTTGCTGCCGAAGGTGATTTCAAACGAATCGCCCGCGGCGATGCGAGCGGGCACCGGCACGTTGCCGTACTCGCGGCAGGTGTGGGTGAACACCCAATTGCGGCACAGCTTGAAGGTGGCCGACCCGTTGGTGGTCACCAGCGACACGCTCTGCCCAACGGCGGGAGCCTGTGCCGCCTGAACCGGTGCGCCGGCAAGCGTGGTTGCCAAAGCCGCCGTCCAAAGCACCGCCACCATCCTCATGCCCGTCATCATCCACCATCCGTCGTGGCGCACAGTGTAGCACGCGCGGCCTCGCCCACGGGTTGACACTTCGGAAGGGCGGACTCCGCGCCGGCTCGCACCACGCTGTCCATACCGGGACGATGGGGGCATCCCGGATGTGAACCGGTTGGCCTCCCGCCTGTGACCAGACTGGGGCACGGGCGTCGAACGGTCCTGCGCGAGGGCGGCGGCGGTGTTCACGGTGCAGCCCCGCAAAGCCAGAGCGGGCCTGCTGTTGCGCCGCCGCATCAGACAACGCCGGCCGGCGGTCGCTGCTATTTGCCACAAATGGTTAATTCATTTTAAAGGAATTGTTAGCATCTCATTAACCATCTAGAGCCACGGTCTAGCCATCGAAACCGCAATGGAATAGACAAATGGCGACGACCTCCACTGGTTTGACCAAGTCCAAAATCGTCGTGAACGCCTATGGCACCTCTTCGGACGCTGTGAATCCTCACTTTCGTCTGATGATCGACGGCAAGGATGTTGGTCAGGCGTCGGTGGGCTCGGCCGAGCCGAAAGCCTATACATTCGACGTTGACGTTTCCTCTGGTCAGGCACACAAGGTCCAGGTCGTTTATGACAACGACGACGTGAACGCCGGGTCGAACCGCGACCTGGGCGTCAAATCCATCGTCATCAACGGCCACACGCTGAACCCGACCGACGCGAGCTACGAGCGGCACGACGACACCGGCGGGACCGTGGCCGGCCAGGAAGGGCTGTGGTGGAACGGGGCGCTGACCTTCTCCACTCCGGCGTCGCTCTACGGTGCCACGCCCGATACGGGCACCTCCGGCAGCATCCCCGCCGCGCCGGAGGCCGCCAGCGCCGCCACGGGCGGCAGCGACGCCTCCGCCGCCACCGGCTCCTCGACCATCACCATCAACGCCCGCGGCAACGCCGCGGCGGGCCAGAACGCGCACTTCACGGTGCTGGCGGACGGCAAGACGATCGGCGAGGGCACGGCCGGCACGGAGTCGAAGGACTTCTCCTTCAAGACCGATCTGGCCGCCGACCAGGCGCACAAGATCCAGGTCCAGTACGACAACGACGCCACGCTGGACGGCCAGGACCGCAACCTGCATGTCGGCAGCGTGACCATCAACGGCCACGAATACGCCCCGACCGACTCCGCGGTCAGCTATGACAAGGGCGCGCTCGACGGCAAGGACGTCATCAAGGGGCAGGCCGACCTGTGGTGGAACGGCACGCTGGTGGTCGAGGCCGACAAGGGCCTGTTCACCGCCGAGTCCGCCACCGCGCCCTCCACAACGCCGAGCAAAACGCCGGTCGCGCCGACCGCCCCGGTGACCACGCCCTCCACCGACAGCGGCGCCGGGTCCAGCGGCGGCTACCTGCACACCGACGGCAGCCAGATCGTCGACAGCGCCGGCAACAACGTGAAGCTGACCGGCGTCAACTGGTTCGGCGCGGAGGGTTATGCCTTCGCCCCGCAGGGGCTGTGGCAGGACAGCTACATGAACATCATGAACCAGATGCAGGACCAGGGGTTCAACACCATCCGCCTGCCCTGGTCGGATGCCATGCTGGACAACGGCCGGATGCCCACCGGCATCGACTATTCGAAGAATCCGGAGCTTCAGGGCAAGACCAGCCTCGAGGTGTTCGACAAGATCATCGAACACGCCGATCAGACCGGCATGAAGATCATCCTCGACCATCACCGCTCCGGCGACGGCGCGTCGGCCAACGAGAACGGGCTCTGGTACACCAGCCAGTATCCGGAATCGAAGATGATCGAGAACTGGAAGATGCTGGCCCAGCGCTACGCCGACAACCCGTCGGTCGTCGCCGCCGACCTGCACAACGAGCCGCACGGCCAGGCCACCTGGGGCGACGGCAACCAGGCCACCGACTGGAAGGCCGCGGCGGAGCGCATCGGCAACGCCGTCCAATCGGTCAACCCGAACTGGCTGCTGATCGTCGAGGGCGTCGAGAACTCGTCCGAGGGCACCTACTGGTGGGGCGGCAACCTGGACGGCGTGAAGACCGACCCGGTCGACTTCAACGTCGACAACAAGCTGGTCTATTCCGTCCACGACTATCCGCCGTCGATGGCCGGCTTCGGCTGGTTCAACGACCCCAGCTACCCGAACAACATGAAGGACATCTGGACGGACGCCTGGGGCTGGATCGTCCAGAAGGACATCGCGCCGGTCCTCGTCGGCGAGTTCGGCACCAAGCTGGAAACCGGCCAGGACAAGCAGTGGCTCGACGCCATGGTCAAGTACATGGACGGCGACTACAACGGCGACGGCAAGTCCGATCTGGCGGCGGGCGACCAGGGCGTCAGCTTCACCTACTGGGCCTGGAGCCCCGGCTCGGGCGACACCGGCGGCATCATGACCGACGACTGGGCGGTGAACACGGCGAAGATGAGCGCCATCGAGCCGGCCCTGTTCGACGGCGCCATCGCCTGATCGCACACGTGGTCCGTTGAGGAATCGCCCGGCATCGGAGGATCTCCGGCGCCGGGCTTCTCACGTTTTCCAGCGCCGCCGTTACGCCGAGACCGCGCCGCGCGGGCGGAACAGCGCTTCCGCCTCGGCCCGCGGGTCGCGGAGAAGGCTGGCCGGTTGTCCCGGGCGCCCGCCGCCGGCCAGGATGGCGACCGTCTCGGCCAGCCACAGATAGGGCCCGCTGCGCCCGGCTTCGGGAAGGCGGGACAGGTCGCGCAGGTAATTGCCGACCGCCTGGGTCAGCGCCTGCTCGCCCGTGGCGCCCTGCACCCGTCCGGCGGCGGCGGCGAAGCGGCGGCGTTCCTCCGCATCCGTCTTCACCCGTTCCTCCACGGCCTTCAGAAGCGCCGCCCGGGTGCGGGGACCGTTCAGCAGGTTCAGAGCCATCACGACGGGATCGACCGGCCTCGCGGGGCGCGAAGCGGAGTCCCCCACCGTACGCCGCGGCTCGGCCCCGCGGCGCGTCGAATGTCCGTTCTGCATGGAATGTTTGGCTTTCTTTCCCCGGAAGGGCCGAGCAGCCCTTCAGATGGTGTAGGTTCCCTCGAACAGGTCGCCGAGTGCGAGGCGCATCAGGGACCGGGTCCGGGTGACGCGCCGATGCTCGTCGCGCGCGGTGACCATATGACAACGCCGGCACAGCCACTGCCGTTCCATCGCCTTCTCGGCGCGGCGGCGGTACAGCCCGACGATGCTCCGCGAGGTTCTGACCCCGGCATATTCGACCACGTCTGGCCAGGGGGCCGGGTCGCCTTCGTCGCTGAACCAGAGTCCGTCGGGCGATAGCCAGCGGCCGTCCGGAAGGCAGCGCAACGTATGGCCGTGCGGGCGCCCGCAATGCTCGCACCGCGGAGCGGCAGGGCTGGGGGCTATGGAGCGGTCCTGATGTTCGGCGGGACGGTCGATGAGGCGGGCCATTCTGACCAGGGATGGTGGCTGCGAACAAAACCTAAACCGAATCTAGCGCATCCCACGGTCCGTGGGAATCCCCAACGATGGCCCGCCCGCGGTAATTCTTCGATCACAGGTTATGACGAAAGCCGTGTGCATCGCCGCCTCGGCACCTTGTGCGGGACCCGGCCGCCGCTTTTGCAAGCCGGTGGGGCCGGTACGAGCATTTTGCCTCTGGTTCCTGTGCGCCACTGCCTATACGCTGTCAGACAAATCGGAGCTATAGGTCATGGAAAAGGTAACAGTGCCGCAGACTTCGGTCGCGCCCGTCCCCGGAAATTCCACCGGAGGTGGTGTGAAACAGCGCGTGGATTTCGAACTGAATGGCGTCCGCATCGTCGCTTTCCTGGACAGCGACCAGCCCACCCAGCCCGGCGGCATCATGTGGCCGCAGGTTGCCGAATCCTACGCTGCGGAGCAGGGGATCGGCATGAGCGATGTCCGCTGGTACAGCGTGCAGCCCTACCGTTTCGCGAACGGGCGCCCCAACGTCAATGAATACCGTCCCAACGGCCAGACCTGGAAGTTCGAGACCAACCTGAACACGGCGGCGGAGATCGTCCGCCGCCTGGGCCTGGACCTCGATTCCCTGCCGCTCGACATCTGATCCCGCATCCAGTTTGGCGCCTCCGGGCGCCCATGCGCTTATCATCGTGATGCCGGGCGCTCACGCGCCCGGGGGCACCACGAAGCAGGCCATGCCCATGCCCGTCAGGCCGGCGCAGCTCTGCGCCGCGTCCTGTTGCGTCAGGCCGGTCAGCCGGGCGCGGTAGAGCGGTCCGTTCTGGGTGTCCACCGTCTGCACCACCCGCTCCGTGCGGCTCAGCGTGCCCGGCATGGACCGGCGCGCCCGGTCGATGATGCGGGCGCTGTCATCCGGCGACCGGAAGGCGCCGAGCTGGACGGTCCAGCCGCCCGCCGCGGCGACCTTCACCGGCAACGGCGTGGCCGCGATGACCGGCGGGGGCAGGGGAGCGACCGGCGGGGCCGGCACCGGAGTCACCGGCACCACCGGGGCCGGCGCGGGGGAAATGGGAGGAGGCTGTGTGGCGGGCAGGCTGGCGACCTCCACCGTACCGCCGGTGGCGCCACCCTCCAGGCGCGGCGATACCGACGCGATGTAGCGCCGCGTCTCGCCGGGCAGGCGGCGGTTGCCGGCCAGATAATCCGCGTAGCAGCCCGGCCCGCAATTGTAGGCGCCGAGGAAGCCCGGCGACCCGAACAGGTCGTACATCTCCCTAAGATAGGCGGTGCCTGCCAGGATGTTGTCCCGCGGGTGATAGGGGTCGGAGCCCAGCCCGTGCTTGCGGCGCATCTCCGAATAGGTCACCGGCATCACCTGCATCAGCCCCATGGCGCCGGCATGGCTGGTGATGGGGCGCCCGTTCATCATGGTGCGCCCGCCGCTCTCCTGGCGGATGACCTCGCGAATCCACTGCTCCGGCATGCCGAAGCGGCGGGAGGCCTCCGCGATATGGGCGTCGATGTTGGTGTCGCGGGAGGAGGATGACGGATCGCTGGCGCACGCCGCGAGAAGGCCGGACAGAAGGGCCGCCGTCAGGAGCGATTTTCTGAAACGCACAGTGCCGTCCACCTGTTGTGACGATCGATCGGATAGCCGGTGGAGACCGGGACGGCAAGATTGCACATTTCCCTCAAATCCTGAATGGCCCTGTCTGTGACCAATGGTTCTTTGTGACGCCGGCGTTTCAGAAAAAATGCTGGTCGATGAAAAAAGCGCTTGCCGGGTTTGGCCGAGGCGCCTATAACCCGGCTCCCACGACGCCGGGGCCGCTGAGAAGCGCGACGGCGGCAAGGGAACGGCGGAGACGCCGAAGACGAGACGAAGTAACGATGGCCGATGTGAAAACAAAGGCTTGACAGACC
>NZ_WHOR01000184.1:0-11561 GCF_013340925.1 Azospirillum formosense
GGCGCCGCGCGGGGGGGGGGGGGGGGGGGGGGGGGGGGGGGGGGGGTGCGCCGGGGTCCGGGCTCGCGCGGGGGGGCGGCGGGGGTCGCGGGGTCTCGGACGCCCGGGCCGGGATTGGGCCCGGCGCGGCGCAGGGGGATCCGCCACAGCCGCCGCTCCTCGGTGGAGACCGAGCGGCGGCGGCTCATGACAGGGACCTCGGCGCGGCCCGTCCGGGCGCGCGGGTCGAAGGGCGGGGCGGATCAAACACGGTGAAATCAGGGGTTCCGGCACCGACAACGCTCCGATAAACCCTTGAACGCTCAGCCGTGTCAATCCTCCACCAGAAGAATGTGAAGACGCCGCGGCCCATGGGCGCCCAGCTCGATCCGCATCTCGATATCGCCGGTCCGCGACGGCCCGGTGATGAAGTTGACGGTGCGGGGCAGGGCGCCTTTTCCGCCATCGTTCCCCCCGGCGGCGCGCAGCCGGTCCCAGGCGTCCTCCATGGTGCCGACGATCTGGGCGCGCTTCAGCACGACGATGTGGGTGTCGGGCAGGAAGTTCAGCGTGGTCGGCCGCTCCGCTCCGGACAGCAGCATCAGCGTGCCGGTCTCCGCCACCCCGGCGAAGGCGCCGGTCAGAGATGCGCCATCGCTGTCGCGGGCCCGCCCCTTGGTCACCGTCAGGGTTGGGCGCTGGTCCCAGGGGATGGGGTCCAGAGCGGCGTCCGGGGCGACGCGGAGTTCGGCGGGCAGGTTCAGCCCGGCCAGATAGTCGGCCACCGCCCCCGGCACCTCGGCCATCCCGCCCAGCAGTTCGACGGTTGCGGAGACTTCCGTCGCCATGGCGACGAACAGTTCGACCTGCTCGTCGTGGGGACGCTGGGCGCGGGCCGGGATCAGGTTGCGCGGGTGGGTGGCGAGCCTTTGGCGCGCCTCCTCCGACCCCTCGGCGGAGTTCAGCGCCTTGCGGATGCCGCCCAGGATCTGGGCGCGGGCGGAGCCGGTGTCGGCCATGGTCAGCGCGTCCCCTTCTTTTCGGCCGCTTTCTTCTCGGCCCACATCTGCTGGAAGGTCCTGCCCTCCGGCGCCGGCATGTCGCGGTGCCGGGTCCAGCCCTGGGCCAGCGGCAGGCGGGCGAAGCGTCCCTTGCCGCGGCCCAGCATCCCCAGCGCCCGCGCCGCCATGCGGGTGGCGGCGTGGTAGAGCGCCGGGCGCCGGGCGAACCAGCCCCAGAGCGCCAGCCCCCGGCGCATGGCGGCGGGCTGGAGATTCTGCTCGAACTCCTTCTCCCGCCAGTGGCGCATCATCTTGGGCAGGGGGATGCGCATCGGGCAGACCGCCTCGCACCGCCCGCAGAAGGTCGAGGCGTTGGGCAGGTGCCCGGCCTCCTTCACCCCCAGCAGGGCGGGCTGCATCACCGACCCGATCGGCCCCGGATAGACCCAGCCGTAGGCATGGCCGCCGACCGACCCATAGACCGGGCAATGGTTCATGCAGGCGCCGCAGCGGATGCAGCGCAGCACGTCCTGGAACTCGGTGCCGAGCAGCGCCGACCGCCCGTTGTCGAGCAGAACGACGTGGAACTCCTCCGGCCCGTCGAGGTCGCCGGGGCGGCGCGGGCCGGTGGAGAAGGTGGTGTAGGCCGATGCCTCCTGGCCCGTCGCGGAGCGCGCCAGCAGGCGCAGCACAAGCGCCGCGTCCTCCAGCGTCGGCACCACCTTGTCGATGGTGGCGATCACCACATGGACGCGCGGCAGGATCTGCGTCAGGTCGCCGTTGCCCTCGTTGGTCACGATGACGGTGGAACCGGTCTCCGCCACCATGATGTTGGCGCCGGTGATGCCGACGTCGGCCTGCTGGAACTTGCGGCGCAGCACCTGCCGCGCCTCGGCGATCAGCACCTTGGGCTCGTCCAGCACGCGGTCCGCCGGCAGGTCGCTGTGGGCCTGGCGGAAGGTGCCCTCCACGTCCGCCTTGGACAGGTGGAAGGCCGGGGCGATGATGTGGCTGGGCGGCTCGCGGCGGAGCTGGATGATGTATTCGCCGAGATCGGTCTCGATGGGGGTCAGGCCGTTGGCTTCCAGGTAGTCGTTGATCCCGATCTCCTCGGAGATCATCGACTTGCCCTTGGTGACGGTCTTCGCCCCGACCTTGCGGCAGATGCCCAGGATGGCGTCGCGCGCCTCCTGGTCGGTGCGGCACCAGTGGACATGGCCGCCCTGTTCGGTGACCTTGCCCTCGAAGGCCTCCAGATAGGTGTCGAGGTTGGCCAGCACGTGGTTCTTCAGGTCGCGGCCCTGGTCGCGGAGAGCCTCGAACTCCGGCAGCCGGTCGGCGGCCTGTTTGCGGCGGTTGACGAAACCGGCCGGCGCGATGGCCAGAACCTTCTGAAGCCGCTCGTCGCTCAGCGCCTTGCGGGCGTTCTCGGGGAAGGCGTGGGTGGTCGGCTGCATCGTCTTCACGCCCTCCCACTTTTTATGGGCTCGCCGATGGGAGGGGTGTCGGTGACGCCGGCCAGCACCTCCGCGACGTGGCGGACGCGGACGGCGGAGCCCTCGCGCTTCAGCTTGCCGGCCATGTTCAGCAGGCAGCCCATGTCGCCGGCCAGCAGCGTGTCGGCCTTGGTGCCCGCGATGTCGGCCGTCTTGGCCTCGACCATGCGGTTGGAGATGTCCGGGTACTTGACGCAGAAGGTGCCGCCGAAGCCGCAGCAGACCTCCGCCCCCGGCAGCTCGTTCAGGGTCAGCCCCTCGACCTTGGCCAGCAGGCGGCGCGGCTGCTCCTTGACGCCCAGCTCGCGCAGGCCGGAGCAGCTGTCGTGGTAGGTGATCGTGCCGTCGTAGCGCGCGCCGGTGTCCGTCACCCCCAGCACGTCGGTCAGGAAGGACACCAGCTCATAGGTGCGCGCCGACAGATGCTGCGCCCGCGCCGCCCAGGCCGGGTCGTCGGCCAGAAGCTCCGGGTAATGCTTGCGGATCTGCCCGGCGCAGGAGCCGGAGGGGACGACCACATGGTCGAACCCCTCGAAGGCGGCGATGGTGTTGCGGGCGAGATCGCGCGCGGTGGCGCGGTCGCCGGCGTTGAAGGCCGGCTGGCCGCAGCAGGTCTGGGCGGCGGGCACCTCGACCGTGCAGCCGGCGTCCTCCAGCAGCTTCACCGCGGCGAAGCCGACCGTCGGGCGGTAGACATCGACGAGGCAGGTGACGAACAGCCCCACTCGGGGGGCGGGGCGGGTGTCGGCCATGGTGTCCTGTTCTTCTGGTGCGCTTATCCCCTCACGTCGGCGACTGTAGGTCGTCCAGGTGGGGATGGCAACGGGCCGGGCCGGCGGCGTCCGGTCGCGGTGCGCCGGATGGCGAAGGCCTTTGCACAACCAAAAGTAAAAAAGTCAAACATACAGAAAGCGAAACAAACAATGGGTCGGGCACGTTTTCTGTTTCAAAAAGATGGAAAAGGTTTTTACCAAAATGAAATCTAATTTCACATATCGTCCGTATACGAAGACAGGCCGACCGATCAATTCGGTCAAGACATTCACCTTGAAGTTGTAGCGATCGTCGCGTGAGGGGAGGGGGGTAAGTCCATGAGTCTGATGGGATTTTTCCGGGGTGGGTCCGAGGCTGGCAACGGGCGCGGCGCTGAACTGGCCGAGCTGACCGAAGCGCTCGACCTTTACGGCAACCACGCCGGCGTTGGCCTGTGGGACGCGGTGTTCCACAACGGCGACCCGGCGCATCCGCAGAGCCGCTGGACCTGGTCCGGTCAGTTCCGCCGCCTGCTCGGCTTCGAGGGCGAGCAGGATTTCCCGAACCTGATGACCTCCTGGTCGGACCGGCTGCACCCGGACGACAGCGCCCCGACCTTCGCCGCCTTCGGCGCCTTCCTGGCCGACGCCACCGGCCGCACGCCCTTCAACGTGCGCTACCGCGTGAAGATGCGCGACGGCTCCTACCGCTGGTTCCGCGCCATCGGCGGCTGCCGGCGCAACGCGGCCGGCGTGGCGCTGCGCGCCTGCGGTTCGCTGATCGACGTCCAGGAGGAGGAGGAGATGCGCCAGCGCGCCGGCTCCCTCGCCGCCGACTTCGACGCGAAGGTCAAGAGCGTGGTCCAGGCGGTGTCCGGCAGCTCGGCCGACATGCAGGGCGTGTCGCGCCAGCTCGGCGCCCTGTCGGAACGGTCGACCCGCCAGAGCGCGGAGGCGGCCAGCGCCACCGCCCAGGCGGCGTCCAACGTCCAGGCGGTGGCCGCCGCCGCGGAGCAGCTCTCCGCCTCCATCGGGGAAATCGGCCAGCAGGTCGAGCGGTCGGTCGCCATCGCCCGTGAGGCAGTGTCGCGCACCGAGCAGATCGGCGGCACCGCCGACAGCCTCGCCCAGTCGGCGCAGCTCATCGGCGACGTGGTGAAGCTGATCCAGGGCATCGCCGGCCAGACCAACCTGCTGGCGCTCAACGCCACCATCGAGGCGGCGCGGGCCGGCGAGGCCGGCAAGGGCTTCGCCGTGGTGGCGAGCGAGGTGAAGAGCCTCGCCAACCAGACGGCCAAGGCGACCGAGGACATCTCCGCCCAGATCGCCGGCATCCAGGGGGCGACCAACCAGACGATCGTCGCCATCCAGGGCATCGGCGAGACGATCCGCTCGATCAACGAGATCTCCACCACCATCGCCTCGGCCGTGCAGGAGCAGGCGGCGGCGACCCAGGAGATTTCCAACAACGTCGCCCAGGCCGCCCGCGGCACCGACGAGATCGCCCGCAGCATCGAGGCGGTCAGCGTGGCGGCGAACGAGACGGCGCAGGCCTCCAGCCTCGTCATCCGCTCCTCCTCCGACCTCTCGGGCCAGTCCGACAGCCTGAAGCATCAGGTCGAGACCTTCCTGCAGGCGCTGAAGGCGTCCTGACGACCGGACCGGCGCGGGGAAGGGGGATCTCCGCGCCGGCCCCCTATCGACGTTCCGTCGCTCAGGCGACCAGACCCACCGCGATCGTGCACATGACGAGGCCGATTCCGGTGTCGAGCGCCCGCCACGCGCCGGGCCGGGCGAAGACGGGCCGCAGCAGGCGCGCACCAAAACCCAGCGCGAAGAAGAACAGGAGGGAGGCGGTCATCGCCCCCAGCGCGAAGGCGTGCTTGCCCTCGGCGAACTGGGTGGACACCGACCCGACCAGCACCACCGTGTCCAGATAGACGTGCGGGTTCAGCCAGGTCAGCGCCAGGCAGGTCGCCAGCGTCGCGCCGAGCCCCGCCGGAACCGCCGAAGCCGGGTCCAGCGCGCCGCCCGCCCGCCAGGCCGAGCGGAAGCTGCGCAGCCCGTAGACCAGCAGGAAGGCCGCCCCGGCGTAGCGGGTCGCCGTCTCCAGCCAGGGCAGCCAGTGGGCGGCCTGGGCGAAGCCGCCGACCCCGGCCAGGATCAGCAGGGCGTCCGACACCGCGCAGGTCGCGCAGACGGCCAGCACATGCTCCCCGCGCAGGCCCTGGCGCAGCACGAAGGCGTTCTGCGCGCCGATGGCGACGATCAGGCTGAGACCCAGCAGGAGGCCGGGAAGGAAGGCGGAGAGCATGGCGGCCCCATTCGTTGGCGATATCGGTGGCGGAGGCCGTTCCCCTACCATCGCCGTCCGGATTAGAATACCTAAAGTCCCTTATCCTGATTAAGGAACGCTAAGCCATGCTGGACTACGCCCTGCTCGCCGCGCTGGCCGCGGTCGTCCGGACCGGCAGTTTCGAGCGGGCGGCGGCGCAGCTCCACGTCACCCCCTCCGCCGTGTCCCAGCGGGTGAAGCTGCTGGAGGAGCGGATGGGGACGATCCTGGTGGTGCGCGGGTCGCCCTGCACCGGCACCCCCGCCGGCCTGCGGCTGAGCCAGCACGCGGAGCGGGTGGCCCTGCTGGAGAGCGAGCTGCGCGACGGGCTTCCCGGCCTGCCGCAGGACGGGCCGGCGGTGACGGTGCGCATGGCGGTCAACGCCGACAGCCTCGCCACCTGGTTCGTCGCGGCGATGGCCGGGACGCCGGACGTGCTGTTCGACCTCGTCCTCGACGACCAGGAGCACAGCGCCGACTGGCTGCGCCGGGGGGAGGTGCTGGCGGCGGTGACGTCCGGCGCCCAGCCGGTGCAGGGCTGCGACAGCACACCGCTGGGAGCCTTGCGCTACGTGGCGACGGCCAGCCCGGACTTCCTGCGCCGGCATTTCCCCGATGGGGTGGAGGCGGCGGCTTTGGCCCGCGCGCCGCGCCTGACCTACAACAGCAAGGACCGGCTTCAAACGCAGTGGACCCGGCAGGCCTTCGGAGTGGAGATCGCCTCGCCGACCCACTGGATGCCCTCCACCCACGCCTTCGTGGACGCGGCGCTGGCCGGGCTCGGCTGGGGCATGAATCCGGAGCCGCTGGTCGCCGGCGCTTTGCGCGACGGGCGGCTGGTGGCGCTGGTGCCGGACCAGCCGCTCGACGTGCCGCTGTTCTGGCAGCGCAGCCGCATCGCCAGCCGCACCCTGGCCGGCATCACGCGCTCGGTGTTGACGACGGCGCGTGCCCAGTTGACGCAACTCTGACGCTCACCGGTTCGCCACTGGCACCATCATGCTCGCCAGGAAGAGGGCGGCGGCGGCGACCACGATGCTCGGCCCGCCCGGCAGGTCCCAGTTCAGGGAGGAGAGCAGGCCGCCCAGCACCGCGGCGATCCCGAAGACCGAGGCCAGGGCGGCCATCGCCTCCGGCGTGCGGGAGAAGCGGCGGGCGGCGGCCGCCGGGATGATGAGGAGCGAGGTGATCAGCAGGATGCCGACGATCTTCATCGCCGCCGCGATCACCAGGGCGATCAGCAGCATGAAGGCCAGCCGCAGCGCCTCCACCGGCATGCCCTCGACCCGCGCCAGATCCTCGTCCACCGTCACCGCCAGCAGCCGGCGCCACAGCAGAAGCAGCCCGCCCAGAGCCGCCGCACCGCCGGTGTAGATCCAGACCAGATCGGCCGTGGTGACGCTGAGGATGTCGCCGAACAGATAGGCGACCAGATCGACGCGCAGCGTCTCCAGGAAGGCGATGGCGACGAGGCCCAGCGACAGCGAAGAATGCGACAGGATGCCCAGCACGGTGTCCGTGGCCAGCGCGCGGCGCCGCTGCAGCCCAACCAGCGCCAGCGCCAGCGCGACGCAGACGCCGACCACGCCGATCAGCGGGTTGACGCCCAGCAGGAAGCCCAGCGCCACCCCCAGCAGGGCGGAATGGGCCAGCGTGTCGCCGAAATAGGCCATGCGCCGCCACACCACGAAGGAGCCCAGCGGGCCGGCGACCAGCGCGATGCCGCAGCCGGCGGCCAGCGCGCGCAGAACGAAGTCATCCATGGCAGCAGTCCCCGTCATGGCCGGGCACCACGGCGCCGTCGGTGGCGTGCGCGTGGTCGTGGTGGTGGACATAGACGGCCAGCGCGTCGGCGTGGCCGCCGAACAGGGCGCGGTATTCCGGGTGGCGCCGCACGTCCTCCGGCGCGCCCTGGCAGCAGACATGGCCGTTGAGGCAGAGCACGCGGTCGGTGCGCGCCATCACCGTGTGCAGGTCGTGGCTGACCAGAAGCACGCCGCAGCCGCGGGTGCGGCGCAGCGTCTCGATGCGCCCGAACAGCTCCGCCTGCCCATGGACGTCCACCGCCTGGTCGGGCTCGTCGAGCACCAGAAGCTCGGGATCGCCGAGCAGGGCGCGGGCCAGCAGCACCCGCTGCATCTCGCCGCCGGACACCGTCTGCACCGGGCTGGCGGCGAGGTGGGAGACGCCGGCCTCCTCCAGCGCCGCGGTGATGCGCGCCTCGGTCACCGGGCGCCACAGCGCCAGGAAGCGGCGGACGGTCAGCGGCAGGGTCGCGTCGACGGTCAGGCGCTGCGGCATGTAGCCGATGCGCAGTCCCTTACGGCGCTCCACCATCCCGGACGAGGCGCGGACGAGGCCCAGCACGGCGCGCACCAGCGTCGTCTTGCCCGCACCGTTGGGTCCGATCAGCGTGACGATCTCGCCGGGCCGCACCTCCAGGTCCACGCGGTCGAGGATCGTCCGCCCGCCCAGCCGCACCGTCAGGCCCTTGGTGTCGACCAGGGGAGGGGCCAGGGACGGAATCGGCGAACGCGCCGCGTGGGGGGCTGCGTGATCGGCCCCGTGATGGATTGACATGTTATGTTATAACGTGACATTGCTGGAAACGAAGACAGCTATGCGCCGGAAAGACCCGGCTGTCCAGTCAGACGATGAGGAACCCACCCATGCGCGCCGCGATGCGTCCCCTGCCGCTTCTTGCCCTTGCCGTCACCCTTGGCGCCGCCCTTCCGGCGCTGGCCGAAGCGCCGAAGGTCGTCGCCTCGATCAAGCCGGTCCATTCCCTGGTCGCCGCGGTGATGGAGGGGGTGGCGGAGCCGGCGCTGATCGTGCGCGGCGCGGCGTCCCCCCACACCTACGCCATGAAGCCGTCGGACGCGAAGGCGCTGGCCGCCGCCGACCTCGTCTTCTGGATCGGACCGGAGCTGGAGGGCTTCCTCGACAAGCCGGTGACGGCGAACGCCAGGCAGGCCACCTCCGTCACGCTGCTGGAGGCGCCGGGCGTCACCCTGCTCGACGCCCGCGAAGGCGGTGCCTGGGAGGCCCACGACCACGGGCATGAGCACACGCACGATCACGATCATAAGCATGACGACAAGCACGCCCATGAGGACGATCACGGGCATGACGAGGTGAACACCCACATCTGGCTCTCCCCCGCCAACGCCCGCGCCATGGTCGCGGCGATCGCCGAGGCGCTGACGGCCAAGGACCCGGCCAACGCCGCCGCCTACACCGCCAACGCCGAGCGCACCGCCCGCTCCATCGACGCGCTGGACGCGGAGCTGAAGGCGGCGCTGGCCCCGGTGGCCGGCAGGCCCTTCGTCGTCTTCCACGACGCCTACCAGTATTTCGAGGCGCAGTACGGCCTGAACGGCGTCGGCGCCATCACCGTCAACCCGGAACGCCGCCCCTCGGCCAAGCGGCTGTCGGAGATCCGCGCCAAGATCGGTGGCCTCGGCGCCGCCTGCGTCTTCGCCGAACCGCAGTTCGAACCGGCGCTGGTCAACACCATCGTCGAGGGCACCCCGGCGAAGAAGGGCGTGCTCGACCCCGAAGGGGCGGACCTGAAGGACGGTCCCGGCCTCTACCCCGCGCTGATGCGCAACATCGCCGCCTCGCTGAAGGACTGCCTCGGGTCCTGATCCTTCACGGCGCTTAAGCCTTGCCTCCGGCTGTGCTAGACCCGTCTCGGAATTCTCCCAGGGAGGCAGGCATGAAGATCGGGGTCGTCGGGTGCGCGGGGCGCATGGGGCAGATGCTGGTGCGCGAGATCGCCGCCACGCCGGGCTGCACGCTGGCCGGCGGCACGGAGCGGGTGGGCGGCCCCGCGCTCGGCAAGGACATCGGCACCCTCGCCGGCCTCGAGCCGCTGGGGGTCGTCGCCATCGAGGACGCGGCGGCGCTGTTCGCCGAGGCCGACGCGGTGATCGACTTCACCAGCCCCGAGGCCAGCGTCCGCCACGCGGCGCTGGCCGCCCAGTCGCAGACGGTGCTGGTCATCGGCACGACCGGCATCGGCCCGGTCCAGCAGGAGCCCATCGCCCAGGCCGCCACCCACACCCCCATCGTCCAGTCGCCGAACATGTCGCTGGGCGTCAACCTGCTGCTGGCGCTGGTCGAGCAGGTCGGCCGCGCGCTGGGCGACGACTACGACATCGACATCCTGGAGATGCACCACCGCAACAAGGTGGACGCGCCCTCGGGCACCGCGCTCGGCCTCGGCCGGTGGGCGGCGGCGGGGCGCGGGGTGGCGTTGGAGGATGTCTGGCAGAAGGTCCGCGACGGCCACACCGGCGTCCGCCCGCGCGGCGAGATCGGCTTCGCCACGCTGCGCGGCGGCGACGTGATCGGCGACCACACGGTGGTCTTCGCCGCCGAGGGCGAGCGGGTCGAGCTGACCCACAAGGCATCGGGCCGCCAGATCTACGCCAAGGGCGCCGTCCGCGCGGCGCTGTGGGCCAACGACAAGCAGCCCGGCCTCTACAGCATGAAGGACGTGCTGGGCCTCTGACCGATCGCGCGGCGGCCCCTCAAGCGGCCGCCTCGTCCTCCGGCATCGCGTGCCCCTGCTCCCAGGCGAGCAGGGCGCGCTTGCGGGGGACGCCGTAGCGGTAGTTGTGGATGATCCCCGACTTCTGGATCACCCGGTGGCAGGGGATCAGCACGCAGACCGGGTTGCGCCCCACCGCCGCGCCCACCGCCCGCATGGCGGTCGGCTGGCCGATGGCGCGGGCCACGTCCTCGTAGGACACGACGGCGCCCGAGGGAATGCGCAGCAGCGCCTCCCACACCTTGATCTGGAAATTGGTGCCCTTCATCAGCAGGCGCAGCGGCTCGCTTCCTGCGGAACCGTCCCAGCGGAAGGCGCGGGCGGCGACCGGGCGGGTGGCGTCGGCGTCCTCCACCAGACGGGCGGCCGGCCACGCGGCGGCCATCTCGGCCAGCGCGTCGCGCCCGTCCTCCTCCTCGGCAAAGCTCAGCCAGCAGACGCCGCGTTCGGTGGCGGCGACCAGCGACGGGCCGAAGGGGGTGGGGTGCAGGCCCCAGCGGATGGTCAGCCCGCCGCCGAGAGCCTTGTACTCGCCCGGCGTCATCGCCTCGCAGGCGACGAACAGGTCGTGCAGCCGCGACGGGCCGGACAGCCCGACGTCCAACGCCACGTCCAGCACGCTCTGGTTCGCGGCGAGCAGCCGCTTGGCGTTGTCCAGCGTCAGGAATTGCAGGAAGCGCTTCGGGCTGATCCCCGCCCATTGGGTGAACAGCCGCTGGAAGTGGAAGGGGCTCATACCGGCGACCGTGGCCAGCTCGTCCAGTCCCGGCTGGTCCTGCCAATGGTCGACGAGATGGCGGATGGCGGCGGCAATGGCGCGGTGGCGCCGCGCGTCGACTGGGTCTTCGGCCGGATTCAGGCACGGCATGGCGGTTCTCTCCCAGGCTCCATGACCGGCCCAGGATGCGCCGCCGGGGCAGGGGGACCAACCCGATTCTTGCGCAATCCTACCGGCGCTCAGGGCACCGGTTCGGGATGGCAGGGGGCACGGCGCCACAGGGCCAGCGCGCCGCGCAGCGCCTTGGCGAAGTCCGCCCGCTCGTCCGGCGTCAGGAAGGCGCCGACGGTCACCGACTGCCCGTGTGAGGAGAGAGTGACTTGGCCGCCGTGCCGGGGCGGGCCGTCCAGGGTGACGCGCAGCCAGTTGGGCTGGAGGCTCCAGCGCCGCTCCGGCTTGTTCCGGGCGACGCGCTGGACGGTCAGGTCGGTGTCGGTCAGGCGCACCCGCTCGTACAGTTGGGCGGCGCGGTTGTTGACGCGGAAAGCCAGCCAGAGGATCACCACGTCCAGCCCGCAGAAGGGCACCACCGGCCACGCCCCGTTGGCGGCGAATATCCCGGCGATCAGCAGGTTGACGAGGATCACGACGCTCATCAGAACACGGAACCCGTGCCGTCCCAGGCTGCGGTGCGGGTGCAGGATCGCGTCGAAGAAGACGCGGGG
>NZ_WHOR01000185.1:0-11540 GCF_013340925.1 Azospirillum formosense
AGGGGACCCGTCGCGCAAGCGGCGGGGAGGGTGAGGGGGCCGGTGCGCGTGCGCACCGCGAAGGGGCATACTGCCCCTTCGCCATCCCCTGGCATGGGCTTTCGCCCATGCTGCCCCCTCACCCTAACCCTCTCCCCGGAGGGGAGAGGGAACAAACTGGTCATCCAACATGAGGGTTGCCATGAACTTCGATCTGGTCATCCGCAACGGCACGGTCGCCACCGCGTCGGACGTGTTCAAGGCCGACGTCGGCGTGCGCGGCGGGCGGATCGCCGCGCTGGGCGAGGGGCTGGCCGCCGGGCGGGAGGAGATCGACGCCGCCGGGCTGCTCGTCCTGCCGGGCGGCGTGGACGGGCACGTCCATTTCGACCAGCCGACCGGCGACGAGTCCGTCATGGCCGACGATTTCCTAACCGGCACGCGCTCCGCGGCCTTCGGCGGCACCACGACGGTGCTGCCCTTTGCCTGCCAGGAGAAGGGCAAGACGCTGCGCGCCGCGGTGGACGACTATCACCGCCGCGCCGCCGGGAAGCCGCTGATCGACTACGCCTTCCACCTCATCGTCACCGACCCCACCGAGCAGGTGCTCGGCCAGGAGCTGCCGGCGCTGATCCGCGAGGGCTACACGTCCTTCAAGATCTACATGACCTACGACGCGCTGAAGCTGAACGACCGCCAGATCCTGGAGGTGCTGGACATCGCCCGGTCCGAGGGCGCCATGGTCATGATGCACGCGGAGAACGCCGACTGCATCGCCTGGCTGACCGAGAAGCTGGAACGCGCCGGCCAGACCGCACCGTTCTTCCACGGTGTCTCCCGCCCCCGCGTGGCGGAGCGCGAGGCCACCCACCGGGCCATTTCGCTGGCCGAGCTGGTCGACGTGCCGATCCTGATCGTCCATGTTTCCGGCGCCGACGCGGTGGAGCAGATCCGCTGGGCGCAGGGGCGCGGCCTGCGCATCTACGCCGAAACCTGCCCGCAATACCTGTTCCTGACCGCCGACGATCTGGGCGGGGAGGGGTTCGAGGGCGCCAAGTGCGTCTGCTCGCCGCCGCCGCGCGACGCCGCGAACCAGAGGGTGATCTGGGACGGGCTGACCGGCGGCGCCTTCCAGGTCTTTTCCTCCGACCACGCGCCCTTCCGCTTCGACGGGCCGGGCGGGAAGAAGGTGCATGGCGAGCAGGCGCCCTTCCGTTGCGTCCCCAACGGCATCCCCGGCGTCGAGACGCGCCTGCCGCTGCTCTTCTCCGAGGGCGTGATGAAGGGCCGGATGGAGCTGACCAAGTTCGTCGAGCTGACGTCCGCCAACCCCGCCCGCATGTACGGCCTGCACCCGCGCAAGGGCACCATCGCCGTTGGGGCGGACGCCGACATCGCCCTGTGGGACCCGTCGCGCACCGTGACCATCACCAACGGCATCCTGCACCACAATGTGGACTACACGCCCTATGAGGGGATCGAGGTCACCGGCTGGCCGGTCGTCACGCTGTCCCGCGGGGAGGTGATCTGCCGCGACGGCGAACTGCTGGCCGAGCCGGGGCGCGGCGCGTTCCTGCCCTGCGGTCTGCCCGCCCCGGCTCGGCCCAAGGGCTCGCCCGCCCCGGTTTTGCCGTTCTAAACTCGGCCCGTCGCAACCGGAGATCATGACCATGAGCGCTCCCGACCTGTTCCGCCTCAGCGCCGCCGACATGGCGGAGGGTGTGCGCACCCGCCGCTTCCGGGCACGCGACCTCGTGGCGGCGAGCCTGGAGCGCATCGCGGCGCTGGACGGCGGGCTGAAATCCTTCATCACGGTGGCCCCCGACGCGGCCCTCGCCGCCGCGGAGGAGGCCGACCGGCGGGTCGAGGCCGGGGCGCCGCTCGGCCCGCTGCACGGCGTGCCGGTGGGCGTGAAGGACCTGACGCTGACGGCGGGGCTGCGCACCACCTACGGCTCCACCCTCTACGCCGACCTGGTCCCCGACACCGACGACCTCAGCGTCGCCCGGCTGAAGGCGGCCGGCGCCATCATCGTCGGCAAGACCAACACGCCGGAATTCGGTTTCGGCGCGATCACCGGCAACGAGCTGTGCGGGCCGACCGCCAACCCCTACGACCACGACAAGACCAGCGGCGGGTCGAGCGGCGGCAGCGCCGCCGCGGTCGCCGCCGGGCTGGTGCCGCTGGCCCAGGGGACCGACTTCGGCGGCTCGGTGCGCACGCCGGCCAGCTTCTGCGGGGTGGTCGGGCTGCGCCCGACGCCGGGGCGCATCCCCAGCCCGGGCCGCGCGCTGGCCTGGGACGGGCTGGCGACGCAGGGCTTCCTCGCCCGCGATGTGGCCGACGCCGCGCTGGCGCTGGCCGCCGTCAGCGGGCCGGACCCGCGCGACCCGACCTCCCTTCCCGTGCCGGAATGGACGGTGCCGGACCTCGACGCCCTCGACCCGCTGTCGCTGCGGGTGGCCTGGAGCACGGACCTCGGCTCCGCCCTGATCGACCTCGGGCTGGCCGAGCGGTTCGAGGCGGTGATGCGCGGGCTGGAGGGCCGCTTCGGGGCGTTCGTGGAGGCCACACCCGATTGCCGGGAAGCGAGCGCCGCCTTCGGCACGCTGCGCGCCGCGCACATCTTCCACACCTACGGCCGGACGCTGGAGCAGGACGGCGACCGGCTGAGCCCGTCGGTCGCCTGGAACATCGCGCGGGGCAAGGGGCTGACCGCCGCCGACTATCTGCGGGCGGAGGCCCAGCGCAGCGCCCTCTACCGCCGCTTCGCCGCCTTCTTCCACGACCACGACATCCTGATGACGCTGAGCGCCAGCGTGCCGCCTTTCCCCAACGCCCAGGGCGACGTGACGGAAATCAACGGCTTCCGCCTGTCCACCATCATCGACTATCTGGCGATCACCTACACGGTGTCGCTGATCGGCTTCCCCTGCCTGTCGATCCCCTGCGGCTGGACGGCGGACGGCCTGCCCATCGGCCTGCAACTGATCGCCCGCCCCTACGAGGAGGACCGGCTGCTGCGCTGCGCCCGCTTCCTGGAACGGGAGGTGGGGTTCCGCCATCGCTGGCCGGAAGGGCTGTAACGCCGGTCCGCCGCTTGCCCCCGCATTCCGACCGCTCGCCACGCCATGGTGCCGCTCCGGGGAGGGCGCCACACGGAGGATGAAACCCGGCCTAACGTGACGGCAGTTCCTTCCAAGGAGAGCTGTCATGGATCACGCCCTAACATTTGTGATCGCGACACTCTGCATCCTCGCCCTCTGCTACCGCTTCTACGGCGTGTTCTTTGTGCGCAAGGTGCTCCGTGCCGATGATTCCGAGGTGACGCCGCCCCACATCCTGGCCGACGGGCGAAACTATGTTCCCACCAAGAAGTGGGTGAACGCCGGCCAGCATTTCGCGGCGATCGCCGCCGCCGGTCCGCTGGTCGGTCCCGTGCTGGCCGCGCAGTTCGGCTATCTGCCGAGCTTCCTGTGGCTGCTGATCGGCTGCGTCATCGGCGGCGCGGTGCACGACACCGTCGTGCTGTTCGCCTCGATGAAGCACAAGGGCCAGTCCCTGTCGGAGGTCGCGAAGGCCGAACTCGGCCCGGTCGCCGGCTGGTGCACCGGTCTGGCGATGCTGTTCATCATCACCATCACCATGGCCGGCCTGTCGATGGTCGTCGTCCATGCGCTGGAGCGCAACGCCTGGGGCGCCTTCGCGGTCTTCATGACGATCCCGATCGCCGTGGCGCTCGGCCTCTACGAGAAGATCACCGGCTCGTCCAAGGGCGCCACGCAGGTCGGCATTGCCGCCATCGCCGCCTCCGTCTTCGCCGGCCCCTACATCCAGGGCACGGTGCTGGGCAGCTGGCTGACGCTGCACGCCGAGACGGTCGCGCTGATCCTGCCGATCTACGCCTTCTTCGCCACGGCGCTGCCGGTGTGGATGCTGCTGACCCCGCGCGGCTACCTGTCGAGCTTCATGAAGATCGGCGTGTTCGGCGCGCTCGTCGTCGGCGTCGTCTTCATCAACCCGGAAATCCGCTTCCCCGCGCTCACCGACTTCATCCATGGCGGCGGCCCGGTGCTGGCCGGCCCGGTGTGGCCGTTCATCTCGATCACCATCGCCTGCGGCGCCATCTCCGGCTTCCACGCCTTCATCGGCTCGGGCACCACGCCGAAGCTGATCGACAAATGGAGCGACATCCGCACCGTGGCCTTCGGCGGCATGCTGGCCGAATGCGTGGTCGGCGTCATGGCGCTGATCGCCGCCACCTCCCTGCACCCGGCCGACTATTTCGCCATCAACTCCTCGCCCGCCGCCTTCCAGGCCCTGAACATGCAGGTCGTCGATCTGCCGCGGCTCAGCCAGGAAATCGGCCTCGACCTCTACGGCCGCACCGGTGGTGCTGTGACCCTGGCCGTCGGCATGACGGAAATCTTCACCCGCATCCCGTGGTTCGGCACGCTGGCCTCCTACTTCTTCCAGTTCGTCGTGATGTTCGAGGCGGTGTTCATCCTGACCGCGGTGGACAGCGGCACCCGCGTGGCTCGCTATCTGATCCAGGACCTGGGTGGCGACCTCTATGCCCCGCTGAAGCGTCTCGACTGGGTGCCCGGTTCGATCGCCGCGAGCGTGCTGGCCTGCGTGGCCTGGGGCTACCTGCTGACGTCGGGCGACATCAACTCGGTGTGGGCGCTGTTCGGGGTGTCGAACCAGCTCATGGCCTCGGTCGGCCTGATCATCGGCGCCACGATCATCCTGCGCCTCGGCCAGAAACGGGTCTACATGCTGACCTGCCTCGTCCCGCTGGCCTACCTGTTCGTCACGGTGAACTACGCCGGCTACTGGATGATCACCAACGTCTATCTGAACCCGCTGGCCAAGGGCTACAACGTCTTCAACGCCGGCATCTCGATCATCATGCTGTCGCTGGGCTTCGTGATCCTGATCGCCGCGCTGAAGAAGTGGAAGGAACTCCTGCGCATCCGCAAGGACACCCTGCCTGAGACGCTGATCGCCACCCCGGCCGAATAGCCGGACACCGGGCAAGCCGCCCCAAGACGACCAAGCGCTCAACCGGAAGAGGTATCGCTGCTCCCCCAGCGGTACCTCTTCTGCGTTTCTGTGGAATGGCTGGGACGCCACCGAATCCGCGAATTACAAGGGTTGATTCGCCATCCGGCGGGTGCCATCCAAGGGCCGGCGCCGTGGCCTCCGGGATGCGGCGCCGGTTTTTCCGTGAAAGGAACAGGTGGTCGGACACATGCCGCAGGTTGCACGGTCGGTACTTTCGCTCCTGCTCGGGGTCGCATTCCTGATGCTGGGCAACGGCGCGCTCAGCACGCTCATCGGCCTGCGGCTGGCCGGCACGGAGTCCGGCGCGGTCGCGGTCGGCCTGATCACCGCGGCCTTCTACACCGGGCTGACCGGCGGCTCGCTGTTCGCCCACCGCGTCATCACGCGGGTCGGCCACATCCGCGCCTTCGCCGCCTTCGCCTCCGTCCTCTCGGCGGCGGCGCTGTCGCACGCCCTGTTCGCCGCGGTGCCGCTGTGGACGGTGCTGCGGCTGGCCGAGGGCTTCTGCATGGCCGGCCTCTACATCTGCATCGAAAGCTGGCTGAACGGCACCGCCAACAACGAGACGCGCGGGCAGATCCTGTCGCTCTACATGGTCACGCTCTACGCCGCCTCGGCGGTGGGCCAGCAGCTGTTGCAGCTCGACGACGCGGCGGGCGTGCGCATCTTCATGCTGATCGCCATCCTGCTGACGCTCGCCCTGGTGCCGGTGGCGCTGACCCGGACCACGCCGCCGACCCTGCCCAACGTGGAATCCTACGGGTTGCGGCGGCTGTACGAGGCGTCGCCGCTGGGCGTCGTCGGCGTCTTCATCAGCGGGACGGTCACCGGCTCCATCTACGGCCTTGCCCCGGTGTTCGGCGCGGCCTCCGGCTTCGGGGTGTCGGGGACGGCGCTGTTCATGAGCACCCTGATCCTGGGCGGGGTGGCGCTGCAATGGCCGCTGGGGCGGCTGTCCGACCGCTTCGACCGGCGCGCCGTCATCATCGGCCTGTCGGCGGCGCTGGCTCTGGTCAGTGTCGGCATGATCCTGGCGGAGGGCAGCGGCCGGCAGGAGACGCTGCTGCTGGTGGCGCCGTTCTTCGGCGGGCTGGCCTTCACGCTCTACCCGGTCTGCGCCGCCCACACCAACGACCACGCCGGGCCGGACAATGTGGTGTCGGTCAGCGGCGGTCTGATCCTCGCCAACTCCGTGGGGGCGATCATCGGGCCGCCGCTGGCGTCCGCCGCCATGGGCTTCGCCGGGCCGGAGGCGCTGTTCGGCTTCATCGCGGCCGGGGCGGGCTCGGCGACGCTCTACGGCCTGTGGCGCACGCGCATGCGTCCGCCGCCGCCCGCCGAGGCGCAGGCCAGCTTCCGCCCGCTGCCACAGACGACGCCGACGGTCACCCCGCTCGACCCCGTGGGGCCGCCCCGGCCGGAATTGGCGGCGGGGGAGTAAGGAGATTTGCGGTGTGAAACCCTCTCCCGTCCCGGGAGAGGGAAGGGGCCCGCGCAAAGCGCGGGAAGGGTGAGGGTAAAGCCAAGAAAAGGCGCCTTGATCCTTGGATTTACCCTCACCCGGCGCCTACGGCGCCACCCTCTCCCGGGGCGGGAGAGGGCCTATTCCTCCGTAACCTTCGCGGGGGCGGTGGGCTGCCAGGGGAAGGCGCCCATCGGGCCCATGCCGACGCGGTCGCGGGGGATCGCCACGTCGCTCTGCATGTAGAGGGCGATCAGCTCGGCCAGCGAGCGCAGGGAGTCCGCGTGGATGCGCTCGTAGCCGTGGGAGCTGTCGATGCCGAAGCAGACCAGCGCCGTGCGGATGTCGTTGCCGGCCTCGATGGCGGCGGCGCTGTCGCAGCGGTAATAGCGGAAGACGTCGCGCTGGTGCTCGATCTCGTGCTGCTGGCACAGCGACAGCAGCTTGTGCGTCAGGTGATAGTCGAAGGGGCCGGTGCTGTCGGCCATGGCGACGGTGACGCCGAACTCGCGGCTGTTCTGGCCCATGGCGGTGGTGCCGTTGTCGATGGTCACCATCTCCGCCACGTCCTTGTGCAGCACCGACGAGGCCCCGGAGCCGACCTCCTCGGAGATGGTCAGCAGCAGGTGGCAGTCCACCGGCAGCGGCAGCTTGGCGTCCAGCACCGCCTTGGCGGCGGCGAAGATCACCGCCACACCCGCCTTGTCGTCGAGATGGCGGGAGTTGATGAAGCCGCTGGCGTCGAATTCCGCCTGCGGGTCGATGGCCACGAAGTCGCCGACGTTGAAGCCGTGGGCCTGCAGTTCCGCCAGAGTCTCGCAGCGGGCGTCCACCCGGATCTCCAGATTGGTCCAGGCCACCGGCTGGGTGTCGATCTCCTCGTTGAAGGTGTGGCCGGACGCCTTCAGCGGCAGGATGGTGCCGCGGTAGCTGCCCTTGTCGGTGTAGACGGTGCAGCGCGCCCCCTCGGCGAAGCGCGCCGACCAGGTGCCGATGGGCACGACTTCCAGCCGGCCATTGGCTTTCAGCATCTTCACCTGGGCGCCCAGCGTGTCGAGATGGGCGACCACGGCGCGGTCGGGGCTGTACTGCCGCCCCGCCAGATCGGCGCGGATCGCGCCGCGCCGGGTCAGCTCGAAGGGGATGCCCAGACGGTGCAGCTCGTCGCCGCAGAAATGCACGATCTGGTCGGTGTACCCGGTCGGGCTCGGGATCTCCAGCAGGCGGCGGAGAAGGCCCGTCAGATAGTCCATGTCGATGACCGGACGGACGATTCCGGTCCGCGTCAAGGCTGCCTGCTCCATACCACCTCCTGAACGTCACGCCCGCGGATCGACCGCGGAGTAGGGGAAGAGAAGATCAAGGAAGCGTTCGGCGGTCGGCTGCGGTTCGTGGTTGGCAAGGCCGGGCCGCTCGTTCGCCTCGATGATCGCGTAGTCGGACCCCAGCAGGTCAGGGATCAGCAGATCCAGGCCGACCACCGGAATGTCGAGCGCGCGCGCCGCCTCCACCGCCGCCTCCACCACGCGGTGGTGCAGGCGGTCGGTGATGTCGTGCAGCGTGCCGCCCGTGTGCAGGTTGGCCGTCTTGCGAACGGCCAGCGTCTGCCCCTCCGGAAGGACCGAGCCCATGGAGAAACCGGCGTCCCGCACGCAACGTTCCGTCTCCTCGTCCATCGGAATGCGGCTTTCCCCGCCGGTGGCGGCGGCGCGGCGGCGGCTCTGCGCCTCGATCAGCTGCGCGATCGTCCGCTCGCCGGTGCCGACGATCTCCGCCGGGCGGCGCACCGCGGCGGCGACGACGCGGTAGTCGATGACCAGGATGCGCACGTCCTGGCCCTGCACGAACTGCTCCAGCAGGACCGTGTCGCAGATCTTCTTCGCCTTGGCCACGGCCCAGGCCAGAGTCTCCGCATCGCGCACGTCCACGGTGATGCCCTGGCCCTGCTCGCCGCGGGCGGGCTTGACCACGACGCTGCCGTGGCGTTCCAGGAAGGCGGCGTTGTCGTCCATGCCGTCGGCGGTCATCTGGTCCGGCACCGACAGGCCCGCCCGCAGCAACGTGCGCCGGGTCACCGCCTTGTCGTCGCAGCGGAACAGCGCCACCGCCGAGGTCAGCTCGCTGAGGCTTTCGCGGCACAGGATGCTGCGCCCGCCGAAGCTGAGACGGAACAGGTTGGACTCCGCGTCCACCACCTCCACCCCGATGCCGCGGCGCCGGGCCTCGTTGATGATGATCATGGCGTAGGGGTTGAGGCTGGCCTCCACCGCCGGACCGGCGAACAGCTTCTCGTTGATCGGGTTCTTGGTCTTCAGCGCGAAGACCGGCACCCGCCGGAAACCCAGCTTCTCATACAGCGCGATGGCGTTGGCGTTGTCGTGCAGGACCGACAGGTCCATGAAGCTGCGCCCGCGCTCCTTGAAATGCTCGGCCAGCGCGCGCACCAGCGCCTCGCCGATGCCGGGATAGGCCGCCTGCGGATCGACCGCCAGGCACCACAGGGAGGAGCCGTTCTGCGGGTCCTTGAAGGCGCGGACATGGTCCACCCCGGTGACCGAGCCGATGACCGCCCCGCTGACCGGATCGGTGGCGATCAGGTGGGTCAGCACGCGGCTGTCACGCTCCGACCAGCAGAGTTCCGGGTCCATGGTGACCATGCCGCGGGCGCCGTAGATGCGGTTCACGGCATCCACGTCCTGGCGGCCGCGCAGTTTCTCGATGGCGAAGCCGCGGGTCTCGCCGCCCGGCCGGAAACCGGCCAGCCGCAGGCGGTAGGTGTGGGAGGGGTCGAGGAACAGCTCGGTCGGCGCCTGGGACAACGCCACATGCGGGTCCTCCAGATACAGCGCGATGTCGCGCCGCCCCGGCCCCTCCTGGCGCATCGCCTCGATCAATTCGCCGACGTCGGGAAAGGTGTTGGCGAAGAGCAGGCGGCCCCAGCCGCAATTCACCACCGCGCGCGGCGTCGGCCCCTTTTCCGCTCCGGGATGCCCGGCCCCCGTCCGGCGGTTCGGGCGCGGCGAGTCCTCGTCCATCAGGGCGGAGACCAGGGCGCGTTCGATCCGGAAAGGCGTCTGGGTGCGATTCTGCATCGTCATCATGCGGTGTTTCAGATCCCGTGGGTTTGCAGCCAGAACTCCAGCAGGGCGGCCTGCCAGAGCTTCGAACCGCGAAGCGGAGTGATGTGGGTTTCCGGATCGCTGAACAGGCGGTCCAGATAGGCCGGCTGGAACAGCGCGCGCTGCCGCGCGGCGGGCTGGTTCAGCACGTCGCGCACCAGCTCCAGGTAGGGGCCGCGCAGATACTTCAGCGCCGGAACGGGGAAATAGCCCTTGGGCCGGTCGATGACTTCGGAGGGGACGACCTTGCGCGCCGCCTCCTTCAGGACGTATTTGCCGCCGTCGCGCAGCTTCAGCTCCGGCGGGACGCGGGCGGCCAGTTCGACCAGATCGTGGTCGAGGAAGGGGACGCGCCCCTCCAGGCCCCAGGCCATGGTCATGTTGTCGACCCGCTTCACCGGGTCGTCGACCAGCATGACCGTGGTGTCGAGGCGAAGCGCCTTGTCCACCGGGCGGTCGGCGCCGGGCCGGGCGAAATGGGCGGCGACGAAGGCGCTCGCCGCGTCCTCGTCGGCGAGGTATTGCGGGTTCAGCGCCTCGGCCATCTCCGCGCGGTTGCGGTCGAAGAAGACCTTGGCGTAGGTGGACAGCGGGTCGGTCGCCTCCATCATCGGCGGGTACCAGTGGTAGCCCGCGAAGATCTCGTCGGCGCCCTGGCCGCTCTGCACCACCTTCACATGCTTGGACACCTCCTGCGACAGCAGGAAGAAGCCGATGGCGTCGTGGCTGACCATCGGCTCCGACATCGCCCGCACGCAGTCCTGGAGGGCGGGCAGGGCGCGGTTGCTGTCGATGAACAGCTTGTGGTGGTCGGTCTGGAAGCGCTGGGCGATCAGGTCGGAATACTGGAACTCGTCGCCCTTCTCCTGGCCCACCGTCTCGAAGCCGATGGAGAAGGTCTGCAGGCCGGTCTGCCCGGCCTCGGCCAGCAGGGCGACGATGACCGAACTGTCCAGGCCGCCCGACAGCAGCACGCCGACCGGCACGTCGGCGACCAGACGCCGCTCCACGGCCTTGCGCAGCGTGGACAGCACGGCGTCCTGCCAGTCGCCCTCCGACATCCGCTCGTCGCCGGGCTGCGGGCCGAAGACCGGCTCCCAATAGGTTTCCTCGATGCGGCGCCCGTCCGGCTCCAGCGTCAGCAGGGTGGCCGGCGGCAGCTTGCGCACGCCCTTCAGGATGGTCCCCGGCGCCGGGACGACGGCGTGGAAGCTCATATACTGGTAGAGCCCGACCGGGTCGATCGCGGTGTCGATGTCGCCGCCGGCCAGCAGGGCGGGCAGGGTCGAGGCGAAGCGCAGCCGCCCCGCCGTCTCGGACAGGTAGAGCGGCTTGATGCCCAGCCGGTCGCGGCCCAGCGTCACACGCCCGCTGTCGCGCTCCCAGATGGCGAAGGCGAACATGCCGTAGAGCCGCTCGACGAAGCGAGGACCCCAGGCGTGATAGGCTTTCAGCAGGACTTCGGTGTCGCCGTGCGAGAAGAAGCGGTAGCCCTTGGCCTCCAGCTCCGCCCGCAGTTCCGGGTAATTGTAGATGCAGCCGTTGAAGACGATGCCGAGGCCCAGCTCGGGGTCGGTCATCGGCTGCTGCGCCGCCTCGGACAGGTCGATGATGCTCAGCCGCCGGTGGCCGAAGGCCATCCGGCCATGGGCGAAGACGCCTTGCCCGTCGGGGCCGCGCAACGCCAGGGCTTCGGTCATCGAGCCGACCGCGGACGCGGAGGCCGGGCGAGAATCGAAGCGGATTTCCCCGCTGATGCCGCACATTGTAAGAAATATCTCCGTATTCGAATGGACTGGACGCCGGCAAAAAACGCCAGGAAACGGCGAAGGACCGGCGCCACCCCTCAACAGGCGTGCAGCTTGATCGTCGCAAGGTTGGGGCCTGCCTTGCACAGGGTATCGGGGGTAGGG
>NZ_WHOR01000186.1:0-11418 GCF_013340925.1 Azospirillum formosense
GATAAAAATGGGGGGCTGCCTTGCCCCCACCCCGGCCCTCCCCCGCTTCGCAGGGGAGGGAAGGATCAAGTCCCCTCCCCTGCGAAGCGGGGGAGGGTTAGGGAGGGGGCAACCGCAACCTCACGCAGCCGCGTCGTCGCTCTGCCCCTTCAGGCGGGCGGCCAGCGCGGCTTCCAGGAACATGTCCAGGTCGCCGTCCAGCACCGCCTGGCTCTGCGAGGTCTCCACCTCGGTCCGCAGGTCCTTCACCATCTGGTAGGGGTGCAGGACGTAGGAGCGGATCTGGTGGCCCCAGCCGATGTCGCTCTTGGTCGCCTCGAGCGCGGCGGCGGCGTCCTCGCGGATCTTCAGTTCCCGCTCGTACAGGCGGGCGCGCAGCATGTCCCACGCCTTGGCGCGGTTCTTGTGCTGCGAGCGCTCCTGCTGGCAGGCCACCACGATGCCCGTGGGCAGGTGGGTGATGCGGATCGCCGAGTCCGTCTTGTTGACGTGCTGGCCGCCGGCGCCCGACGCCCGGAAGGTGTCGATGCGGCAGTCCTTCTCGTTGATCTCGATGTTGATCTTGTCGTCGATCACCGGAGACACCGAGACGGCGGCGAAGCTGGTCTGGCGGCGCGCCTGGCTGTCGAACGGGCTGATGCGCACCAGACGGTGCACCCCGGCCTCGGTCTTCAGCCAACCATAGGCGTTGTGGCCGCTGATCTGCGCGGTGGCGGACTTGATGCCGGCCTCTTCGCCAGGGCTTTCCTCAAGCCACTGCGTCTTGTAGCCGTGCTGTTCCGCCCAGCGGAGATACATGCGCATCAGCATCAGCGCCCAATCCTGGGCCTCCGTGCCGCCGGCGCCGGCGTTCACTTCGATGAAGCAGTCGTTGGCGTCCGCCTCGCCCGAGAGCAGGCTCTCGATCTGGAGCTTCGCCGCGCGGTCGCGCAGCGCGTAGAGCTGGGCCTCGGCATCGGCGACCACGGTCGCGTCGCCCTCGGCCTCGCCCATCTCGATCAGCTCCAGGCTGTCGGACAGGTCGCGCTCAAGCGCGCGGTAACCGTTCACCGAGGTTTCGAGCTGGGTGCGCTCGCGCATGATGGTCTGCGCGCGGGACGGGTCGTCCCACAGCTTGGGGTCTTCGGCGTGGGCGTTCAGTTCGTCGAGACGACGCAGCGCGTTATCCCAGTCAAAGATGCCTCCTCAGCAGCGCCAGCGATTCTCTAATCTCGCCGGCGGCCGCTTCGATCTCGGCCCGCATCGCAGTGCCTCCTCGTCAGCCAGGGTTGAACCAGTGTCTTGGCCCTTATGTAGCGGGTTGGGAGCGGCGTTGCACCCTCTTATTCCACAGCCTCTCCGGCTTCCGCGACGCTGGACCAGACCGGAACGGTAACCCGCCGGAGCGCCGCCCCGTCGCCAGGGCATCCCACCAACCCACTCGGATGAAACCGTTTTTGCACCGCAAAACCACTTTCGCGGCGCGAATAAGTGGCAGCCCCCCGTGATAGCGTCACCAACGTTCGTGCCCGTCGTCCGGCGGGCGCGGGCTGTCGGCGCCTCCGTTTTCCAGCAACAAGCTCCTTTTCTCAACAACAAGAGCGGCCCCCCGATGAACTTCACCAGCCTGGGGTTCCTGCTGTTCATCACGGCCTTCACGGCGGGCTTCATGATGCTCGCCAGGACGCGGCTGTTCACGCCGCTGCTGCTGGTGTCCAGCTACATCTTCTACGGCTTCTGGGATTACCGATTCTGTCTGCTGCTCGCCGGCACGACGCTTCTCGACTTCTATTGCGGCCTGCGCATCGCCGACGCGCCGAACCGGGCCACCGCCCGCATCTTCATGCAGCTCAGCCTCGCCACCAATCTGGCGATCCTGTTCTTTTTCAAATACTTCAACTTCTTCATCGACAGCGCGCAGGTGGCGCTGGCCTCGCTCGGCCTCGACGTCGGGCACCGCACGCTGTCCATCATCCTGCCGGTCGGCATTTCCTTCTACACCTTCCAGAATCTCAGCTACACGCTGGACCTCTATCTCGGCCATCTGGACAAGCCGGAGCGGTCGCTGCTGCGCTACGCGACCTTCGTCGCCTTCTTCCCGCAGCTCGTCGCCGGGCCGATCGTCCGGGCGCGCGACCTGCTGCCCCAGATTCAGAACGGCCCGCGCCACGACGTCAGCTTCGCCCTCCGCTTCGCCGGGCTGGAGAAGATCATCTGGGGCTATTTCCTCAAGCTGGGTCTGGCCGACAACGCCGCCGCCGTGGTTGACGCGCGCTTCGCCCAGCCGGAGTTCTTCAACGCGCTGAACCACGTCATCGGCCTGATCTGCTTCTCGCTGCAGATCTACGGCGATTTCGCCGGCTACTCGCTGATCGCCATCGGCCTGGCGCAGATCTTCGGCTACACGCTCTGCCAGAACTTCGCCCGCCCCTACTTCGCTACGGGCATGAAGGACTTCTGGCGGCGCTGGCACATCTCGCTGTCCACATGGTTCCGCGACTACGTCTACATCCCGATGGGCGGCGGACGCACCCATTGGCTGCGCATCCGCAACCTGACCATCGTGATGCTGGTGTCCGGCCTGTGGCACGGCGCCGCCTGGACCTTCGTCCTGTGGGGCGCCCTGCACGCCACCCTGATGGCGGCGGAGGACGGCGTGCGCTGGCTTGCCAGGCGCAGCCCGCTGCGGCTGAGCGGCGCGCCGCTGATGGCCGGCAAGCTGCTGACCATCGCGCTGGTCTTCCTTCTGATCACGCTGACCTGGCTGCCCTTCCGCGCCGACGACATGCACACGGTGCGGACCATCCTGGGCATCATCGCCGAGGGCGATTTCAGCCTGCCGCGCGGCATGCAGCAGATGAGCTATCTGGTCCGCGTCGCCCTGTTCGGCCTCGTCGTGCTAATGATCGACGCGATGATCGAGTTCGGGGCCGGGCGCCGCTACGCCGGGGTCAACGTCGTGGTCCGCTCCGCCGGCTGCGCCACGCTGATCCTGATGCTGCTGCTCTTCGGCAATTTCGCCAACCGATCCTTCATCTATTTCCAGTTCTGAGGGAGCCCGAACCATGATCCGCCTTTTGGCTGCCGTCGGACTGATCCTGGGCATGGTGGTCGCCATGGACCGCGCGGTGGCGTCCTGGATGGGCGACACGCTCCTCCAGTCGTCGGACCGCTTCATGACCGTCTACCGCAACGGACCGCCCGCCGACGTGGTGATCCTGGGCAACTCCCGCGCCGACAACCACTTTCCGGTGGAGGAGGTGCAGGCGCTGACCTGCGGCCGGGTGCTGAACCTGGGCATGGGCGGCGCCCCGACCACGGTCGGCGACCTGCTGTGGGAGGATTATCTCGACCGGCACGGCGCCCCCCGCCTGCTGCTGGTCGAGCCGACGAGCGTGGTCGACGATCCCAAGGCGCTCGCCGACCTGCCGCTGCTGGCCTACTATTCGGAGCGGGTGGACGGCTTCATCCGGCAGGTCGACGCCACCATGTGGGCCTCCAACAAGCTGTTCAACACGCTGATCTTCAACAACAACCAGACGATCCGGCTGGCCTTCGACGGGCTGCACCCGACCGGCGACCGGACGCTGAGCGGCGCCATGTCGCCTTTCCTCAAGGCCCAGCTCGAAAAGGCGCCGACGGAGCGGATGGAGGGGTTCCAGCCCAACTGGGACGCGCTGGACCGCATCATCGGCACGGCGCGGGAGAAGGGCACGCGGGTCGCTGTGGTCATCACGCCCTTCTTCCCCGGCTACATCGAGAAGGTGACCAACTTCGACGCCTTCTTCGAGGATCTGAAGGCCCGCCTGCCGCCCGACGTGCCGGTCATCGACACCCGCCGCGAGGTCGAGGACGAGGCCCATTTCGTGGACGCCCTGCACATCAACCAGGAGGGAGTGCGCCTGATGCTGGCGCGGATGGAGGACCGGCTGCGCCCGCTGGCCGACTGCCCCACCGACACGGCCCCGGCCGACGCCATCGCCCAGCGCCGCCCGGACACCCACACCGCCGCCCGGCCCTGAGGCTTCGCACAAAGGAAAAGCCCCGCCTCCCGGACCGGGAAGCGGGGCTTTTTTCTTGTCGAACTCGTTCTGTCGAACCGGCCCGGTCAGTAGAGGCCGCCGGTCCCCACCGTCGCCGCCGAGGGCGGAGCCGCCGGAGCGCCCCAGCCACCCGGCTGCTGGGCCGCCGGATCGCCGCCGGGCACCCCGCCGGTCCAGCCGCCGTCCGCGGCGTGGGCCGAGCCGTCCAGCACCATCTGCGGCTGGTCGGGGTTCGGCTCGGTGCCGGGGATGAAGGCCTCCCAGATCGCCTTGCGCTCGCCGGGCTGGGCGAGGCGCCCGTTTTCCGGGTTGACGCGGACGAGGCGCAGGCCGCGCGGCACGCGGAACGGCGTGGCCGGCTGGTCCTTCAGCGCCACCTCCATCACGTCCTTGAACACCGGCACCGCCGCCGAGCCGCCGGTTTCCTTGGCGCCCAGCGAGCGCGGCTGGTCGAAGCCGATGTAGGTGCCGACCACGAGGTTGGGCGAGAAGCCCATGAACCACGCGTCGTGGCTGTCGTTGGTCGTGCCGGTCTTGCCGGCCAGCGGCTTGCCCAGCGACAGCAGCTTCGTCGCCGTGCCGCGCTGGACGACGCCCTCCAGCATGGAGACCATCTGGTAGACGGTGCGCGGGTCGTTCACCGGCTCCCGCGTGTCGGCGACGGCGGGAACGGCCAGCCCGTCGTTCCAGGCCACCTGATTGCACGAGGCGCAGGGGCGCGTGTCGTGGCGGAAGACGGTCTTGCCGTTGCGGTCCTGCACCCGGTCGATGAAGGTCGGGCTCACCCGCTTGCCGCCGTTGGCCAGCATGGCGTAGGCGGTGGCGAGGCGCAGCACCGTCGTCTCACCCGCGCCGAGCGACATCGGCAGGTAGGGCTGGAGGTTGTCGGTGATGCCGAAATTCTCGGCCAGCGCCTTCACCTTGTCCATGCCGACGGCCTGGGCCAGACGGACGGTCATGACGTTCCGCGACTTCTCGATGCCGGCGCGCAGGGGCGTCGGACCGTAGAACTCGTGGCTGTAGTTCTCCGGCCGCCAGATCGGCTGGCCGTGGCCGGGGTCGTACTCGAACGGGGCGTCCATCACCAGCGAGGACGGGGTGAAGCCCTGGTTCAGCGCCGTCAGATAGACGAAGGGCTTGAAGGAGGAGCCCGGCTGGCGCATCGCCTGGGTGGCGCGGTTGAAGGAGCTCATGTGCGGGGAGAAGCCGCCGACCATCGCGAGCACGCGGCCGGTGTGCGGGTCGAGCGCGACCAGACCGCCCTGCACCGCCGGGACCTGCCGCAGCGCGTAGGTGCCCGCCGGCGGCTCCTTGCCCTTCTCGTCCTTGCCGGCGGCCTCGACCAGGATCAGGTCGCCCAGCTTGGCGACGTCGGACGGACGGCGGATGTCCGGGCCGAGCCGGTTGTCGTCGCGCTGCGCCCGCGCCCACCGCAGTTCGGCCAGCGGCACCCGGCCGCGCGAGCCGTCCGGCAGGCCGATGTCGAGCGCCGCCGCCTCGTCGTCCTTCAGCACCACCGCCAGATGCCAGCCCTCCGAGCCGGGAGGAGGCGCCATGGAGGCGAGCTTCTTCGCCCAGTTGTCGAAATTCTCCATCTTGCCGACCGGCCCGCGGTAGCCGTGGCGGCGGTCGTACTGGACCAGCCCGGTGCGCAGCGCCTTGGTCGCGGCCTGCTGGAGCACCGGGTCCATGGAGGCGCGGACCGACAGGCCGCCCTCGTAGAGCGCCTGCTCGCCGTAGAGCTTCACCAGCTCGCGCCGGACCTCCTCGGCGAAATACTCCGACGTCACATACTCCTGCTCGTCGCGCTTGCGCACGACCAGGGGCTTGGACTGGGCGATCTTGGCCTCTTCCGGGGTGATGTGCCCGTCCTCGGCCATGCGCCCGATCACCCAGTTGCGCCGCGCGATGGCGGCGTCGCGCTGGCGTTCCGGGTGGTAGTTGCTGGGCGCCTTGGGCAGGGCCGCCAGATAGGCCGCCTCCTCGATGTCCAGCTCGTCCAGCGCCTTGTTGAAGTAGTTCAGCGCCGCCGCCGCCACGCCGTAGGAGCGGTAGCCCAGGAATATCTCGTTCAGGTACAGCTCGAGGATGCGGTCCTTGCTGAAGGCCCGCTCGATGCGGACCGCCAGGATCGCCTCCTTGATCTTGCGCGAGAAGGACACCTCGTTGGTCAGCAGCATGTTCTTGGCGACCTGCTGCGTGATCGTCGAGGCGCCCATCGGCCGGCGGTCGCGGCCGAGATTCTCCACGTTGGTCAGGATGGCGCGGGCGATGCCGACGGGGTCGATGCCCTTGTGGTCGTAGAAATTTTTGTCCTCGGCGGACAGGAAGGCGTTGGTCACGCGCTTCGGCATGGCGTCGATGGGGACGAACACGCGCTTTTCCGACGCGAACTCCGCCAGCAGGCGTCCGTCGCCCGCATGAACGCGGGTGGTCACCGGCGGTTCGTAGTTGGCAAGCTTGGTGTAGTCCGGCAGCTCGTGATCGTAATGGTCCAGCATGTAGACCAGCCCCCCCGCCCCGGCCAGGGCGAGGATCACGACGGCCATCAGGGCGGACAGAATAAAGCGCATGACGGCTCCCAGACAGGCATGGCGGCGGCCCCGCCGCCTTCGTCCGGAACTGAGACCGGGAAGACGCGGAACCGTCCGATGGGCGGCATCCTACACCGCGAGGGGCGGCAGTCCGACTCCCTCGCAGCCATGTCAGGAAAATGTGACGGCCACAAGGCGCATGCAAGAAAGTGGTGACCCGGCGGTGCGTATGCCCACCCGCCTCCGCCCGCATGGCTGGTGCCGAGCAATCCCGCCCAACGCTTCGAGCCTCAGCTCTTCTGCACCCCGGTCAGCCACTTGAAATAGGCGTCGATGGTGCGGACCATGCCGCGGCCCAGCTTCTCGCGGTGGGCCGACTTGCTCAGCAGGCTGACGTCCTGGGGGCTCGACAGATAGCCCATCTCGACCAGCGCGGACGGCATGTCCGGCGCGGTCAGCACGGCGAAGCCGGCCTGACGGTGCGGCTTGTTGGGGATCAGCTTGACCTCGCGGCCGAGATGCTCCAGCGCCATGTTGGCGAAGCGCTTGGAGTGGTTCATCGTGTCGCGCTGGGCGAGGTCGATGAGGATCGAGGCCACCAGATCGTTCTCGGAGGACAGGTCCATGCCGGCCAGCGCGTCGGCCCGGTTCTCCTTGGCGGCCAGCATCTCCGCCTCGCGGTCGGAGGCCCGATCGGACAGCGTGTAGATGGACAGGCCGCGCACGGCGGCGGAGCCGATGCTGTCGGCGTGCAGCGACAGGAACAGGTCGGCGTTGACCTCCCGCGCGATGGCGACGCGGTCGCGCAGGCGGATGAACACATCCTTGTCGCGGGTCAGCCGCACCCGGTAGCGGCCGCTGCCTTCGAGCTGGCGCTTCAGCTCGCGCGCCATCGCCAGCGTGATGTCCTTCTCATAGACCCCGCCGACGCCGACCGCGCCGGGGTCGACGCCGCCATGGCCGGGATCGACGACGATCATCGGCTTTTCCGGCACCGGCGCCGCCCGCGGCGGGACCGGCGGCGGCAGGGCCGCGGCGACCGGGACGATGGGGTCCCGCTTCGCCGGCGGGCGCGCCGCCTCGCGGCTCACCGACGCGGTGCCGGTGGTCGCGGCGACGGGGGCCGACGCGGCGAACTGCGCCGGGGTGGTGCGGGCGATGTCGAGGACGAAGCGCGGCTTGAAGCCGTCGCGCGGCGGGATGAGGTAGGACTCGACCACCCGCGCCGGGCCGTCGGTTTCGACCACCAGGCGGGAGGCGCCGCCGTCGCGCCCTTCGAAGCGGTAGCGGGCGACCACGCCCTTGCCCGCCATCACCGTGTTGCCGCCCGGCCAGCTCACGTCCGGCAGATCGACGACGACGCGGTAGGGCGAGCCGTGCACCGACACGGTGAAGGGAACCGAGTCGGACAGCTCCAGCACCAGCCGCGTCTTGTCGGGATGCAGGCCGAGCCGCGCGTTCAGGACGGACACCCGCTCCTGCACCGGCGGCGGGAAGGGCAGCGCCGCGGTGGTCTGGGCCTGCGCCGGAGCGCACGGCAGGGCGGCCGCCCCCAGAAGGGCGCCCAGCGCAGCGAGAATCGCGAGCAGTCGGGGCATCCGTTCCACCAAAAACCACAAACCGGCACAGCCAGCGCTCAGCTATAGCGCAGCGAAATCAAGGCGCTCAACCGCGCTGTCCGGGCGCGTGGCGGAATTGTCGGCGAGGGTGCCGTTCCTGCAACACCGCACCCGCCGGTCCCGCCCCGGGGGCATGCCGCCGAACCGGATGCGACGGACCGCAACTTTCGCCGAATTCCACGTTGTGCATGGTTTCGTGCTTGTCTATGGTAGCTCTGCGACATACCGCGACCCACCAGCCCACTCTTCCGAGAGGATTCTCTTTGGGGTGGCTGTGGGCGTCGCCCGCGGACCCCCACGGCCGGAATTTACATCATCGGCCGCGGTCCGGGGCGTGACGCTTCTGGGTTGCCGGTGGATTGGGACGAAACCTCGAAGCTGGTGCCGGCCGCAAGGCCGTAACCCGGAGGCCGAAGCCCGACCCGTCCTGGCTGCTTCGTCAGCGCCGTTCGACGGGTTAGGGGCCGGTTCCGCAGGCTTCGCTCACAACGATGACGCGCCCTGGCGGCTTGTCCGTCGCGCGGGCGGCCTGGGGCGTCATGGGGATCTTGTATGGCCAAGCGCATGCTGGTGGACGCCACGCACCCGGAGGAAACCCGGGTTGCCGTGGTCAATGGGAACAGACTCGAAGACCTCGACTTCGAAATCGCCACCCGGAAGCAACTCAAGGGCAACATCTACCTTGCCAAGGTGACCCGGGTCGAGCCGTCGCTGCAGGCGGCCTTCGTGGAATATGGCGGAAACCGCCACGGCTTCCTCGCCTTCTCGGAAATCCATCCCGACTATTACCGCATCCCGATCGCCGACCGTGAGGCCCTGCTGGCCGAGGAGCGCCGGCTGGAGGAGCAGGCCGAGGCCCGCGCCGAGGCCGCCGCCGACGGCGCGGTGATGGCCGAGCCGATCCGCCCGGAGCAGGTGGAGGAGGAGATTTCCCCGATGCCCGGCTCCTACGCCGAGGCCGAGGGTGACGGGTTCGAGGGCGACGTCCCCGCCTTCGCCACCGACGGCGGTTCGGACGAGGTCGCGGACTCCGACGAGGCTCCGGAAGGCGCCGCCCAGGCCGAGAGCCCGGACGTCATCGGCGGGGACGAGGTCGAGGAGGCGCACCGCCGCCGCGCCCGTCCGCTGCGCAGCTACAAGATTCAGGAAGTCATCAAGCGCCGGCAGGTCATGCTGGTCCAGGTGACCAAGGAGGAACGCGGCAACAAGGGCGCGGCGCTGACCACCTACCTGTCGCTGCCGGGCCGCTACTGCGTGCTGATGCCCAACACGGGCCGCGGCGGCGGGATCTCCCGCAAGATCACCAACCCCGCCGACCGCAAGCGCCTGAAGGACATCCTGTCCGACCTGGACGTTCCGGAGGGCATGGCGGTCATCCTGCGCACCGCGGGCCTGGAGCGCTCCAAGCCGGAGATCAAGCGCGATCTCGAATATCTGCTGCGCCTGTGGGACGACATCCGCGTCCAGACGCTGAAGTCCTCCGCGCCCTGCCTCATCTATGAAGAGGCGAACCTGATCAAGCGCTCGATCCGCGATCTCTACACCGACGACATCGACGAGATCTGGGTGGAAGGCAGCGCCGGCTTCAACACCGCGCGCGACTTCATGCGCATGATGATGCCGAGCCACACCAAGCGCGTGATGCAGTACCAGGACGAGACGATCCCGCTGTTCCACCGCTATCAGGTGGAAACGCAGATCGACGCGATCCACAGCCCGGTGGTGCAGCTCCGCTCCGGCGGCTACATCGTCATCAACCCGACGGAAGCGCTGGTTTCCATCGACGTCAACTCGGGCCGGTCCACGCGCGAGCGCAACATCGAGGAAACGGCCTACAAGACCAACCTCGAAGCCGCCGACGAGGTGGCGCGCCAGCTCCGCCTGCGCGACCTCGCGGGCCTCATCGTGATCGATTTCATCGACATGGAGGAGCCCCGCAACAACGCCGCGGTGGAGCGCCGCCTGAAGGAGGCGATGAAGAACGACCGGGCGCGCATCCAGCTCGGCCGCATCTCCGCCTTCGGCCTGCTGGAGCTGTCGCGCCAGCGCCTGCGCCCGTCGCTGCTGGAAACCAACTTCGAGCGCTGCCCGCACTGCTCCGGCACCGGCGTCATCCGCTCGGTGGAATCCGCCTCGCTGCACGTGCTGCGCGCCATCGAGGAGGAGGGCATCCGCAAGCGGTCGTCGGAGATCACGGTCTTCGTGCCGACCCGCATCGCGCTCTACATCCTCAACCAGAAGCGCGGCGAGCTGACCAAGATCGAGGACCGCTACCGGTTCCGCGTCATGGTCCAGGCCGACGACACGCTGATCGCGCCGGACCTGCGGCTTGAGCGCGTGAAGGCCCGCACGCCGGAAGACGACGTGCCGCTGGTCAGCGCCGAACGTGTCCTGGCCGAAACCGACCGCATCCTGGCCGCCGAGGCCGAGGAGGCCGAGGAGGAGGCGCCCGTCGTCGAGGCCGCCGAGGCCGCCGGGGCCGAGGTCACGGAACGCGCCGACGCCGCCGGGGAGAGCGAGGGCGACCGCCGCCGCCGCCGCCGCCGCCGCCGTGGCCGCGGGCGTGACCGCGAGGATGGCCGCATGCCGTTCGGCGAGTCCGCCGAAGCGTCCGACGAGACGACCGAGGGCGACGAGGTCGAAGCGGAAGCCGCCGACGCCGACGAGACGGCGGTCGACGAGGAAGCGATCGAGCGCGCCCAGATCGAGGCGCCGGAGTTCGTCATCAACGACGTCGATGTCGGCCCCGCCCACATCGAGGACGATGAGGACGAGGACGACCTGGCCGCGTCCGAGGCGGAGGACGGTGCCGACGCCTTCGAGACGAACGGGGACGGCAATGGCGAGCGCAAGAAGCGCCGCCGCGGCAAGCGGGGTGGCCGCCGGCGGTCCCGCCAGCGCGAGGGCCTGGAGGCCGGCGAGGGTCTGCCCGCCGACGGCACCGAGGGCGAGGCGGAAGCCGAGTCCTTCCCGACCGCCGTCGAGGCCGGCCGCGCCGTCAACCCGCCGGAACTGCCGGCGGACATGGAACCGGTCGAGTTCGACTGGGTCCTGACCAGCGCGGTGGCCGCCGAGGCCGCTTCGGAAACTGCGGCGGACACCGCCGCGGAGGGTCCGGCCGTCGAGGAGGCCGCCCCGGTGGCCGAGGAGGCTCCGGCCCGCAAGCCGCGCCGCGGCCGCGCCAAGGCGACCGCCGCCGAGGCCGCCGGAACGGTGACGGCTGAACCGGAAGCGGTTCCCGCC
>NZ_WHOR01000187.1:0-11352 GCF_013340925.1 Azospirillum formosense
GCCCGGCAAGGTGGCCGAGCCGCGCCCGCAGCAGGCCGACTACGCCAGCGCGGTGTCCGCCGCCTTCGCCCCGCGCCCCGCCCCCGACACGCCGAACGTCGTGCTGGCGGAAGCCGGAACGGGCGTCGGCAAGACGCTGGGCTATCTGGCGCCCGCCACGGTGTGGGCGGAGAAGAACGGCGGCACGGTGTGGATCTCCACCTACACCCGCAACCTCCAGCACCAGATCGACGCGGAGCTGGACCGCCTGTACCCCGAGCCGGCGACCAAGGCGCGCAAGGTCGTGCTGCGCAAGGGCCGGGAAAACTACCTGTGCCTGCTGAACCTGGAGGAGGCCGTCCGCGGCATGCCGATGCAGCCCCATCACGCCATCGGGGTCGGGCTGATGGCGCGCTGGGCCGCGGCGACGCGCGACGGCGACCTGACCGGCGGCGACTTTCCCGGCTGGCTGGTCGACATCGCCGGGCGCGGGCGGACGCTGGGCCTCGCCGACCGGCGGGGCGAGTGCATCTACTCCGCCTGCGACCATTACGCCCGCTGCTACATCGAGAAGAGCGTGCGCCGCGCCCGCAAGGCCGACGTGGTGATCGCCAACCACGCGCTGGTCATGGTGCAGGCGGCACTCGGCGGTGGCGAGGAGCCGACGCTGCCCACCCGCTACGTCTTCGACGAGGGGCACCATGTCTTCGACGCGGCGGACAGCGCCTTCGCCGGGCATCTGACCGGGCGCGAGACCCAGGAACTGCGGCGCTGGCTGCTGGGCGCCGAGGAGACGGGGCGCAGCCGCGCCCGTGGGCTGAAGCGCCGCATCGAGGATCTGGTCGCCAGCGACGAACAGGCCCAGGAGCTGATGGACGCGGTGATGCTGGGCGCCCGCGTCCTGCCGGCGGAGGGCTGGGCGGCGCGGCTGTCCGCCGACAACCCGCAGGGGCCGACCGAAGCCTTCCTGCTCGCCGCGCGGCGGCAGGTCTATTCGCGCACGGCGGGGCAGGGCGGCCCCTACAGCCTGGAGGCCGACAAGGCCTACCCGGTGGACGGGCTGCTGGATGCGGCGGTGGCGCTGGAGGCGGCGCTGGTCCGGCTGGCGGAGCCGCTGGCCGGGCTGGCCAAGCGGCTGGCGGCAAGGCTGGAGGACGAGACGGCGGAGCTGGACAGCGACCAGCGGCGGCGCATCGACGCCATGGCGCGCAGCCTGACCCGGCGCGGCGTGCTGACGGTCGAGGCGTGGCGGGCCATGCTGAAGACCCTGCCGGTGGAAACCCCGGCGCAGTTCGTGGACTGGTTCGCGGTGGAGCGGATCGACGGGCGCGACGTGGATGTCGGGCTCTACCGCCACTGGATCGACCCGACCGTTCCCTTCGCCGAGGCGCTGGCCGGGCCGGCGCACGGCATGGTGGTCACCTCCGCCACGCTGACCGACGGCACCGGCGACACCGCCATGGACTGGCAGGCGGCGGAGGACCGCTGCGGCGCCAGCCATCTGCCGAAGCCGGCGCTGCGTGCCCAGGTGCCCTCACCCTTCGACTACCCCAAGCGCACGCGGGTGATGGTGGTCACCGATGTGCGCAAGGACGATCTGGGGCAGGTGGCGTCGGCCTACCGCACGCTGTTCCAGGCGGCGGGCGGCGGCGGGCTGGGGCTGTTCACCGCGATCAGCCGCCTGCGCGCCGTCTACGACCGCATCGTGGAGCCGCTGGACGCCACCGGCATCCCGCTCTACGCCCAGCATGTCGACCCGCTGGACGTGGCGACCCTGATCGACATCTTCCGGGGGGAGGAGCACGCCTGCCTGCTCGGCACCGACGCGGTGCGCGACGGGGTGGACGTGCCGGGCCGCTCGCTGCGGCTGATCGTCTTCGACCGGGTGCCCTGGCCGCGCCCCGACATCCTGCACCGCGCCCGGCGCGACGCCTTCGGGCGGCGGCGCTACGAGGACATGATCGCGCGGTTGCGGCTGAAGCAGGCCTTCGGCCGGCTGGTGCGGCGGGCCGACGACACCGGGGTGTTCGTGCTGCTCGATCCGATGATGCCGAGCCGCCTGTTCGGCGCCTTCCCCGAGGGGGTGGAGGTGCGCCGCGTCGGCATCAAGGAGGCTGTGGAAGCGACGGCGGAATTCCTGCGGGGGTGGTAAGGCCCCGGTCAGGCGGCTCCGATGCGGGAAAGCTCGAACGGCGTCGTCTGGTAGATCTGGTTGATCCAGTTGGCGAACAGCAGATGGGCGTGGCTTCGCCAGCGGTTTTCGGGCGGGCGGCTGGGGTCGTCGTCGGGGAAATAGCCGTGGGGAACCGGCGTGGCCGCGTCCTTGGCAACGTCCCGGACATACTCGTTGCGCAGCGTGTCCGTGTCGTACTCGATGTGGTTGAACATGTGCAGCGACCGGTGGGCGGCGTCCTCCAGCAGGCAGGGGCCGGACTCCGGGGAATCCAGGAGCACGCGCAGGCCGCTTTCGGAAGGAATGTCCTCCTCGCGCACCTCGGTCCAGCGCGACACCGGAATGGGCACGCCGTCGGACAGGCCGCACAGATAGGGCGAGGCGGGCACGCGGTTCCGGTGCCGGTACACGCCGGACGCCTTGCGCGACAAAAGATGTTTCGGCACGCCGTGGAAGTGATGAACGGCGGCCTGCGCCGCCCAGCAGATGTTCAGGCAGGAATGGACGTGGCTTTGCGTCCAGTCGAAGACCGAACACAGTTCGTCCCAATAGGACACCTCCTCGAAGGGCATCGTCTCGACCGGGGCGCCGGTGACGATGAAGCCGTCGAACTTTTCGCGGCGCGCGTCCTCCCACGACCGGTAGAAGGCGCTCATATGGTCGGCCGCGGTGTTGCGCGGCACATGGTTGGTGATCCGGATCAGCGACAGCTCGACCTGGAGCGGCGTGCTGCCGAGAAGGCGGGCGATCTGCGTCTCGGTCCGGATCTTGTCGGGCATGAGGTTGAGCAGGCCGAAGCGCAGGGGCCGGATGTCCTGCCGGATGGCGTCGGCTTCCTGCATGACCATGACGCCCTCGGCCTGGAGGGCGGTGAAGGCGGGAAGATCGTTGGGTATCTTGATGGGCATGACTCGTCCGGCTCCGCTGTCGGTGCATCGGTCGGAACAGACGTCATGGCGAGTCCCGTTTGATTGCCGGTCCGGCCACATCCCCCTTCGGGACGCCACCTTGCTCGGGAAAGCAGGTTGGCGTTGAGCGTCCGCTCAACTCTTGATGCGTTGTGCACATTATACGGGCAGCGGCGGCTTGGCAACAGGGGAGGTGTGCGGACGGTCGCGTCGGCCTGGGGTCAGAGCGGCGGCGCGTAGGTGGCCAGCAGGACGGACAGGGTGACCACGCTGGCGATGGTGGACATCAGGATCGCGGCGGAGGTGCGCTCCACATAGATGCGGTACTGGCTGGCCACCACAAAGGTCAGGGCGCCGGTGGGCAGGCCGGCGAGGATGATGGCCGACCCGGCCCAGAAGGGGTCCAGCGGGAACAGGGTCTGGATGAGGAACCACGCCAGCGCCGGCTGCACCACCAGTTTCAGGGCGCTGATCCAGCCGGCCTCCAGCAGGTTGGCCTTCAGGCTCTGGGTCGCCAGGAACAGGCCGATGGCGAACAGGGCGCAGGGACCGGCGGAGGCGCCCATCAGGTCGCAGTAGATGGCGATCGGGCGCGGCACCGGCACGCCGGACAGGAAGACCGACCAGGCGAGCCCAAGGGCGGTGGAAATGATCAGCGGGTTCTTGACCAGCGCCCGGCCGACGTCGCGCAGCGCCTTGCCGATGCCGCCGCCCTGGCTGTTGGCGAACTCCAGCCAGATCACCGCGATGCCGACCATGATCGCGCTCATGATGACGGTGGCAAGGATGGCCGGGGCCAGACGGTCCGGGCCGAAAGCGGCCAGGAACAGCGGAATGCCCATGTAGCCGGTGTTGGAGAAGCAGGCGTTCAGCCCCTGCATGCACTGGATCTGCGTCCGCTCCCTGTGGATCAGCCAGCCGAGCAGGGCGCCCAGCGCGTAGACCGCCAGCATCGAGCCGAGGAAGGCGCCGATGAAGGGTCCGTTGAAGATTTCCGGCAGCGAGCGCTTGGCCGTGCCGAGGAACAGCACCGGCGGCAGGGCCATCCAATAGACGAACTTGTTCAGCGCCTCCGACGAGGCGGGACCGAGCAGCTTCGCCTTACCGGAAAGGACGCCCGCCAGGATGATGGCGAAGACCGGGAGCGCCACGTTGAAGACCACCGACATGGGGGCCGACCTTAAGGGGCAACCCGTCCCCTGTCGAGGGACCCACCCGTCCGTCCCGGGCATAGCTCCCTTGACGGCGCTCCCTCCCTTGACGGCGCGCGGGGGGCGGGCAAGATTGGGCGGGGCCCTTTTTCCGCAGGAGTTTCGATGATCAACCATCACAGCGCGCTCATCTACGTCATGGTGCTGGTGTCGGCGTGCGACGGCGACATGACGGACGCGGAGCTTGAGGCCATCGGCGAGAATGTCCGCTATCTGCCGATCTTCAAGGATTTCGACATCGACCGGCTGACCGACGTGACCCGCGAATGCTCCGGTCTGCTGGCCGACGCCGACGGGCTGGAGACGACGCTCCAGATCGTCAAGGAGGCCATTCCGTCCAAGCTGTCCGAGACCGCCTACGCTCTCGCCTGCGACATCGCCGCGGCGGACCCGTCGGCCTCGCAGGAGGAACTGCGCATGCTGGAGCTGCTCCGGCACAAGCTGGGAGTCGACCGGCTGTGCGCCGCCGCCATCGAACGCGGCGCGCGGGCGCGCCACACCCGCCTGTGACGGCCGGGGACATGACCGGACCGGGCGGTCTGGCGGGACGGACGGTCGGCGTCATCGGGCTGGGCCTGATGGGCCGGCCGATGGCCCGCAATCTGGCGAAGGCCGGTGCCGCCCTGGTGATCAGCAGCCGCAGCCCCGGCCCGGTCGAGGAGCTGGCCGGCGAGGGCATGAGCCCCGCCGCCGGGCCGGCCGAGGTCGCTGTCCGCGCCGATGCCATCGTGCTGATGCTGTCGGACACGGTGGCGGTCGAGGCGGTGGCAGCATCCCTGATGGACGCGCTGCGGCCCGGCCATCTCGTCATCGACATGGGCACGACGGCGGTCGGGGCGACCCGCAAGCTGGCCGAGGCCGTCCGCGCCAAGGGCGCCGACTGGGTGGACGCCCCGGTGTCCGGCGGTACGGTGGCGGCGGAGGCCGGCACCCTGACCATCATGGCCGGCGGCACGGAGGAAGCCTTCGCCCGCGCCCTGCCGCTGTTCCAGGCGATGGGCCAGCGCATCACCCATGTCGGAGACAGCGGGGCGGGGCAGGTCGCCAAGATGGCGAATCAGGTGATCGTCGCGCTGAGCATCGGCGCGGTGGCCGAGGCGCTGGCGCTGGCCAAGGCGGCGGGGGTGGAGCCGGGCAAGGTCCGTGACGCCATCCGCGGCGGCTTCGCCGAGTCGCGCATCCTGGAGCTGCACGGCCAGCGCATGGTCTCCGGCGACTTCACGCCGGGCGGCCGCGTGCTCACCCAGATCAAGGACCTGAAGCAGGCGGAGGAGCTGGCGGAGCAGTCCGGCATCCAGCTTCCCGCGCTGGGCCTCAGCCTGGAGCTGTTCGAGCTGCTGGCCGAACAGGGCGACGGCGGGCTGGACCACTCGGCCCTGTACCGGCTGTTCGTCAAGTAAGCCCTTCAGGCTCCGGTCGGGCCGCCCCGGCCGGAGCCGTCGAGGGCGAGATGCAGCAAGGGGAACGGGCGGCCGCTGTCGTCCAGCGCGGAGCGCCCGACCTCCCGGAAGCCGAGACGCCGATAGAAGGCCCGGGCGGCGCTGTTCTGCTCGTTCACGTCGACCGTCAGGTCCGGTCCGCCTTCGCAAGCGCGGGCGATCAGGGCGCGGCCGACCCCCCGGCCGTGCCAACTCGGATCGACGAACAGCGTGTCGATCCGGCACCCGGTCATGCCCAGGAAGCCGACCGGCCGGTCGTCGCCATCCACCGCGACCAGCAGCGCCGCCGCCGGAAGATACTGGTCGCGCACGAGGTCGGCGTAGAAGCCGATGTCCTCCTCGCTCAGGAAATCGTGCGTGCTGCGCACCGCGGCGAGCCAGACGTCAAAGAGGACCGGGGCGTCGTCCGGACGGGAGGAGCGGATCGGGATCACGCGTCGAGATACTCCTTCACCAGCAGCTCGGCGATCTGCACGGCGTTGAGGGCGGCGCCCTTGCGCAGGTTGTCGGTGGACGCCCAGAAGGACAGGCCGTTGTCCACCGTGTAGTCCTCGCGGACGCGGCTGACGAAGACCGGGTCGTCGCCGGCCACCTCGACCGGGGTGATGTAGCCGTCGTTCTCCTGCTGGTCGATCACCTGCATGCCCGGCGCCTTGCGCAGGATCTGGCGCGCCTCCTCGGCGGTCACCGGCTCGACGCACTCGACGGTGATCGCAGCGGAGTGGCCGATGAAGACGGGGACGCGGACGCAGGTCGCGCTCACCTTGATCTTGGGATCGAGGATCTTCTTGGTCTCGACGTTCAGCGCCCATTCGTCCCGCGTCGCGCCGTCCTCCATGAAGGGACCGACGTGCGGGATGACGTTGAAGGCGATCTGCTTGGAAAAGACGGACTTCTGCACCGGGTCGTTGACGTAGATGGCGCGGGTCTGGCCGAACAGTTCGTCCATGCCCTCCTTGCCGGCGTCCGAGGCCGCCTGGTAGGTGGAGACGACGGCACGGCTCACCGTGACCTGCTCGTGCAGGGGCTTCAGCGCCATGGCCAGCAGGATGGCAGCAGCGCCGGGGCTGGCGACGATGTTCCTCTTCGCGTAGCCGGCGAGCGCGTCGCCGTTGACCTCCGGGACCACCAGCGGGACGTCGGGGTCCATGCGGAACTGCGGGCTGGCGTCGATCACCACGGCGCCCGCCGCGGCGGCGCGCGGCGCGTGGGCCGCCGAAACCTTGGCGTCGACGGCGAACAGCGCGATGTCCACGCCCTTGAAGTCGAAGCGGCCGACGTCCTCGACCTTCAGCACCGCGTCCTCGCCGAAGGACACCTCCTTGCCGACCGCGCTGTCGGCGGCCAGGGCGATCACCGCGTCGGCTGGGAACCGGCGGTCGGCGAGGGTGGTCAGCATTTCCCGTCCGACGTTGCCGGTGGCGCCGACGACCGCGACTGTGTAGCCCATGGCGGTTAATCCCTGTGATATGCGGTGCGAAGAGGGCTTGAGGTATGCGGTTCCCAATGGAATTGCAACAGCGCCCGCGTTGTGACACCGTGTCCGCCCTATCACGAACGACCGCGACCGGCACACCGGGGCATGGCCACTCCGCTCGAAGACATCATTGCCAAGGCGATCAAGGACGCGGACAAGTCCTTCTTCAACGAGGACTACACCAAGCAGGCGCGTTCGGTGATGACCGCGCTGAAGAAGGCCGGCTACGAGGTCGCTCCGGTCCGCCCGCCCGAGGGGCTGGTGGAGTGGGCCAAGGAGAACATTCCCTTCGGCCGGTTGCGTCCGGCGGAGCTGATTACCCAGATGTATTCGATGATGGTGGAGAATGTTCGCCGCTTCGACAAGTAATAGGCTGAACGGCGAAACCGGGTTTCGGCCCTGGTAATACCAGTCTGAAGCAAAGCCCGTTAGTTTTCAGGCACTTCCCGCGGTGCGCCATTTTGGCCACGGCCAAGTCCCTGCCGTTGACTCGTGTGCGGTAGAGGCGTAATTCAATCGCCAAACACAGCAGGGCTTAAAACTTTCGGTCTCGCATCACCCGCCGTCGCGGCAACAGCCCTCCTTGCCGCGACCGGTCGCCGAACTGAGGACGACGCAATGGCAAACGGCAGCGGTCGGCCGCTCTCTCCGCATCTGCAAGTCTACAAACTCCCCAGGACCGCGCTCCTGTCCATCACGCACCGCATCACGGGCGTGGGGCTGGCCGTCGGGACCCTTCTGCTGACCTGGTGGCTGGTCGCCGCCGCCACCAGCCCCGCCGCGTACGAGCGCGCGCAGCACTTCATCGGCTCGTTCTTCGGGCTGCTGCTGATGTTCGGCTGGTCGCTGGCGCTCTACTATCACCTGTGCAACGGCATCCGGCATCTGGTGTGGGACGCCGGCAAGGCGTTCGAGCTGAGCGAGGCCGACCGCGGCAACCAGATCGTCATCGGTGCGGCGGTCGTGCTGACCGTGCTGACCTGGATCATCGGCCTGGCCGTGTGGTGAGGAGAGAAGACATGGCGTCCAACAGCAAGACCCTCCGCTCGCCGCTGCAGATCGCGCGCGGCCTGGGCTCCGCCAAGCACGGCACCGAGCATTGGTGGCACCAGCGCGTGACCGCCATCGCCCTGGTCCCGCTGACCATCTGGTTCGTCTTCGGTGTGATCCGCCATCTGGGCGCCGACCACGCGGCCTTCGTCGCGTGGCTGGAGTCGCCCTTCTCGGCGCTGATGATGGTGCTGACCGCCGTGGTCACCTTCCACCACGCCCAGGCCGGGCTGCAGGTGGTGATCGAGGACTACGTGCACAATGAGATGGCGAAGATCCTGAGCATCCTGGCCGTGAAAGCCCTGTGCTTCGTGCTGGGTGCCGCCTGCGTCATCGCCGTCCTCAAGATTTCGTTCGGAGCCTGACGAGCCATGGCCGCCTACGATATTATCGATCATTCCTATGACGTCGTCGTCGTCGGTGCCGGCGGTGCGGGCCTGCGCGCCACCTTCGGCATGGCCGAGAAGGGCCTGAAGACGGCGTGCATCACCAAGGTCTTCCCGACCCGCTCGCACACCGTGGCCGCCCAGGGCGGCATCTCGGCGGCGCTCGGCAACATGAGCGAGGACGACTGGCGCTTCCACATGTACGACACCGTCAAGGGGTCTGACTGGCTGGGCGACCAGGACGCCATCGAGTACATGTGCCGCGAGGCCATCCCGGCGATCATCGAGCTGGAGCACTACGGCGTGCCCTTCTCGCGCACGCCGGAAGGCAAGATCTACCAGCGCGCCTTCGGCGGCATGACCGCCCATTACGGCAAGCAGCAGGCCTACCGCACCTGTGCGGCCGCCGACCGCACCGGCCACGCCATCCTGCACACCCTCTACCAGCAGTCGCTGAAGCACGAGGCGGAGTTCTTCGTCGAGTATTTCGCGCTGGACCTCATCATGGAGGACGGCGTCTGCAAGGGCGTGGTGGCCTGGAACCTCGACGACGGCACCATCCACCGCTTCCGCGCCCAGCTCGTCGTTCTGGCGACGGGCGGCTACGGCCGCGCCTACTTCTCCGCCACCTCGGCCCACACCTGCACGGGCGACGGCGGCGGCATGGTGCTGCGCGCCGGCCTGCCGCTGCAGGACATGGAGTTCGTGCAGTTCCACCCGACCGGCATCTACGGCTCCGGCTGCCTCATCACCGAGGGCGTGCGCGGCGAGGGCGGCTACCTCACCAACTCCAACGGCGAGCGCTTCATGGAGCGCTACGCGCCGTCGGCCAAGGACCTCGCCTCGCGCGACGTGGTGTCCCGCTCGATGACCATCGAGATCCGCGAGGGCCGCGGCGTCGGTGAGCACAAGGACCACATCCACCTGCACCTGGAGCATCTCCCGCCGGAGATCATCCACCAGCGCCTGCCCGGCATCGCCGAGACGGCCAAGATCTTCGCCGGCGTGGACGTCACCAAGGAGCCGATCCCGGTTCTACCGACGGTGCACTACAACATGGGCGGCATCCCCACCAACTTCCGGTGCGAGGTGGTCAACCCGACCGCCGAGGATCCGGATCGCGTGGTGCCCGGCCTGATGGCCATCGGCGAGGCGGCCTGCGTGTCGGTGCACGGCGCGAACCGCCTGGGCTCCAACTCGCTGCTCGATCTCGTGGTGTTCGGCCGTTCAGCGGCCATCCGCGCCGCCGAGATCGTCGAGAAGGGCAAGTCGGTGTCGTCGTCCGCCGCCGCGACCGACGTCGCCCTGGAGCGCTTCGACCGCATCCGCAACGCCAAGGGCTCCATCAAGTCGTCGGAGCTTCGCCTGGAAATGCAGCGGACCATGCAGAACAACTGCGCGGTCTTCCGCACCGGCGAGGTGCTGGAGGAGGGCGTCAAGCTCATCGACCAGACCTTCGCCAAGAAGAGCGACATGGCGATCAGCGACCGTTCGCTGGTCTGGAACTCCGACCTCGTCGAGGCCATCGAGCTGGACAACCTGCTGTACCAGGCGGTCGCCACGCTCCACTCGGCGAAGAACCGGCCGGAGAGCCGCGGCGCCCACGCCCGCGAGGACTATCCGGACCGCGACGACGAGAACTGGATGAAGCACACCGTCATCGAGGTGTCGGACAAGGGCGAGACGAAGATCGGGTACCGCCCGGTCCATCTCTACACCCTGACCGACGAGGTGCAGGTGTTCCCGCCCAAGGCCCGCGTCTACTAAGGCGGCAAGAGCAAGGCAAGGATACGAACCATGGTCGAATTCAACCTGCCCGCCAATTCCAAGGTCGGCGTCGGCAAGACCATCAACGCCGCCAGCGGCGCCAAGCGGGCGAAGACCTTCAAGATCTACCGCTGGTCGCCGGATGACGGGCAGAACCCGCGGGTCGACACCTACGTCGTCGACCTCGACAAGTTCGGCCCGATGATCCTGGACGCGATCATCTACATCAAGAACAACATCGACTCGACCCTGACCTTCCGGCGCTCCTGCCGCGAGGGCATCTGCGGGTCCTGCGCGATGAACATCGACGGCACCAACACGCTGGCCTGCCTGAAGGCCATCGAGGAGGTGAAGGGCGACGTCAAGATCTACCCGCTGCCGCACATGCCGGTGGTCAAGGATCTCGTCCCCGACCTGAAGCACATCTACGCCCAGCTCGCCTCGATCAAGCCGTGGCTGCAGTCGCAGTCGCCGGCCCCGAGCCGCGAGCGCCTGCAGTCGCCGGAGGACCGCGCCAAGCTGGACGGCCTCTACGAGTGCATCCTGTGCTTCTGCTGCTCGACCTCCTGCCCCAGCTACTGGTGGAACGGCGACCGCTACCTCGGCCCGTCGATCCTGCTCCAAGCCTACCGCTGGATCGTGGACAGCCGCGACGAGATGACGGGCGAGCGCCTCGACAACCTCGAGGACCCGTTCCGTCTCTACCGCTGCCACACCATCATGAACTGCACCAAGGCGTGCCCGAAGGGCCTGAACCCGGCCAAGGCCATCGCCGAGATCAAGAAGCTGATGGTTCAGCGCCGCTGATCCGTCCGTTTCGGTTCACCGATGAAGAACGGGGCGCCTCCGCAAGGGGGCGCCCCGTTTTCTTTGGCCGTTCGGTGTCTGCGCTTATGCGAAGTCAGGGTCGGTGGGCCGGGACGGCGGCAGGTCGTCGTTGGGCAGGGGGGAGGGCATGTCCT
>NZ_WHOR01000188.1:0-11339 GCF_013340925.1 Azospirillum formosense
TGCCACGCCCATTCAACCCGCGCCTCCCCGGCCACCGCCGGTCGCGGCCCCCCCCCCCCCCCCGCCCCCGCCGCCCGCCCCGGCTCAGACCGCGCCGTTGCGCCTCATCCGGCCGGACCCGCAGCCGGCTTCCCACCCGGCCCCGGCTCAACCGGCTGCTGCCCAACCGGCACCGGCGCCCACCCAGCCCGCCTCCCAGCCCGCCGCAGCGGACGGAAGCCGGCCGGCCGGCACCAACCCTCCGCCGGTCGATGCCGTCGAGGCGCGGCTGCGCGACACCGCGCGCGGCTGCCTGAACGCCTACCGCGGCTGGCGCCAACAGCCGGGCGAAGCGTCGATCCAGACGCTGTCGGAAGCGGTGCACGAGCTGCGCAAGGCGCTGGCCCGGATCGAGATCGACATGTCCGCCAGCCGACGCGAAGAGCAGGCGCTCCGGCCCATTCCGATCCCGGCGCACCGCACCGCACGCCGCACACCGTAAGACCGGGCCATCAGAACGGGTCTTCGCAACGTTGCTTGGGTTACCGAAAAGCCCTTCCCCATGACCTGGGGAAGGGCTTTTTTATGCCCTGGACGTTCGGCCTAGGTCGTCCGCCGGCGCCGCCTACCTCCATCGCCACTGGAAAAAGCCCTACGGCCTTCATTGGAATAGCGGCTATAATGGCGGCAACAAGGCAATCATAAGCCGGAGGAACGCCCCATGACCTTCCGCAAGAACACCGAGCTGCCCGAATCGGTGAAGCGATGCCTGCCGCCGCCTGCGCAGGATATTTACCGTTCGGCCTTCAATCACACCTGGCAGGGCTGCCGGTCACCGGAGGCTCGCCATGCCATGCAGCGCGAGTTGTTGGCCCATAAGGTCGCCTGGGCCGCGGTCCGGCGACGTTACGAACCGGACGGCACCGGTTGGCGTCCCAAGCATTGAGACGCCACGGCCCTGCTGGGGCTCGTTGATCGTTCCCAGGGGCGCGCCGCAGGCGCCGTTACCGCTTCTCGACCACGGTGAAGCTGCTGAGGTCGCCCTTGGTCCGTTCCTCGGACGGCAGCCGTCCTTGCACGATGTAACAGATGTTTTCGGCCACGTTCGTGGCGTGATCCCCAGCCCGCTCGATGGCCTTCGCCACGAACAGCAGGTGGGTGCAGCCGGTGATCTGTGCCGGCGACTCCATCATGTATGTCAGAAACTCACGGAACAGGCTGGTGTAGGCCGCATCGACCTGGCCGTCCCGGTTGCGGACGGCCAACGCGCGCTCGGCATCCTGACCGTCATAGGCCGCAATCACGTCGCGGATCATGCCGAGCACCGTCTCGCCCATCCAGGACAGCGACGCGACGGGTGGCTCAACCGGCAGATCCGCCAGGGTAACCGCGCGCTTGGCCACCGAACTCGCGAAATCGCCCATACGCTCCAGATTCGAGGCGATCTTGAGCGCCGACACGATGTCGCGCAAATCCTTCGCCATGGGCTGACGCAAGGCCAGCAGCCGCACGCTCAGCGCTTCCAGCTCAAGTTCCAAACGGTCGATCTCGGCGTCGGCCTCGATCACCCGTGAGGCCTTGCCGGCGTCCCGCTCTGCAATGGCTTCCAGCGCGGCGGCGAACTGTTCTTCCACCCGTCGTCCCATGGTCACGATGATCTGGTGCAGGCGCGCCAGTTCGGCATCGAAAGCCGCCACCGTATGTCCGCCGGTCATTCCGAGCCTCTTTCCCTTGTTTCCTCACCACGCCGCATCGGTTCGGCGCAGCATCGCGCCGGGCAACGGAACAGCATGTTAACAATTAAACCAGATTATCTTATGACACTGCTAACGCGCTGGAGTAACCGCGCCCATCCCCCGCATCGCGCCGGGAGCGGGCCGATCGTCGGACGGGGTCATGACGCCACATGAGTTGGTCGCCGTGCTGGAAAAGCACGAGCGTTGGCTGAAGAACCGGTCGGGCGGCAATCGCGCCAACCTGACCATGACCAACCTGGAGGGATCGAATCTCGCCGGGGTGGAGCTGACTCAGGGCAAGCTGTCGGGCGCCAACATGGCCCATTGCGACCTGTCCAACGCGAATCTCAGCCACGCCGACCTGTTCGCCGCCCATCTGACCAAGGCCGACCTGACCGGCTGCAATCTCTACCGGGCGGATCTGCGCGGCGCCCACATGCGCGGCGCCAAGCTGAAGCGGGCGATCCTGAAGGAAGCCGACCTGCGCGGCGGCGCTCTGCTGTATGGCGGGAATGGGGCGAACGGCGGCAAGGGGCTGGATTTCGTGCGGTCCGACTTGTCCGGCAGTGACATGGACGACGCGATGATGTCGAACGCCAACCTGTCCGGCGCCGACCTGACCGATGTGTCGATGAACGGGGCGGATTGCGAAGGCGCGCTGATGGCGGGAGCGACGCTGATGCGCTCCACCATGAAGAACTGCAACCTCGCCCGCGCCGATCTGCGCGGCTGCAACCTCTCCGGGGTCAACCTCCAGGGCGCCATTTTGCGCGACGCCAACCTGAACGGCGCCGTGCTGGCCGGCGCCAACCTGCGCAACGCCGATCTCCAGGGCGCGAAGATGGAGGGAACGGACCTTGCCGGGGCGGACACCACCGGCGCCAACATGGCGCGCTCCGCCGAGAATTTCTCGATCCAGATCCAGGAGGCGCTGCACAATCATTACACCTGGATCAACACCAACGGCGCCATGGGGTCGCGCGCCGACCTCAGCGGGGCGGATCTGTCGCACATCGACCTCCACGGCGTGAACCTGTCGGGCGCCAACCTGCGCGGCGTGCGGCTGGTCAGCGCCAAGATGCGCGATTCACTGCTCATCATGTGCGACATCTCCGCCGCCGACCTGACCGGCAGCGATTTCAGCGGCGCGATCCTCGACGGGGCGACGCTTCGCGGCACCAACCTGTCCGGCGCCCGGTTCGATGGGGCGGGCATCGGTTGGGTCGATATCAAAGGTCCGGACGGCAAGCCGACCGGGCGGCTTTGGGCGGCGAATTTGACCGGCAGCAACTTCACCGGAGCCTCCTGCGTCCGGACCAACATGCGTGGGGCGAACCTGGCAGGCTGCGACTTCACCGGCACCGACCTGACCGGAGCGATCCTCAGCGACGCGAACATTCGCGACGCGCGCTTCACCAACGCCAACCTGACCGGCGCAAGCCTGCCGCCGCCCCCCGATCCGGACGACTGACTGGAGCGACCAACGAGCGGGACGTTCGGTCGCCACGCGCCCGTTATCCCAACTCGTCGTCCCCACCGACGGACGGCAATCCGCCGAGGTTGGCGGACACGCGGCGCAGAACGCTGACGGTCAGTTCCAGTTCACGCGGCGCGATGCCCCGGGTGGCGGCTTCCTCGATCTCCTCCACCCCGGGCAGGATGTCGGCCCGCAGCGCCTTACCCCTCGGCGTCAGGTAGATGTTCACCTTGCGCCGGTCGTGCGGGTTGCGCACCCGCTGGACGAGATCGCAGCGTTCCAGATTGTTCAACGCGCTCACCGTGGTGGGTTCCATCATGCCGACCCGCTGGCTCAGTTCGCGCTGGGTCAGCCCGTCCTCCTCCCACAGGGCGCGAAGAAAATACCACTGCCCCATGCTGACTCCGTGGTCGGCGATGCGGATCTGCAGCGCCCGCGCGATGGCGCGATGCACCTCCCGCACGGCCCGCGGCAAAGTCATGGCGGACTGGGGGAGCGCGCCGGCATCCTCTCCTTGTGTATCGGCCCCTTGTGTCTCGGCCCCTTGAGTCGCGGCGAGTGTGGCTTGCTGTCTCTTGAAACGCCCAACCATGACAACGATCTCTCGGCAGGCGTCCGTCAGGCCGTGGTGCGGTGCAGCGGACGAAATCAACTTGCCCGATCATATCTTCTCTCGGAAAAATCGCAAAGCAATTGCGGATTAAAATTTCTGGTGCATGCAATAATATGCCGCGTAACCGACGCGCGACCCTTGGAGAGAATTTTTCATATTTATGCGTATGACTTGCGGGTTCTGCGCCCGATCGCCGGCTGCGGTCAGGCAAGAAGCTTGCTCCACCCTGAAACGTGGATGACTCTGAAAGGTTTGTGACAGGGCGGGGATGAGGTTGCACGCCTGCCCATCCGCCCATTAACACGGCACGGCATCACGCAAAAGCACAGGAGCACCAGCTTATGCGCCCCACCACCGGACGCACCGTCACCGTCGCGGCGACCCAGATGGCCTGCGGTTGGGACCGCGACGCCAACGTGAACGGCGTCGAACGCCTCGTGCGCGACGCGGCGGCGCGCGGCGCGCAGATCATCCTGCCCCAGGAGCTGTTCGAGACCCCCTATTTCTGCAAGGACCAGAAACAGGAATTGTTCGCCCTCGCCCACCCGGTCGAGGATCACCCGGTGATCGCGCGGATGAGCGCGCTCGCCCGTGAACTGTCCGTGGTCATCCCCACCAGTTTCTTCGAGCGTGCGCGGAACGCCTATTACAACTCGCTGGCGATGATTGACGCGGACGGAACGGTCCTCGGCGTCTACCGCAAGACCCACATCCCGGATGGCCCCGGCTACCAGGAAAAATACTATTTCAACCCCGGAGACACCGGCTTCCAGGTCTACAAGACCCGCTATGCCGCCATCGGCTGCGCGATCTGCTGGGACCAGTGGTTCCCGGAAACGGCCCGCGCCATGGCGCTGAAGGGCGCGGAAATCCTGTTTTACCCCACCGCCATCGGGTCCGAGCCCCAGGACGGTTCCCTGGACAGCCAAGCCCACTGGACGCGGGTCATGCAGGGCCATGCCGGAGCCAACCTGATGCCGCTGGTCGCCTCCAACCGCATCGGCCGGGAGGAGGGCGAGACCTGCGGGATCACCTTCTACGGATCCTCCTTCATCGCCGGACCGACCGGGGAACTGGTCGCGCAGGCCGACCGGGAGAGCGAGACGGTCCTGACCGCCAGCTTCGACCTCGACCGCATCGCCGCCCAGCGCGCGTCCTGGGGCATTTTCCGCGACCGCCGGCCGGAGTTGTACGGCCCGCTGCTGACCCTTGACGGCGAGTCCCCCGTCCGCCGCTGAGCATCGGAACCGGACCGTCCGGCGTCAGACCATGACGCCGGCGGTGCCGGTCCGCCGGCCGATGCCGAAGGCCGACGCATAAGCCGCGGCACCGCGCGCCGCCAACGCCGGCGCGGCTGTGTCGCTTGGCGACGCGCCGTCCTTTCCACCGCCCTCCCCATCGGGCGAACCCGGCTCCGACCCTTTCCGCCGCAGCTCCTGCTGCGCCTGCATCTTGGCAGCATCGGCCTGCTGGGCGACGCGAAGATCCTGCGCCGAGGGATCGGACGGCGCCAAGGCCGCCGCCTTGACCGTGTCCATCTTACGCGCGGTGGCTTCCGGGTCGCTTTCCGCGCTGACGTCCACCTGCACTTCGCCGGCGGTCGCGTAGTTCTTGCCGTCCGGCCCACGGGTGAAGGTGAAGGAGGCACCACCCGCGTGAGGCCCGCCCGCCGCCTGATGCGCCGCCTCGTGCTGGCGAACGCTGGCATCGATACGCTTGAGTTCCTGAACCTGCCGCTGCTGATCGTCGGTCAGCGCGCCTGGCTGGCCTGCGGCGTTCTGGTCCGCGCTTTTCCGAATCGTGTCCTGATCGGCGGTTTCGGCACCGTCAGGGGTCCGGTCACGCGCGGACGGGCCGGACCGCAAGGGCGGCCAGCCATAAACGCCATTCGACGTGACACCGGCAACCATGAGCAGCGGCTCCTGCGCGCTCCACGCAATGACCGTCAGTCTACACGCAGCATGACGGCACGGCAACGCAGCTTGGCCGTTGCCTTTTCCGGGATATGCACGCATTAGTATTCATTGAATCCGGCTTTTGCGGCCAATTCGGACCATGACCACGGTGCCGGCACCATCGATGTGTGAAACCGCGCGCAGAATTCTCGCCCATTTCGTGACGTTGACGGCTCTGATGGTCTGGGCGCTCGCCGTATCGGCGGCGGAGCCGGCATCCCCGGTGCTCCACGCCCGCACTACGGCGCAACCCTCACAGGCGAATCCGACGCTTCGCGCCGCCGCCACCCGGCCGGTTCCCGGTCCGGATTCCCTGTCTCCGATCGAGGCCTCCTACAGCGAACGGGCGGGCTCCGTCCTTCTCCAGTTCGGCTACGACCAGTTCGGCGAGGAACCGCCGCGGCGGGACGGAGCGGGTGGTGTGCAGGCGGACTACACGCTGGGTCCGGGCGACGAACTTCTGGTGTCCCTGCGCGGCCAGAAATCCGCCAGCAAGCGCCACCTCGTCGACGGGGCGGGGCTGCTGACCGTTGACGATGTGCGGCCCGTCGTGGCCCAGGGGCTGACCCTGGCGGAATTGCGCGTCCAACTGGCCGACGCCGTGACGGCCTCCTTTCCGGACACCGAGGTGTACGTCTCGGTGACTGAAATCCGGCGGATCGGCGTGCTGGTGACCGGCGCCGTGGCGCGTCCGGGCCGGCAGGAGGTCGGTGCCTTCGCCACGCTGATCGATGCGTTGACCGCCGCCGGCGGCGTCACCCGCGGCGGCTCGCTCCGCCGCATCCGGCTGTTTCATGCGCACACTGCGGCCAATACCCCGTCGAGTGGGTTGCCCATCGACCTGTACGACCTGTTCATGACCGGGGACGGCGCGAACGCGGGCATCCGGTTGCGCGACGGCGACCGCGTCTTCGTGCCGCCGCTCGGCCCCACGGTGGCGCTCGCCGGTCCGCTGAAACGCCCCGGCGTTTACGAGCTTCCCCCCGGCGAGAACCGTCTGCCGATCGCCGTGGCGCGGGAGATGGCCGGGGGCCTTCTGCGGCCCGGTGCGCATCGGGTGCTTCGCTACGCCATCGGTCCGAACGGCGAGGAGCGGGCGGAGGAACTGCCCGACACGGACAACGCCCAACTGGGCGACGGCGACCTGCTGCTGCTGGCGCCCCGCCGGGAGGATCGGCGCGGCGACCTGCGGCTGGACGGCCATGTCCTGCGCCCCGGCGCCCGGGCGTTGGACCGGGCTCCGACCATCGGGGCCCTGGTTTCGGCGGCCGATCTGGGGCCGGCCCCCTATCTGCCCTTCGCGGTGCTCGCCTCCATCCATCCGGGCAACCGCACGCGCGTCCTGCAGCCGGTCGATTTGGGGGCCGTGCTTGGCGGCCGTGACCGTCGCCCCCTTGCCGAGAACGATGTTCTTTATGTGCTGGGCGCGGACGATGTGGACTTCCTGACCTCCGAACCGGTGCTGGAGCTTCTGCGCGGCGCGCGCGAGCCAGCCCGGAATGCGTGCCGCGGCCTTGTGATCCTGGCCCGCGCCCTGACGGCCCGGCCGGACGGGCCGCTCGCCAACGGTCCGCAGGCGCGGGCGGCGGCGCGGCTGACCGGTGGACGCACACCCTGCCCGCCCCTGTTCGAAACCGTTCCCGACCTGCTCGTCTTCGCGCTGGAGCATTCCACCCTGCTGATGGGCGGTGTCCCCCGCCCCGGCTTCTATCCTTCCGCCGGACGGGGCAGTGCCGCGGAGCTGGCGCTTGCCGCGGGCGGGCCGGAGTCCGGCGCTTACGCGCCCCCCTTCGGCGGAGCCTCACAAAGCCGTCCGGCGGCGGGGACCATCGTGGAACCCGACGAGCCGGTCTATGAGTTGACCGGCCATGCCCGCCGCCCCGGCGTCCGCCCCCTGGCCGGGGGTGCCACGCTGCGCGACGCGCTGACCGGCGGCGATGCGCTGACACGGGACGTCTATCCCCTGCTGGGCGTGATCGAGCGCTTCGATCGCCGCACCCTCGTCCATCGATTGATTCCGTTCTCGCCGCAGGAGGTGGCCTCCGGACAGGCCAACCGCGCGCTCTCCGACGGCGATCGGGTGCGCCTGCTCTCCACCACCGAGGTGCTTGCGCTGACCAGGTCCCCGGACAAGGAACACAAGCCCGAGGCGCCGCCGACCGCCACCGGAGCAGTTGGTGCCGGAGCAGTTGGTGCCGGACCACCTGCCGCCGGATTACCCACCGCCGGACTACCCGCCCCCGAAGCACCCGACTCCGAACCGCCGCTTCCTGGCGAGATCGCGGAGTTGGTGAGGGAACGCGGGGTGCAGGTGCGGGGCGCCGTGCGAACCCCCGGCACCTATCCCGTGGCGGAAATGGCGACCGTCGAAGCCCTTCTGGCAACCGCCGGCGGCCCCGCCGCGACCGCCGACCTCGCCAGCCTGGAGGTCACCACCGCCACCGGGCAGCGCCGCCGCCTGGACCTGCGCGACGGCGCGACGGCCCGGACGGCGCTGCATCCGGGCGACAGCCTGCGCGTCAACCCCATTCCCCAGGCGCTGGAGGCACGGGCGGTCACCATCTCCGGCGCGGTGCGCCGCCCCGGTGCCTACGACGTCGCGCGCGGCGAGACGCTGTCGTCGCTGATCGACCGGGCCGGCGGCCTGACGGAGGAAGCCTACCCCGCCGGAGCCAGTTTCCTGCGCGACAGCGAGCGCAAGCGCGAGCGCGCCTGGTTCGACCAGCAGGCCCGCGACCTGGAGCGCTGGATGGTGCAGGAGGTCGAGAAGGGCGAGGCCGCGCGCTCGGATGTGGTCGGTCTCGCCCGGCAGCTCGCGACCCAGCTGCGCGGGGTGGAGCCGCTGGGCCGCATCGTCGTCGAGGCCGACCCGCTGGTGCTGCGCCAGCGGCCCGAACTGGACGTGCTGCTGGAACCGGACGACCGCATACTGATTCCGAAACGTCCCCTCACCGTCACCGTGACCGGCGAGGTGCTTCATCCGACCGCCGCGCAGTTCGTCAGCGGCAAGACCGCCGAAGCCTACCTCCGGGAGGCGGGTGGCGCGAGCCGCAACGCCGACGACGCCCGCATCTTCCTGGTTCTGCCGGACGGGAGGGCGCAGCCGCTGTCCCTCTCCTCCTGGAACCACACCGTCACGGCGATCCCGCCCGGCTCATCCATTGTGGTGCCGCGCGACCCGAAGCCATTCGATCTGATGGAGTTCTCCAAGAACATGGGCACCATCCTCGGCCAACTCGCCATCTCGGCGGCGGCCATCGCCGTGATCTCCGAGTGATGAGTGAAGCGGGAGCGGTCCGGTTGGCCGTGGTCACCGTCGTCCGCGACGACCTGCCCGGCCTTCTCGCCACACGCGCCAGCCTGCGCGCCCAGACCATGGCGGCCTACGACTGGTTCGTGGCGGACGGCGCATCCAACGACGGGACGGCCCGCTGGCTGGCCCGCCATGGCGACGAGGCGGTCTGGTGGCGCTCGTCGCCAGACCATGGCCTGTACGACGCCATGAACGTCGCGCTGGATGCCGTTGCCGAACGGTCATTCTCCTGCGGCTATCCGTGCAGCCACGTCCTGTTCCTCAACGCCGGCGACCGGCTGGCCGATGACCGGGTGCTGGAGCGGCTTCTTCCCATCCTGGACGCAAGTCCGGATGCCGATCTGTTCTACGGGGACGCGCTGGAGGAGCTTCCCGGCGGGCGGCTGGTCGTGAAGCCGGCGCGCTCGCACCGCCGCGCCCTGTTGGGCATGTTCACGCATCACCAAGCCATGGTCTATCGGTTGGCTGCCTTGTCCCGTGTCCGATTTGATCTGCGCCACGCGCTGGCGGCCGACTATGCGTTGACTTTGACGGTCCTTAAGCAGGGGGGGCCGGCTTACCGCTTGCCACTTCCGGTATGCATATTCGCCCCTGGCGGGCGGTCCCGGCAGGACCCGGCGCGCGGCCGGCGGGAGCAAGCGATCATCCGACGCGAGGTGCTTGGGCTGGGCCGGACCGCCAACGCAACATTATGGGGATTACAATGGCTTGCCCTTACCCTGCGCCAGACCATTCCATGGCTTTACACGAAATATCGTTTCTCATCAAATGAACGATCGTTTCTTTCATAAGCTTCGACGACTGAATCACGCATCTAGCTGTTGATGCGCACGAAAAGTTGCATAGAATTTACTTTTGGAACTAACCAATTTCCCTGGTGGCGACAACCACCTCCATACTGAGGGTCTATTATGAGTGCCACGAAATCCAAACTATCACCCGCCCACACGCTGTCACGCCGTGGCGAGGGTCCCAATCCGATCGACATCCATGTCGGCGCCCGGCTGCGCCTGCGCCGGACCCTGCTCGGCCTGAGCCAGGAGAAACTGGGCGAGGCGGTGGGCATCACCTTCCAACAGCTTCAGAAGTACGAGCGCGGGTCCAACCGAATCAGCGCCAGCCGCCTTTTCAACCTGTCACAGGTTCTGGGCGTCCCGGTCAGCTACTTCTTCGAGGACATGCCGTCGCCGGAGCACATCGCCACGCCGTCGCCCGACCTTCCGCCTTCCGAAACGGAAGAGTTCGAGTCGATGGCCCGTCGAGAGACCTTGGAACTGGTCCGGGCCTATTACCGGATCGAAGACTCCTCCGTGCGCAAGCGCACCTTCGACCTTCTCAAGGCGCTGGGCGGTGAGCGCGCTCTGGACGAGGCGGTGTAAGGCACGGCACCGTCGTCCGACCCTCAGTCGTCGGTGGACGCGGGAGGCCCGGCACGCCGCCTCGCGTCCGCGATCTTTACGCCGATCTGCCAGTAGTAAAAGGCCCGCGCCAGAGCGTGTTGGAACCCTGGACCCCCGTCCAGGAAGCCCAGGCGCCAAACATACCCGTAGAGAAAGACCAGGAGCGGACGGGCCGGCACCACGCCGAACAAAGTCTTGAGCCATCGGCGCACACCGGATTCCCGAGCGATCAGACTCGTCATCCGCCCATCGGACCGCAGCGCCGCTTCCCAGTCGGCGTAACGGGCGTGCCGGTCGAACCACGCCGCGACCGGCTTGTCGTCAGCATGGTCCAGGCCGTGGTGCAGCCGTCCGACGGTGCCGGCGATCACCGGCTGGTAATGGCCCTCGACCTCCCACATGGTGGCGACGTCGAGGTCGGGCACGGTCGGGAAATGTGCCTTCCGCCGGTCGAACAGGGCGAGTTTCCGGTTGCGCGCGCCGAAGCGCAGGCGCCGGCCCAAGAACACCGGATGACCATCGATGAAATACCCGGCATGCCGCGGCCCCACGGTCATCAGCGCGGCGATCTCGTCCACCAGCGCGTCGCCGAGCCGCTCGTCCGCATCGACGAACAGAACCCAATCCTGACGGAACGGCAGTCGGTCCAGGCACCATTGCTTCTTCTTCGGGTACCGCCCGTCCCACCGAAAGGGCACGACCCGCGCGCCCGCCGCCTCGGCGATGGCCGGCGTTCCATCGGTGCTGCCGCTGTCCACCACGAAGCGTTCGGCGAAACGCTCCAGCGCAGGAAGACAGCGGGGAAGGTTTTCCGCCTCGTCGCGGGTCATCACCACGACCGACACGGGGATCACGGAGCCGCCACC
>NZ_WHOR01000189.1:0-11331 GCF_013340925.1 Azospirillum formosense
TGTACGCCTCGCGCTCGGCGACCAGCTTGGTGGCGATGCTGTGCTGGTTCTACAGCGTCACCCACATGCCGCTGCCGGACGCCACGGCGCTCAGCTTCACCATTCCCCTGTTCGTCACCGCCGGGGCCGCGCTGTTCCTGAACGAGACGGTTCGGGCGCGGCGCTGGGCCGCCGTCCTGGTCGGGCTGGCCGGCGTGATGATCGTCGTCCGCCCCGGCGACACCACCCTGGACCCGGCGATCCTCGTCATGCTTCTGCATTGCGTCGCCGCCGCCGCCACGACGCTCCAGGTGCGGGCGCTGGCGACCTCCGACGGGGTGATGGTGGTGGTCGCCTACATGGGCCTGTTCCTGACCCCGATGGCGCTGGTGCCGGCCCTGTTCGTGTGGGAGTGGCCGAGCTGGACGGCGCTCGGCTGGCTCGTCCTGCTGGGCGGGGTGCTGACGCTCGGACAATTGGCGATGACCCGCGCCTTCAAGCTGGCGCCGGCCTCGGCGATGATGCCCTACGACTACGCCCGCCTGCCCTTCACCGCCCTGCTCGCCTGGCCGCTGTTCGGCGAGGCCATGGACCTCTGGGGCTGGGTCGGCGCCGGGGTGATCGCGGCTTCCGCCCTCTACACCGCGCATCGCGACGCGGCGCAGTCACGCGCCGAGCGGAGCGCGGCCAAGGCATAAGCCGTCAGCCGTTCCCGGCGGGCTTCATCCCGGAAGCATCATCCGGCGGGGGCTTCATCTGTTGCTCCTTGCGCAGGGCGGCGCGGGCGCGGTCCTCATGCTCCGGCTTCAGATTGCTCCGCACCGCATGGACGGCCGTAGCCAGCACCGCCGCATCGTCCGCGAAGCCGACCACGACCAGCCAGTCCGGGATCGAGTCCGCGGGCAGCACGAAATAGGCCAGCGCCGCCATCAGGATCGCCTTCGCCTTGAAGGGCGTCTGCGGGTCGGTGGCGCAGAAGAAGGCGGCCAGCGCCTGCTCCAGGAAGGGAATACGGTGCAGATTGGCGCGCAGCGTGTTCCAGAAGCGGCGGCGGACATAGCGCTCGTTCCGCTCCACGCGGACGGGATCGATGACGGCGGGCAAGGCAGCGGCTTCGGTGGGTCCGTCGGTGGCGATCGGCATGGCTTTCCCTGGGCTCCCCCTGCACCGGCCGCCCTTCCCGGTGGACCGGGCGGGGCGGCCTGTTGCACAGTTGCGTGGAGTGACAACAGCGCAGACACGCCAACGGTCCCGCCAAGGGTTCGACTACGGCCAAAGCGTCAAAATTGATGGAGGAAACCGCCATGCCGATGCAGAAGGGCTACAAGGAGTTGCTGGCCGAAGCGAACGCCCGCATCCAGACGATCACGCCCCAGGAGGCGCTGTCGCTGCACGGCGACCCCGATGTGGTCTTTGTGGACATCCGCGACCCGCGCGAATTGACGCGCGACGGCATGATCCCCGGCGCCTTCCCGGCCACCCGCGGCATGCTGGAGTTCTGGGTGGACCCGGACAGCCCCTATCACAAGCCGGTCTTCGCGTCGGGCAAGCGCTTCGTCTTCTACTGCGCCAGCGGCTGGCGCTCGGCGCTCGCCACCGACACCGTGCAATCGATGGGGCTGGAGAAGGTCTGCCACCTCGAAGGCGGCTTCAAGGGCTGGAAGGAGGCCGGGCTGCCCGTCGTCATGCCACCCGCCACGGAACGCAAGGAGGCCTGAGATGGAACAGCGAGTCAGCCTGATCACGCTGGGCGTCGCCGACCTTGCGCGCAGTCGCCGCTTCTACGAGGAGGGGTTGGGCTGGACCCCCTCCCCGGTCAGCCAGGACGCCATCACCTTCTACCAGCTTGGCGGCATCGCGCTCGCCCTGTTCGGGCGGGAGGCGCTGGCCGAGGACGCGCATCTGGCGGAGTCCGGCCCGACCTCGGGCTTCGGCGGCATCACGCTCGCCCACAACCTGAGCAGCAAGGCGGAGGTGGACGCGGTGATGGCCCAGGCCGAGCGGGCCGGCGGGCGCATCCTGAAGCCGGCGCAGGACGTCTTCTGGGGCGGCTACAGCGGCTACTTCGCCGACCCGGACGGCCATCCCTGGGAAGTCGCCTGGAACCCCTTCGCCGCGCTGGGCGAGGACGGGAGCTTCAAGCTGGAGGGATGACCGGGGCCTCGCCTTCTTGCAATTTCTGCTTGATGATAGGCCGGGACATTTGGCGCCGTTCGGAGCAGAACACCGTTATGACATCCATGGCGGTGTCGCTCAAAAACGAGAAATGTTACTTTTTGACAAAATATATTTTCGTTAAAATGTAGCCCAATATTAATATGTATCACCCACGATGCAATGATCTGCAACGTCAACGCATCGTGGAACGAGCCGATGTCTACGGTCAAAGCACGCCTTTTGGTTGCCCTCTCAGTTCTGTGCTTCTTTCTTTTCGCGATCGCGGCCACCGGCTGGCTGGCCCTGGGGCAGGCACACCGGGGCATGGAGACGGTGTTCAAGGACCGCGTCGTCCCGTTGCGTGACCTGAAGGTCGTCTCCGACATGTTCGCCGTCAACATCGTCGACACCACACACAAGGTGCGCGGCGGCGCCGAGACGTGGGAGGGCGGTCTCAAATCCATCGACGCCGCGCTCGGCGAGATCACGACGCGCTGGTCGGCCTTCACCGCCACCTCGATGAACGCCCGCGAAAAGGAACTGGCGAACGAGGCCGAGCGCCACATGGGCAAGGCGCGCGCCGCCGCGACGACCGCCCGCGCGCTGATGCAGGCCAGGGATCAGGCCGCGCTCGACGCCTTCGCGGTGTCCACCCTCTACCCCGGCATCGACCCGGTGGCGGCGGCCGTCGGAAAGCTGGTCGACCTGCAGTTGAAGGAGGCCGAGGCCGAGTATGGGCGGACCAACGCCGCTTACGACACCTCCCGCTGGATTCTGGGGATCGCGGTGCTGCTCGGCGTGCTGGCTGCGGCCTTTGCGGTGACGACGACGCTGTTCCGCGTGGTCGGCCCACTGCGCGCCATGGCCGAACTCATGCAGCGCCTCGCCAGGGGCGATCTCGGCATCACCGTCGACGGCACGGACCGGAAGGACGAGGTGGGCACGCTCGCCCGCTCGCTGGCCGTGTTCAAGGACTCCGCCGTCGCGAACCGCCGGATGGAGGAGGAGCAGCGCCAGGAGCAGGCCCGCAAGGAAGCCCGGCAGGCGCTCGTGGAAAACTACATCGTCGGCTTTGACAGCACGGTGCACGCGACGCTGAAGATGCTGGCCTCCGCCGCCACCGAGATGCGCGCCACCGCGGAGTCCATGTCGTCCACCGCCGAGGAGACCAGCCGGCAGGCCTCGACGGTCGCCGCCGCGTCGGAGCAGGCGACCACCAACGTCCAGGCGGTCGCCGGGGCCACCGAGGAGCTGTCCGCCTCCATCACCGAGATCGGCCGCCACGTCGCGACCTCCACCACCATCGCCGGCAACGCCGTGGAGGAGGCGGCCCGCACCGACCAGACGGTCCAGGGGCTGGCGGAGGCCGGTCAGAAGATCGGCGAGGTGGTCGGGCTCATCAAGGCCATCGCCGACCAGACCAACCTGCTGGCGCTCAACGCCACCATCGAGGCCGCCCGCGCCGGGGAGGCCGGCAAGGGCTTCGCCGTGGTGGCCTCGGAGGTCAAGTCGCTGGCCAACCAGACGGCCAGGGCGACCGAGGAGATCGCCACCCAGATCCAGACGATCCAGGGGGTGACCACCGAAACCGTCCGCGCCATCAAGACCATCGGCGGGACGATCGGCGAGATCAACGGCATCGCCACCACCATCGCCGCCGCGGTGGAGGAGCAGGGTGCTGCCACCGGAGAGATCGCCCGCAACGTCCAGCAGGCCGCCCACGGCACGACGGAGGTTTCGGGCAGCATCGTCCAGGTTCATCAGGCCGCGGTCGAGACCGGGTCGGCGGCCTCCCAGGTGCTGTCGTCGGCCGAGGAGCTCAGCCGGCAGGCGGAAACGCTCCGCCTGGAGGTCGAGCGCTTCCTCGTCAACATCCGGGCGGCGTGAGCGCCGCCCCACGGCCATTCCCAAAACGAAACGAGGGGGCCGAAGCCCCCTCGTTCCACATCCGGAATGGTCGCGCGCTTACTTGACGTTGGCGCGGGCCATGGCGCCCAGGCGCAGGCGGAGCGCGTTCAGCTTGATGAAGCCTTCCGCGTCCTTCTGGTTGTAGACGCTGTCTTCCTCGAACGTCACATAGTCCATGCGGTAGAGGCTGTTCGGCGACTTGCGGCCGACGACCGTGACGTTGCCCTTGAACAGCTTCAGGCGGACCACGCCGTTCACCGGCTCCTGGGTCTGGTCGATCAGCGCCTGGAGCGCCAGACGCTCCGGGCTGAACCAGTAGCCGCAGTAGATCAGCTCGGCGTAGCGCGGCATCAGCTCATCCTTCAGATGGCCGGCGCCGCGGTCGAGCGTGATGCTCTCCATCGCGCGGTGGGCGGCCAGCAGGATGGTGCCGCCCGGCGTCTCGTACACGCCGCGCGACTTCATGCCGACGTAGCGGTTCTCGACGAGGTCGAGGCGGCCGATGCCGTTCTCGCCGCCCAGGCGGTTCAGCTCGGTCAGCAGGGCCGCCGGGGACAGGGCCTTGCCGTCGATCGCCACGGCGTCGCCGCGCTTGAACTCGACCTCGACGTAGGTCGGGGTGTCCGGGGCCTTCTCCGGGGCGACGGAGCGGGTGTACATGTCCTCGAACGGCTCGACCCACGGGTCCTCCAGCGCCTTCCCCTCGTAGGAGATGTGCAGGAGGTTGGCGTCGGTCGAGTACGGGGCCTCGCCGCGCTTGTCCTTGGCGATCGGGATCTGGTTCTTCTCGGCGTAGTCGATCAGCCGGGTGCGGCTGTTCAGGTCCCACTCGCGCCACGGGGCGATGATCTTGATGTCCGGGCGGAGCGCGTAGTAGCCCAGCTCGAAGCGGACCTGGTCGTTGCCCTTGCCGGTGGCGCCGTGGGCCACGGCGTCGGCGCCGACCTGGTTGGCGATCTCGATCTGGCGCTTGGCGATCAGCGGCCGGGCGATCGAGGTGCCGAGCAGGTAGGTGCCCTCATAGAGGGTGTTGGCGCGGAACATCGGGAACACGAAGTCCCGCACGAATTCCTCGCGCAGGTCGTCGATGAAGATGTTTTCCGGCTTGATGCCCAGAAGCTCGGCCTTCTTGCGCGCCGGCTCCAGCTCCTCGCCCTGGCCGAGGTCGGCGGTGAAGGTCACCACCTCGCATTGATAGGTTTCCTGGAGCCACTTCAGGATCACCGAGGTGTCGAGGCCGCCCGAATAGGCGAGCACCACTTTCTTGATCTGTTTGCCGGACGCACCGCTCATGGGACTACTCACGCGGGTGGGGAAAAATATCGGTGCCGGACAGTAGCCCTACGACCGATGCGAATCAATCGGTCCCGCTCGGTCCCAAGGCAATCGCTCGAAGGGGACGCCGCCCGGTCGGGGGCAAGATCGACACGGATTTCACGGATTTGAACACGGATTGCACGGACTTTCCCGTTCCAGCCGCGAGCCGGACTCATCGGGCCGATCGGCTCCGTGAAATCCGGTCGTGATCCGTGAAATCCGTGTCGATCTTGCCCGCGTCTTCAGCGCTTGGCATTCGGGCGACCGCCCTACGCTCAGTCCGTCCCGGCGTCGGCCGCAACGGTGCTCTCCGCGGCGGGGCGGGCGGGCGCCCGGTCCACGAAGGGCCAGCGGATGTAGGCGTAGAGCCACATCGCCAGGATGTCCGCCCCGTTGATCAGCAGGACCAGCGCCCACAGCGGGCTGCGCCCGCCCTTGGCCAGCACCCAGCCGCCGAAGATCAGCTTCAGCATCAGCAGGATCGCCATGACGAGGTTCGCCGTCCACGGGTCGGTGGACATGATCGCCGCCCAGGGCTGCCAGTAGACGGCGTTGAGCAGGGCGACGACGGACTCGAGCATCTCCATCACGCGGCCCTCCGCGCCTTGCGCGGCCGCGCCGGCCCGTCGACCAGGACGCGCGCCGGCCAGCGCCGCATCGTCAGCAGCCCCAGCACGCCGACCAGCCCGATCACCGGCACGAAGATCACCAGCGCCCACCAGGGCGAGAAGCCCGCCCGGCGGAAGATGCGCATCAGCGGCCAGACCGCCGCGGCGTTGAACAGGAACAGGATCAGGCCGGGATCGACGGCGAACTCAGGCACGGAGCACTCCCAGGAATAGATCCGGCCTTATCCGGCCAGCGCCGCGTCCTTCTCGGCCAGCACCTTCTCGATGGCGGCGCGGTCGGCGGCGGACAGGCGGACGGACGCGCTCTTCAACTGGCCGCAGGCGGCCATGATGTCCTCGCCGCGGGTGGTGCGGACGGGGCTGGCGTAGCCGGCGTTGTTGACGATGTCGCCGAAGACCTGGATCGCCCGGTCGGTCGAACGCTCGTAGGGGGCGCCCGGCCAGGGGTTGAAGGGGATCAGGTTGATCTTCGACGGGATGCCTTCCAGCAACTTGACCAGGGCGCGGGCGTCCGCCGGGCTGTCGTTGACGCCCTTCAGCATCACGTATTCGAAGGTGATGCGCCGCGCGTTGTTCAGGCCGGGGTAATTGCGACAGGCGTCCATCAGCTCCTTCAACGGGTATTTCCGGTTGATCGGCATGATGATGTCGCGCAGCTCGTCGGTCACGGCGTGCAGGCTGACGGCGAGGTTGACGTTCAGCTCCTCGCCGCAGCGCTTCATGGCCGGGACGACGCCGGAGGTCGAGAGCGTGATGCGGCGCTTCGAGATCGAGATCCCGTCGCCGTCCATGACGATCTTCAGCGCCTTGGCGACATTCTCGTAGTTAAAGAGCGGCTCCCCCATCCCCATCATGACGATGTTGGAGATCATCCGCCCGTCCGGCGGCGCCGGCCATTCGCCGAGCGCGTCGCGGGCCAGCATGACCTGCGCCACGATCTCCGAGGCGTCGAGGTTGCGCACCAGACGCTGCGTGCCGGTGTGGCAGAAGCGGCAGGTCAGCGTGCAGCCGACCTGCGAGGAGACGCAGAGCGTGCCGCGGTCCTCCTCGGGGATGTGGACGCTCTCCACCTCCTGTCCGTCGGGCATCCGCAGCAGCCACTTGCGCGTGCCGTCCACCGACTTCAGGTCGCGCACGACCGTCGGGCGGGCCACGGCGTAGCTCTCCGCCAGCTTCTCGCGCACCGGCTTGGCGAGCGTGGTCATCACCGCGAAGTCGGTCGCTCCGCGGTGGTAGATCCAGTGCCAGAGCTGGCGGGCCCGGAATTTCTCCAGGCCGACGGACAGCATTTCGGCTTCCAGCTCGTCGCGGGACAGGCCGACAAGGTTCTTGCGCCCGTCAGCGTCGGTCGCCGGCAGGGCAAAGGCAGCAGCATGGTTGGAGGCGCTCATGGCCCCCTAAATAGGGCCACGAGCGTCCGGAGTCAAAAGACGAAACGCGGGACGGCCAAGTGAAACGGGCAGCGCTGCTCAGCGCTTCACGCCGCAGGCCTGGTTGATGGCGTCGTAAGCCTGGGCGAAGCCGTCGGTGCCGTAGGTGTCGGTGGTCTTCGTGCCGCGGGCCGAAACACCCTTCACCACCATGGACTTGCCCTTTGCGTCGCGCATCGCGGCGGTGACGGCCTTGTCGGTGTCGGCGTCGCGCGCCCAGGCGGTCTCGCCGTCGGTGAACAGCTTGAAGGACTTGCCGGCCACATCCACCGTGGACTCGCTGTCCTTCTTGAGGGGGTAGCCGACGACGACGCTGACGACGTCCAGAGCCTTCTCCGCCGGGCGGTGGGTCACCAGCACATAGATGTCCCCGCGCTTGGCCGCGGCGGGTTCCTTCTTCTTGGGCTGGCTGGACATGTAGCAGACCTTGTGCCCGCCCTCGTCGAAGGCGAAGGCGTTCCAGTCCTTGAAGGTCCCCAGCAGGCGCGGGTCGGCGGCGGCGGCCGTGGTGACCGTGCCCATGGTAACGGCGGCGGCGAGAATCGGACCGGCCAGAAGCAGAGCGGCGCCGGCGGTGCGACGGATGGTGCGGATGGGCAACATCGGTTGGCGAAGGCTCGAATGGTTTCACGGACGGGTTCGGGAATGGGTCGGACCCTACCCCAATTCGGTGAGGCTTTCCAGGGCCGCCGCCCCATCCCGGCGGCGAAGTCACGGGTTGTTCCGACGGGGGGTCCTGCAATCGATCGCTCGATTTCGTATCGAAACCCAGTGATCCGATGGGCAACGGGGCGCGTAGAAGGCCCATCGAACCTCCAGTCCAACGCCCGACGGAACGCCGCAGACAACCCATGACACCCTTGGCCGCCCGAGCAGACGACTCTGCACAGGACACGGGGGAGCGCCAAACACGCTTTGCAGCGAGGCGCTCCGCGCACCATGTGTTGCGGGGCTTGCCATCTTGCGCAAAGCCCATGCGCGCAGAGACGGTGCCCCCGAAGACGTGCCCGAAGACGTGGATGCAGGATCTTGGTTCCCCAGCCGCCGGCACCGACCGGACCTTCGAAGAACTGCTGACCGCGGTCGGGCGGGACCGCGACCGCGCGGCCTTCGCGGCGCTGTTCGGCCATTTCGCCCCGCGGCTGAAGGCCTATCTGCGCCGCCAGGGATGCGACGCGGGCGGTGCGGAGGAGTTGGTGCAGGACGTGATGCTGTTGGTGTGGCGCCGCGCGGAAATCTATGACCCGACCCAGGCGTCCGCCGCCACCTGGGTGTTCACCATCGCCCGCAACCGGCGGATCGACGCGCTGCGGCGGGAACAGCGACCCGAGATCGACCCCGCCGACCCCACGCTGGTGCCCGACCCGATGGAGAGCGCCGACGACGGGGTGGCGGCGCAGGAGACCGCGGGACGGCTGCGGGCCGCGCTGAGGACCCTGCCGCCGGAGCAGGCCGACCTGCTGCGCCTGGCCTATTTCGAGGACAAGCCGCACAGCCTGATCTCCGCCGAACAGGGCATTCCGCTGGGCACCGTCAAGTCGCGCCTGCGGCTGGCCATGGAACGGCTGCGCAAGGCCATGAGGGACTCCCGATGACCGTGCCCACCCACCATCCCGGCGACACCCTGCTGATCGACTATGCCGGCGGCGCTCTGGGCGAGGCGGCGTCGCTGATCGTGGCGACCCATCTGGCGCTGTGCCCCTGCTGCCGCCTGAACGTCGCCGAGATGGAGGCGGTCGGCGGCGCCCTGCTGGAGAGCATCGAGCCCGAGGAGGTCGACCCCGCCTGCCTGGAGACGGTGCTGGCCCGGCTGGACGACCTGCCGGCCCTGCCCCGCGTGCCCCGGCCGAAACTGGTCTGCCAGCCGGCCGAAGTGCCGCTGCTGCCCGAACCGCTGCGCCGCTACGTCGGCAACGACCTGTCGCGCCTGCCCTGGAAGCGGCTGATGCGCGGCATGGACTGCTACGACATCCCGCTGGGGTCCGGCTCCGGCTACGACTCCGAACGCCGCGGCAAGGCCCGGCTGATGCGGCTGGCGAGCGGCGTCGGGCCGCCCCACCACACCCACCGGGGAATCGAGCTGACGCTGGTGCTGGACGGCGGCTTCACCGACGATCTGGGCCAGTTCGCCCGCGGCGACCTGTCCGTCGCCGACGACTCCGTGCGCCACCGCCCGGTGGCCGACGAGGAGGGCTGCCTGTGTCTGGCGGTGACCGACGCGCCGCTTCATTTCACCGGCGCGCTGGGACTGATCCTCAATCCGTTCGTGAAGTTCTGAGCCGGATCATCCGTCGCCGCGGACGACATCATTCGTCGTCGCGGACGATCACCGGCTTCTGGATGCCGCGCATGCGACGACGGCGTTCCGGGTTGCGCATGATCTGGCGGCCGTGCTGGTGATCGCGCAGCGGCTCGGTCGGGCCGCCGACGCGCACCGGGCGTTCGGCGAAGCGGCCCAGGCTGATCATCCGGTCGTACATGACCAATGCGCCGGCCACACCGACGTTGATGCAGAACTTCATCGGGATCTTCACCGTGAAGTCGCAGCGCTCCAGCAGCGGTTCGGACAGGCTGCCGCGCTCCGGCCCCAGCACATAGGCGGCGCGGGTCGGGTGGCGGAAGCTGGGCAGTTCCACCGCGTCCTCGGTCAGTTCCACGCCCACGAGCTGGCAGTCCTTGGGCAGGGCGAGATCGGCGACCCGGTCGTAGACGTAGAGCGGCAGATGCTCCGCGGCACCCGAAGTATCGACGATGCGGGCCTCGTGCAGGTCGGGTTCCGGGTCGATGGCGAAGAAGAAGGAGGCGCCGAAGGCGTGGGCGGAGCGCATCAGGTTGCCGACATTGCCCGGCTTGCTGATCCGCTCCACCCCGATGGCGAAATATCCACGCATGGCTTGCACAATCACTCGTCGTTCCGATCATCCGTAATTCCGGCCCGCGCAGGGCGTGATCCGGCGGATTCGATGGTGCGACACCTTGCCTCGCGCTCCGGAGAGAGGCAAGCTCTCCACCCATGAGCCACGACCATTCCTCCTGCTGCGGCGGCCACGGTGACCACCACGGCCACGCCGATCATCACACCCCCGCCGAGGGGCACGCCGACCTGTCCGGACCGCCGGAGGCGCCGATCCTCGTCGAGGTGACGCGCGGCGGCATGGTGGAATCCGTCCATCGCGGGCGCGCCTGCATCGTTGATTCCGACGGTCGCGTGCTGGCCCAGTGGGGCGACATCCAGGCGCCGGTCTACCCGCGCTCCGCCATCAAGGCCATCCAGGCGATCCCGCTGGTCGAGACGGGCGCGCTCGACGCCTACGAGCTGGGCGACCAGGAGCTGGCGCTGGCCTGCTCCTCCCACCATGGCGAGATCCGCCACACCCGCATCGCGGAGGCCTGGATCAAGCGCATCGGCCTGACCGTGAAGGATTACGAGTGCGGGGCGCATCTGCCGACCGACACCGAGACCGCCCACGAGATGATCCGCCACGGCGAGACGCCGACCGCCTTCCACAACAACTGCTCCGGCAAGCACGCCGGTTTCCTGACCACCGCCCTGCACAAGGGCGAGCCGACCAAGGGCTATGTCCGCTTCGACCACCCGGTGCAGCAGCGCATCCTGGGCGTGATGGAGCAGATGACCGGCCAGGATCTGTCGCAGGCCCCCTGGGGCGTCGACGGCTGCGCCATCCCGACCATCGGCATCCCGCTGGGCGCCATCGCCTACGCCATGGCTCGCATCGGCGACCCCAAGGATCTCCCCGACTCCCGCGCCGAGGCGGTGGCCCGCATCCGCCGCGCCTGGCGGTCGCACCCGCACCTGATCGCCGGCAAGGACAGCTTCGACACCGGCATGATGCAGGCGGCGGGCGGTCTGGTGCTGGTCAAGGCTCTTTTACACATCCGACGGTGCCGAC
>NZ_WHOR01000018.1:0-39261 GCF_013340925.1 Azospirillum formosense
TCCAGGATGGAGCGGTAGGACGCCGCGGGAATCACCGTCTCTTCACCGTCCGCGGCCTCGAAAACGACGCTGTCCACCGCCTGAACGGGCGCGGTGGGAAGGTCGATGCCGGTCGTCGGAAGATGGCCGAAGAGAGACAGCAGCATGGAGCGCGGCAGGAAGCACCGCCGGGTGTGGTTCTCGGCCAGCCCGACCGCCGCCAGCAGATAGCCACCGATCAGACCGTCTTCGTCCGGTCCATCGACGCGCAGGTGGGCCTTGACCCGGTCGAGCGGCACCAGCTCGCCGACCGGGCGCGACACCTGCTTCAGTGCGGACAACATCGTCGTGATTGCCCTTTCGGCGGGGCGGTCCGGGGACCGCCCCGTTCCGCCGTCAGCCGGGGACGATTTCCACGACGGCTTCCGCCGCGTGGTCGCTGGCCTTGCCGTACCGCGGCGACAGACCGAGCAGGACGGCGGACAGTCCCGCGTCGGCGCCGGCCACGGTGAGGGTCAGACGGACGAAGGCATAGCCGCCGTTCACGTCCAGATCGCTCGCCCGGAAGTCGAGCACGGCCACCTTGTCGGACACAGCCAGGGGCGTGATGGCCTTGCCGTCCACGTCCTTCGCCGCGCCCCCGGAATCGGTCTTGGCCTGCACCAGCTTGGCCGCGACGCTGGCGCCGCTGGCGAGCGTGCCGGCCTGAACGATGGCCTGCCCGACGGCGAGTTGCGCCATGCTGACCCAACCGGTGGAGACCGAACCGGGGGCCTGCGTCTTCGGGGGGATGACGCCGACCGGCGCGACGTGCGCGGACGGCGAAACGGTGCTGTTCACGGTCATGGTGGGTTACCCGCGGGTCTGGAGGGTGACGAAGTGCGACTTCGACGTGTCGCCCTTGGCGGGCTGCACCGGCTTGGACAGGTAGGGCTGCCCACCGACGCGGAAGGTCCAGCGGAACGCCTGGATGCCGTAGTCGAAGTACAGGTGAATGGAGGTGTCCATGCGGATGCCGCTGGCCCGCTTGGCGAGGTAGTAGCCCTTGGGCGAGACGAGCTGAAGGTCGCCTTCGGTGCCGAGCGTCTCCGCGTGTTCGCTCCAGCGGATCGGCATGCCGAGCAGGAAGCCGCCGGGCGCCTCCTTCAGACCGGCCACCGGCGGCGTCCACATCAGGTTGTCGCCGATGCGCAGCGTGACGAGCTGGGGCACGATGTCCCGGTTCGCCATCCAGAACGGCGTGTCGTTCGGCTGCACCAGCAGGCGGGTGTACATGTCCAGCACGTTGTCCACCGTGACGGTCTTGGCGGCCTGCCCCACCTTCTTCGGCACCGTGATCTTGGCCGGGCTGTTCATCCAGCCCAGCGGCTTCTGCACGCCATCGCCATAGATCACCGTGTCGCCCATCTTCCAGGTGATGGCGAGAGCGGCCTTGGTGGTCAGCCGGTTGGCGAGACGGGGCGCGTCCTCCAGAAGGTCTTCGTCGGCCAGCACGAAGGCATACAGCGGTTCCAGCGGGACGGAGCGGGGGGCCGGCGGCGGCGCCTTGCTCTCCTCCATCTTCTTGCCTTCCGACCGCCAGCGGACCTGGATGCCGCCCGCGCCCCAGGGCGTGGATTCGTCGGCCAGCATCTTCACCTCGCGGGCGGAGGTCGGTTCCGAATCCACCAGCGACGGAATGTCGTCCAGCGCGAAGACCATGTCCCAAATGCTGTCGCGGTAGGCCGGGGGAACCTGGAACCCTTCATCGCTGCCAGACGCCCGCATGACGTTGGCGGGGTCCGACGCGGACGGCCCGAGCAGGCGGGGATCGACCACGGCGACGTTGCCACCGCCCGGCGTCGCGGCGCGGACGGCCAGGGCGAAGTCGGCCAGATCGGCGAAACCGTTGGTGCGGGCCGGGTCCGGCTCCGTGCTGCCGTAGCTGCCGGCGGGGCTCGGCTGCTGCGCGCCGGGGTTGGCGCCGGGCAGCGGGGCGAAGGACCGCTCGCGGTCGAGCCGCTGTTCTTCGGCCTCGACGGCGGCCTGCGCCTCCGACACCTTGGCCTCCAGCGCGTCGATGTCGGCGTTCAGCTTCTTCAGCTCCGCCTCTTCGGCCTCCGTGCGTCCGGCCTTGGCCGCCAAGGCGTTGTAGGCGGACAGCTTCTGCCGGCCTTCGGCCTTGAGGTCCGAAACGGCCTGTCGCAGTTCCTTGATGTTGGGCATTCGATGCTCCCGATGAAAAAGCGGTGGGGATCGCCGCCCCTGGATGGGACGGCGCCGGGCCGCGCGGTTGATGGGCGGGTGGGTTACGCGAAGGCGAGCGAGCGCCGGGATTGGCCGGACGGGCGGGCGTTGCGCATCCGGGCCAGGGTGTCTTCGAAGGTGGCGACACGGTCGGCCATGCCCAGCCGCACCGCTTCCGCCGCGCCGACCACGCGGCCTTCGCCGAAGCCGTTGCGCACGTCCGCCGGCTTCACGCCACGGCCACGGGCCACGGCCTTCACGAACATGTCGTAGTAGTCGTTGACGCGGGCCTGCATGGCGGCCTGCGCCTCTTCGGTCAGGGGTTCGTAGGGGTTGCCCTCCGCCTTGAACTTGCCGGCCTTGACCAGCGTCGCCTTGACCCCGGCGGCTTCCATCGCCTTCGAATACTCGACATGGGCCGCATAGACGCCGATGGAGCCCACCTCCCCGGAAGGCGTGACCACCAGCTCATCCACCTGCGCCCCGATCCAGTAGGCCGCCGACGCGCACAGCGTGTCGGCAATCCCAACCAGGCGCTTTTGCCCGCGGGCGTCGAACAGCTCGCGCGCGGCCTCCTCCACAAGGTCCACGCTGCCGCCGGGGGAATCGATGTGGACGAGGATCGAGCCGACCTGTTCGTTCGACAGGGCTTCGCGGACGCGGGCGCGGAAGCGGTCCAGGGCGGCCATGCCGGACACGTCGGCGAACATGCCGGCGCGCGGCGTGATCACCCCTTGGAGCGGGATCACCGCCACGTCGCCGCTGCGGGCCGCCCCGACGCGGGCGGTTTCGGCGTTGATCCTGCCTTCGACCTCCGCCGCGATGCGGTCGCGGATTTCCGCCTTGGTCAGGCGGTTTCCGGCGGCGCGGAAGGCCACAAGGTCGGTGATCAGGGCCAGCATGCGCGGCGTGATCGCCCACGGCGTGTCGGCCACGGCGCGGACGATGTGGGCATAGTGAAGCTCCATCGCGTCGGGCGCGATGGTGGCGGAGCGTTCGGGCATGGTGACGGGGCTCCTACTGCGGAAGCGAAACGGCAAGGCCCAGGTCTTCGGGCAGGGCGGCGCGCGGCGCGTGGGCCGCGGGAGGCTTGGTGCCAGCCGGCGCCATGTTGAGCGGCTGGAGGTAATCGTCACCGTTGGGGATCGGGTTCATGTTCTCCATCCGCCGAATGTCGTTGATGGACAACCACCCGCCTTGCCGCCCCTGGAAGAACGCCTTGTAGCGGGATTCCAGATCGCCGCGCAGCAGGCCGGCGACGTTGAATTCCGCGAAGTAGACGTCCGGACGCAGGATCAGGTCGGCGTTGATCTTGCGTTCCCACAGCACCAGGATCGGCAGGATGGTGTCGGTGACGAACTCGATGGCCTGTTGTTCGATGTTGTTGTTCGTCGCCTTGCCGAGAATGCCGACCTTGTGCTGCGGCACGCGCCAGATGCGGGCCAGCTCCTCGTTCAGGGCGTTGCGGGTCTCCAGAAACTGGCCCTTCTGGTTGTCGAGCTGGGCGCGGTTGTACTTGATGCCGTGTTCCAGCATCGCGTCCTTGTGCTGGCTCGACCCTGTCCGCGCGCGCCGCCACGCAGACAGCCAGTTGTCACGGTCCACCGTGGCCTTGAAGGTGCCGGGAGGCGCCTCCAGCAGGCCGCCGGACTGACCGTCGTTCTTGAAGAATCGCGCGCCGTAGGCGTGCACGGCCAAGGCCGCGCCGATGATGTTGCCGCTGGTCTTGGTGACCGGCACCCCGGTCAGGCCATCCGCGGAGAAGGGCAGCGCCCGCAGGTGCAGCATCTCGGACGCGTGCAGGGTTTTCCTCTGGCCGGTGCGAAGGTCGATGACATCGTACCAGACCTCCCCGGTGCTGCGGCTCCAGCGCGGGGTGACGCAGCTCGGATGGTGCGGCACGAGCTGATCGACCGCGCCACGGGGGCCGGGCACGATCTCCGCATAGGCGTTGCGGTACCACGCCAGCCACCACGTCATCTGGCCGAAGAACTCCCAAGAGGTCTGGAAGCCGTTGGGGCGGAAGGCGAACAGATCGGTCAGGGGATGCCCGTCCGCCTCCTCCCGTCCGCCGTTCGGCAGGCGCCGGAAAACCTTGATCGGCAGGGAGCAGACCGTTTCCGACAGCACCTTTTCGCAGTCGAGAACGACGGGCAGTTGCAGCGCCGCGTCGGTGGTGACCAGCATGCCGGAGGTCGCGGCAACGGCCCCCTCCAACGACGAATACCAGTAGTCGTCCGCCGGGTCGCGCGGGCGTTCTTCCTGCTGCCCGTCCTGCCCGAACATGCGTTGCAGCCAGCTCATGCCGTGGGCACCTCATAGTCTTCGGGGACTTCAATCCCGCCGCCGCCCGGCTCCGCCACCATCGCGCGGCCAACGGCCATGGTGCCGGCCACGATGCCGTCGATGCGCTTGGGCGTGCCCCGGCGGTCGGGCTTCACAGGGGCGATGTTGTCGCGCCCATCGGTATCGTAGGCGACGCACGTCGCCATCCAGCGGGCCACCGGGTTGCCGCCATGGTTGAGTTCGCCCGCGATGATCAGGCGTTCGAACTCCTTCGACGGGGCAGACATGGAGGCGTAGCCCTGCCCGAACGGCACCATGGTCACGCCGTCGTTGGTCAGTTGGGTGGTGATCTGGCTGGAGTTCCAGCGGTCAATCGCCAGTTCCTTCAGGTCCACCATCTCGGTGATCGGCGTCCAGTCGCCGAGCTGCTCGGCGCCTTCGCCCTGCCCGGTGATTTCCGCCCTGATCACGTCGTAATCGACCGTGTTCCCTTCGGTCGGGCGAATCCAGCCTTCCGCGATCCACTTGGCGAAGTCCACGCGGTCACGTTTGCACCGCTCACGCAGGTCCCTGTCGGACGAAACCGGCAGCCAGAAGCGCCACCACACGTCATAGCCGGACCCGTCCAACTTGGGCGAGACGAGGCACAGGGCGGTCAGGTCGGTGGTCGTGGACAGGTCGAGGCCGCCCCAGCAAGGGCGGCCCGCCAGTTCGGCCAGCGTCACGGGCGTGATGCGGCAGGCGTCCCACTTGTCCATCGGCAGGCCGGTGGTGATGACCTGATCCACCCACATGTTCAGGTGGAAGCGCTTGAAGTCGGCTTCCTTGCGCAGCTTGCCCTGTGCGTTGGCGCATTCCGTCTTCAGGAAGTCGGCCTTGACCGACACGCCATAGCCGGGGTTCGCCTTCGCCCAGGTGGCCGGGTCGGTCCAATCGTCCTCCGGATCGGCGGCGAAGATGACCGGCAGGAAGGTGGGGTCGATCACCTCCCCCTTGAGGATCGCCACCGCCCGTTCGTGGACTTCCCAGCCGTAGCCCTTGCCATGCTCCCCGGCGGTCGTGGTGTAGACCTCCAGCGGCTGGCGGCGGGCGATGGCGCCCTTGTGCACCACGTCCTGAAGGTCGCCGGACGGCCATTCGTGGATTTCATCGTAGATCCCGCCGGACGGGCTGAACCCGTGCTTGCTGCCCGGCTTCGCCGACAGCGGCTTGAAACTTGCGGCCAGCTCCGGGCAGTACAGGGACGTCTTGTAGACCTCCACCGCCTGCATCAGCTCCTCACACAGGCCAACCATGACGCTGGCCTTGTTGAACACGATCTTGGCTTGATCCTTGTCCACCGCGGCGGAATAAACCTGACCGCCGAACTCGCCATCCCCGATCAGCATCAGGATGGACAGGCCGGCGGCGAACTCCGTCTTGCCGTTCTTGCGGGGCACTTCCAGGTACAGTTCCCGGATCAGCCGCGTGCCGTCCGCCCGCTTCCAGCCGAACACGGTGCGGACGATCTTCGCTTGCCACGGCGCGAGGTGGAACGGCTGGCCCCACCACTGCGCTTCCGTATGGCGCAGGTAGGTGGGGAAGAACGCCACCGCGGCCTCCGCCGCCGCATGGTCGTACCACGCGCCATACTGCTCCCCGCCGACCGGCATCGGGGGAGCGTCGATGGGCAGACCAGTGTCGGTCACGTCAGTTCAGGCGCGAACGGTTCAACAAACCCACCGGGGACGCGGCGGGAACCGGCGGGATGGATGGAGCGTCGGGCGACCGGGCGGACTGCTGCGCCGCGTCGTCACCGAACAGGCCCGGCTGCTGCGGCAGCGGCGGCGCCATGGACAGGCGCTGCAAGAGTTGCTGGCGCGCGGACGGCGACAGGCCGAAGCGGTCCTCCAGCGATTCCAGGCGGGATTCGAGACGGTCACGGACGAGAAAGGCGGGCCGCACGCGCTCCATCGTGCCGTGCGCGCTTTCGGTGACGTAGGTTTCGCCCGTCTTCCGCAGGTCCTTGGTCAGCGCCACCCAACGGGCCAGATGCTCGCAGTAGCGGGAGAATGCGCCGAAGTCGGTGCTTCGCAGCAGCTTCATCCGGCCCAGTTCGGGCGCCAGTTCGTCCCAGATACGGCGCGCGGCGACGGGCAGCCCCTTCGGCGCCGACGCCTTCAGACCCGGCACATCGTGCGCGGCGGCAGGCAAGGGGCGGTGCCCAGGGTTGCCCTGCGCCTCCCTCACCTCCGCCGGTTTCGGCTTGCGGCCTTTCATCGTCTAACCTCTTGGCTCAAAAAAAGTTTTGCCAATTTCGCGCGTCTAACAATTCGTCTAAGGCGCCGGTCCCAGGGGCGAAAGGCCCCAGGGATCAGACACCCCCTACCCCTCGGCTGGACCGGGCGGCGGCGCGGCGTTCCTCGCTCTGCTTCCGGCCATCGTGGCAGGGCTTGCAGAGGCTTTGCGTGTTCGCACGGTCGAAGAACTTGGCCCGGTCACCCCGGTGCGGAACGACGTGGTCGCAGATCGTGGCCGCCTCAACCCGCCCGTCTGCCGCGCACATGCGGCACAGCGGCTCGACCGATAGTCGCCACGCGCGCAGTTCCAGCCACGCCGCCAGCTTGTACCAAGCTCGCCACGGCTGAGAGACGCGGCGAGCATGGTCGTGCTGCTGGCGGTGCTGCTGGGCGTGGGCATCGCAGAACCGGCCATCGGTCAGGCGACCGCAGCCGACAGCGGCGCAGGGTTTCTTGGGTTTCCAGGGCATGGCGGAGAAGGGGCAGGAAAGCGAAGCGCCCGGTCGGAGTTACCTCCGCCGGGCGCATTCATCCAACCTAGGTAATATCGTTCGCAAAACACCCCCGTGTCCGTCAAGAGGGAATTTTCGGAACACCGAGACAGAATGTTTCAGCATAGGCGCGAAGCTGACGCAGCACCTCGTCGCGAACCCGGTCCTTCCGAAGCCCAAGGCGCTGATCCAGCGCCGACGCCGTCACCTCGCCCATGATCACCCGCACCACGACAAGGTCCACGAACATGGCACCCCGACGACCATGGAGCGTGCCCGTAGCCTTGTCCGCCCGCAGGGTCCGCCGCCACTGCTCCACCCGCCCGGCAGCAGGTGCACCAACCACACCGCCAACCGGGGCGAGCGGCGGAGAGGTGCGGTTGCCGCCGTCCACCACCAGGGCCGAAGGGTCAACCGCCCGCAGACCCGACGCCGACGCCACGACCTCCAGCGACAGCCCACGGGCGATATCGACCGCAGCGACAACCTGCGCCGTGGTCATACGCCCGCGGGCGTACATCAGCGCCACCCAGCCCTTGCCGTGCAGCATCCCCGGCGCCACTGGGTCGCCACGGTCGGGCAGGGTCAGCCACCGCCCCGTGACCAGCCCTTCGTCGTCCTCGCCCAGCACCACCGAACCGCCATCCATCGCCTGAAACTCCCCTTCCCGATACCTATTGCTCCCTGAAAACGCCGAATGCTCCCTGCCCCTGCAAATTGCTCCCTGTCTGAACACCTTGATATTCCTTGGTTTAGGGAGGACAGGGAGGACAGGGAGGATTATTGGAGCGTTCCGCATACGCACGCTCGCGCATGGCCGCGCGCACACGCGCGCACATGCATGAGGCCGATGTCTGAAAAATGCTCCCTGTCCTCCCTGTCCTCCCTGACCTCAGTGTTTGTCAGCGTTTGCGCCCCGTTGCCCCAGGGAGGATTACGAACCAGTCCTCCCTGAATGGGCCGAATGCTCCCTGCCGCTACGTGATTTCCGGGGGCTCGACACCCGGCGTGATCTGCAACCCGAGATAGTTGTTCACGCCGTCCGACTTGACGACCTTCAGGCCCCGATCCCGCAGCTTCCGACCGAAGCTGTTGGCCTTCAGCGGCTCCTTCGCGTTGACCTCGCACCACTTCGCATACGCCTCGTACAGGACCGACGCTTTCACCCGCTCCTTCGGCGCCGCATAGGTCTCCGCCTCCAGGAACTCCCCGATTGGGTCGCTTTCCTTCTTCCACTCCTCCACCGCCGCGGTGATGATTTCCGGCGGGTTCAGGCCCTCTTCCCACCACATGGCAAGCCCATCCAGCAGCCAGTTGAAGATGCCTGCCTTTTCCTCCCGCAGCCGGTCCGGCAGGCCGCGGTCGCGCTCATCCTCCGGAATGATTACTTCGAACGGCACCAGCTTCACGCGGCGCCAAATGCCAATGTCTTGCCCGTTGATGCCGGGTTTGTGGTTGGTGGACATGATCGGCTTGAACACCGGACGCAGGTCGAATTCTTTCTCGTTCAAGTTGCGTGTCGGCAGGGGTTCCATGCCGGTCACGGCCTTGACCAGACTTTCGTCCAGCATCGCCCCGCCCTTCGGCTCCGACATGAGCAGCAGCCGCACGCCGGGCAGCTTCGCCAGCGACGGGCGGGGTTTGTCCGGATCGTCGTTGTGCTTCGACATGAAGACGCCAGCGGGCACGGTGGCGGCATAGTCGCCGAAGACCTCCCGCATCAGGTCGGTCAAAGTCGATTTGCCGTTGGCGCCCTCCCCGTGGAAGATCACGAACACCTGTTCGGTCACGTCCCCGGTGAGACAGTAGCCGAACAACCGCTGGAGGAAGCCACGCACCGCCGCGTCGGGCTGGATGCGGGCCAGGAAGGCGTCGAAGGTCGGGCAAGTGGCATCCGGGTCGAACCGCACGGGCGCCAGCTTGGTCAACAGGTCGTCACGGCTGTGCCGCCGCACCGTCGTCCGGGCTGTAGTCTCCGGCTTCTCCCGAAGGTTCAGCGTCCCGTTGTCGATGTTCAGCAGCCAGGGGTTCGCGTCCATGACGCTGGACGGCTTGGTCACCCGTGGGGTGACGATCTCCAACATGCCGTTGATCTTGCCGGCGTTGCCGGTCTGCACCGCCCACTTCTCGCCTTCGTCGATGCTCTTGCGCCATTCCTTCATCCGTGCCCCGGCCATGCGGGCGCGTTCTTTGTCGTCCTCGCACTCTCGTTCTTCGTCCGAAGGCGGCGGCGGACCGAGACGGCGCAACGCCTCCACCTCGCGGTAGAGCAGCGACGCCGTCTTCTGCGCGAGCAACTTGGCCCGCGCTTCGCCCAGCTCCAGGCCGTAGCGCTTGCCGTCCCAGGTGTGCAGCCCCACGCGGTCCACATGCAGCAGTGCCGTGCCGAAGCGCGCCAGCAGACGCGCGGCGTTGCCGCTGTCGTTGTAGGCGTACCGGGCCAGTTCCAGGTCGTCCGCCGGATCACCTTCGACGGGCGGCTCGTCACCCCCGCCGAAGCCGTCGAGCGGAGCCTGTTCCGCGCCGTCGATGGCGGCGCGCAGGGCATCGAGCGGCGTTTGATCGTCAAGCGGCGCCATCGCCCCTCCGGCACAAAGCGTCTAGACGGATTGCGAGACATGGGCCGCCCCGCGTCACCGCGCCCGGCGCGCCTCCATTCCGCCATCCCCATCCCCGCGCCACCAACGGGTAGCCCTCAAAGGGAGGGGTGCGGGGAGGGGAACAGAGGGTTGACGGCGCCCATATGGCCGCCGTCATCATTCCAGCGGTTCCGCGTAGCCGGTTGCCTCGCGCACACGGCCTTGGAGGCCGGGCGGCAGCGCCAGGAAGGCTTCTTCCCAAAAGCCGAAGGCATCGACGCCCGGCGCGGCCTTGGCCGCCCCATACCCGTTGATCAGGCGGCCAGCCACTTCCACGGGAGGCACGACGAACACGGTCGGAAAACGAACTACGGTCATGGCCGAACCTTTCCTGCCGGGGCATCCGGCATGAGCCAATCGAGCGACGGCAAGCCGACATGCCCGTGGGTGCAGACGATCCAGGTGTAATCTTCCTTCCCGCCCTTCTGCGCGACGGTGCCCAGCAGCTTCCCCGGCGGCATGGACGGTCGGCGCGACAGCACAAGCACATGGCTGACGGGCAGGCCCTTGAACCATGGATTGCGCCGCTGGCCCGCAAGGAAGGGCAACGGCACGAGCGCGGCCACCCGATGCCGGGCAACGCCTAGGGCCGCGTCGATGAAGGCCACAGAGCCCTTTCCCGAGTAGTAAGGCGGGTTGCAGATGACGTTGTCGAAGCTGCCCCGCGGCCACGCGCCGGGCAGCGTGAAGTCGATGCGCGGCGTGCAGTGGGGATAGCCCCGGTCCACCAGATCGGAGCCCACCGCATCCAGGCCGCGACGGCGGCAGGCTTCCACGATGCGGCCCGAGCCGCAGGACGGGTCCAGCACCGTTCCGGTGAAGGTCACGGCGTCCAGCAGCACGTCGGTGCACCAGGGCTCCTCGACGTACCAGTCGTGCGGATCGTGCTCGTACTCCCCGCCCTTGTGCCGATGGATTGCGTTCACAGCGACAGGGAGGGGTGCGGGGAGGTCGAAGAGGTCGCTCATGCCGCGACCCTCCCGGCATCCCGCACCGCGCTCCGCCGGTCCGCCGCCAGCACCGCCCGCCGGATGCGCCCGGCATAGGTCGGGGAATCGAGCAGCATCGGCCACATCAGGTCGTAGGCATCATCCCACCGCCAGCGGCGACGGGCTGCGCCCTTGGTGGCCCGGTGGCCGTAAAGGCGCAGCAGCTCCGCCACCACCTCCGCCGGGCGCCGGGCCGTCCCGCATATCCAGGCGATGGCGAGCTTGCGCGCCTCACCTTCGGTCATGGCCGAACTTCTGGCGGTCATGACACCCTCGCCTTCTGCGCGGTCGTCCGCGCCACCCGCACCGTGCGGCCCTCGCCGTTGCCCAGCGCCGCCGCGATGGAGGCCGCGCGCTCCCGCGACAGGTCCCCGGCGCCCAGCAGCAGCACGTCGGAGACGGCGTCCGGCAGCAGCACGTCGGCCATGGCGACGGCGCCGCCAACCGCCCACACCGCTTTGTCGGGACAGGTCATGGCGCACAGCAGCCCCAGCGGCAGATCGGCGGCCAGATAGACCATGTTGGCCTCGCCCAGCGGCGACAGCCGCACCGCGCCCCCCCGCCGACCGAACATGCGCCGCGCCGGAACCGGGCGCCCGATGCTGGCGTGTTCCACCTCCACCGTCCGCCCGTCCGCATCGATCCAGGTTGCCAGCACGCCGGACACCTCCGGCCCGGTCGCCTCTGGGTTCCACACCTGCATGGCGGCCAGCACCGCCGGCCCACGGTGCAGCAGGACGCGCCCTTGACCCGGCACCACATGCGTCAGGTCGAGATGATCCACCGCCCGCAGCATCGACCATGACCGAACCGCATTCGCCGCCCGCAGGAAGGCCAAGGCGCCGGGCACGTCATCCACCCGTCGCCCATCGGCCCACAGGGCACGGGCCGACGCCACGGCGGCGGCAACCGCCTGCGGGTCCTCCGCCGCCGTCCGAAGCGGACGGCGCGGCGCGGGCCTTCCGCTCCGCCCACGGCGTTGCGGCACCAGAGGCGCCGGCAGCTCGCGCGGATGCTGCATGCCGCCGTCGAGCCCGGACTTGATCGTCTTCTGCGCCGCGATCAGCTCGCGCTGGTCACTGCCGAAGCACGCCAGGGCGGCCACGGACAGGTGCTGTTCGATCAGGGATCGCGGCAGGTAGCCGCTGGGGATGAACTGCCCCAAATTGAAGGCCGCCTCGTTCAGCGTTGAATTCCGACTGCCCGACACAGCGGTGCGGACCTTCTGCGCTTCCTCCTCCAGCGCCTTGCGGGCATAGGGGTGGATGCTGCCCGGCGGCGGCCCGCCCCGTTCGGCGTCCGCTGGAGCTTTCGGCACCGACAGGCGCTTCGCCAGCCACGCCGGCAGGGCCTTGCCGTCCAGCGCTCGGCGGAGCCATTCCAGATCGTCCGGCGCCCCGATCACCAGCCGCACCAGCCACTCTGGCGCCGGAGCGATGGCCGTCGAATCGGGATCGGCGGTCCAGACGTAGCGCTTGCCGTTCGGGTGGATGCTGGGCGCGACGAGGATGTACCCGCCTTCGCCGCGGGTATCGAGGCCGGGGCCGCACTTGGCCCGGCTGCTGTTCGGAATGGCCCGCTCCGGCCAGCGGAACAGCCAGTGCCGACCACCCGACGGTGTGATCTGGCCCAGCGTGTCCGGCAGGGCTTCGCCGAACAGGTCCTCCAGCTCGCGCAGGGTGCGAAAACCGTCTTCGTCGGTCTCCGGCTTCAAGTCGGCGTCGAGAACCCAAAAGCCGCTGTCCTCCCCTGCCGCCGTGGCGACGTTGGCCGCCGGCCAGCGGCGCCAGAGCTGCGTCACCCAGAAGCGGGACGAGGCCGCTTCCTTCACGCCGTGTTCAAACAGCCCGACTTCCTTGCAGGGGACCTTGCCGCGGGAGACGCAGGGGAACACCTTCCACCCGCGCCCCGCATGGGCTAAAGCCGCCTCTTTCAACTCCGGTCCGGGTGTTTCGGTCATGGCCGAACTTCCGCACCGGCAAGCGGCTCCCACCGGATCAACACCCCCTCGAACCGGGTCAGGCCGGGGTGTTCCGCCGCCCAGAAGGCGACGAGGTCCGGCCAGTCGCGGAAGCCGTCATAGATGGCGAAGGCGTCAAGTTGCCGGGCGGCCTCGTGATCGTCCGCGGGCGTCATCGCATCGCCGATGATCACGAGGCCCGGCTTTTCAAGCAGCAGGGTCACCGGTTCAGCGGCCACGCACCGGCCCTCGCCCAGTTTGCGACACTGCCGCGTCCGCATGCCGGTGTAGAGTTGCACCAGCTCGCCGGGGCGCGCGTGGCGCTTTCCGCCGCTGGCGCCACGGATCGTCTGCCGCTTCATGCCGGGCAGCAACGGGCCGGGTTCCAGCCCGGCCAGGATGGGGTCGATGAAGCGGGGGCGGAAGGAATAGGCGACCATCTTAGACGCCCTCCGCCACGGGCTTCGCCACCGCCAGGGCGCCGACTTTCCCGACCATCAGGTGCGGATCACCCATGCAGGGCGAAAAGCCGAAGCGCTGGAACGAGGCCGGGCGCGCGGCCCGAACGAAGATGAAGTCGCCGGCCTTACCCTCCTCCGCAACGGCAGCAAGCACGACCTGGATCAGGTCGGCCCCAATGCCCCGCCCCTGCCAATCCGGGTGGACGGCGAGATAGGCCAGCTCCCACCCGTGGGCGGAACACCATGTCGGACGATAGGCGAACATCCCGACGATGGTGGAGCTGAACAGCGGGCGCGCCACGAAGAAGCGCGCCTGACCAGCTGACTGTGCGAAAACCGAATCGTACAGATGGTCAAACAGACGCGCCGTATCGAAGCGGTCGGAGAGGCTTCCATCGGTCTGCCGATGCGCGGCCTGCAACACATCCACGGCCTGCCGGACTTCCGATGCGGAGAGACGACGGATGGGAACCGCCACCGACCGTCGACGGGCGGGATTGGAGATCGAACCATCGGGCATGGCTTCAGCCCTCCACCGGCTCGCCACGGCGCAGACGCGCCGCGATGCCAGCCACACCAAGGGCACAGCCCTTCACACCGTCGCGCATTGGCGATTTTGGCTTCCAGAACTCGGAAGGCCACGGCCATTCGGCGGAGGGGTGCCCAGGCGAAAAGAGCTGCCGGTTCACCTCTCCGCTTCCAGCGTGCACGAGGTATTCCCCACCGGCCATCTCCAGATTGCTCGGTCCCTGCGCATCGTCATGCGCGGGCGTGAAGCCCTTCGCCGTGATCTGCCGCGCCCGCTCCGCCGCGATCATCGACAGGGCGACGACGTCTTCCGCCGTCAGCCCTTCCGGCAGCACCAGCATGGGGCGCTTGCCCTGCAACCCCTCGATTTCCTGGAAGAACGCCACGTCGTCAGCCGACGCGGGGGTATTCTGCACCTTCGGATCGTTCATCGGTCGGACTCCATGGCAGCCGCGACGCGCGCGGCGTGGGACAGCAGCGGCACGTCGCTTTCGACAAGGCCGCAATGGTCAGGCTCCGCGGGGCGGACGGGCCGCGACACGCGGGTGGCGTAGGGGGTGGCGAAGTCGGTCAGCGCCTCTTGCAGCGCTTCGGTGCCCACGGTGCCGGCCAGCCACGCGGCGGCGGCATCGGCCAGGGCGGCGGCGGTGCCGCTCACGCCGGCTTCTCGGGCGGCCTCGACCGCTGCCGTCATCTTGGCCCGGTCCTCATCAGCAGGCCGCCGGGTCAGCAGCACATGATTGACGGCCAGCATGAGCGCGAAATCAGGGGACAGGATGCGGTCTGCTCCGGCGGTCGCCATGGTCAGACCTCCACCGGAGCGGGCACCGGCAACAGCGCGGTCACGTCGTGTTCGAGCGCGTCCAGCACCGCGCGCAGCTCGGCGGCCTGTGTCAGGATCGCCCGCGCCTCCTCCGGCAGGATGGACTTGCCGCCGGGGCCGCAGACGGCGCGGGCGCTCCGCACCTCCTCCGCCAGATCGCCCATTTCAGCCATGGCTTCGGCCAGACGCGCCATGGGGTCGCCCGGCTCCCGGACCTCTGCCGCCGACCGCCGAAGCTCCGCCCGGTAAGCGGTCAGGATGGGCGGCGCCTCGCCCAGCAGCATGCAGGCCCGGTCCAGGCGCAGGGCCTGATAAACCGGGATGTGGTGGGCATCATCGTCAGGATCGGACCAAGAGCGGACAAGACGTGCGCTTTTGCGCGTGGCTCCCTCCGCCTGTTCGTCGCCCAGAATGGCAAGGGCGACGGTAACGCCGTCCTCAACCGACAGCGGCTTGCGGCGCTTGGTCATTGGCCGAATCTTTCCGGTTGATTGCACAAGACTGCGCGAATTCGCGCGCAAATAATCTCGTCATGCGTGATGACCAGCTCCGACGACAGGGAAGCCGTTTCCCAAATCAGCCAGATCGTAGGTCCGACATGGGCGCCCATGGCTTGCCCTCATGCGGCAGCAGTTTCGACCGCCGCGATTGCGGGCGGGTCGAAGAACCACGAGTCATCCCAAGGCTTGCCACTTGCCTTCGCGTAGTCGCGAATGCGGGCCATTTCGCTGCGAGAGGGCTCAAGTTCGCCTCGCTCCCAGCGGCTGACGGTGGTCTGTGTGCTGCCAGCAATTCGAGCGAACTCGCCTTGGGACACTCCCAGTACCGTCTTCCGAATGTAGCGGATGGGTTTCATAGACGCCGAATTTATGCGCATACGCATAAGAACGCAAGGGGGTACCGCGCGAGATTATGTGCCCTCGCATTTGCCATGTGATACGCCAGCGAATATGCCGTTTCTCATGACACGCCCGCTCGCAGACCGGATCAAGCGCTTGCGCAAATCGCGCGGACTCAACCAGCACGAGTTCGCCGAGATGCTAGGCGTGTCTCAACCGACCGTCAGCCGGTGGGAACGGGACCAACAGGAGCCCGAATTTGACCAGATTGTTGCTCTTGCGGAACTGGCAGGGGAAAGCCCACAGCAGTTTGCCTACGGAGAGCGGGTCAACGAAGAGTTAACGTTACAACCTGTATTCGTAATGGGAGCGGTACAGGCTGGGCACTGGGTGGAAGCTGTGGAATGGGAACGCGAGGGCTGGTACACGATTTCCTTACCACCCCACCCTCAGTTCCCGAACGTTAAGCGTTTCGGGCTTGAGGTTCGCGGTCCGTCCATGAACCGGGTGTTTCCGGAAGGAAGTGTTGTTGAATGCGTACGCTTCGAGGACATTCACGCTGGACCGCAGCCAGATGACTACGTCGTGGTGGAGCGTCATCGGACTGATGGCTGCATCGAAGCAACTGTGAAAAAGTTTGTTATCCACGATGGTGAGCCCTGGCTTTTGCCGGAGTCGGATCACCCGGCATTCCAACGATCCATTCAACTCAACAACGGGCACGAAGATGACGTGGAGAGCGTCGTCATCGCTGGCCTCGTAATTGGCTCGTACCGCCACTTCATCCGCCGCAGCTAACTCCATAGCGCGCATAATCGCGCATAGTCATACCCCCTTTCATGCGGCTGCGCATTTTTTCAGTTGACCTAGTTTATGCGTATGCGCATATAGTCATGCCTCACCTGATGACGCCGTGTTTGCGTCTCCGGTGGTTTCCTCCCAACTGCCCGCCGGGCCGCACTTAGCCCGGCGGGACCTTCTTGGAGACATGGCATGCGTCACCCCTCGTCCGCCCGCACCAAAGCTCCCGCCACCGTCCGCCGCATGGCGGGCCACATCGTGCGCCTGACCGAAGGCAACGGCACCTGCACCACCGACGATCTGCGCAACGCCGGTTTCACCGCTGGGGAAATCGCGGCGCACGGGAATGCCGCCCGCGATCTGGCCGCCGAACAGCTCCGCCACCTGGATGCCGTCGCCGCGTAGTTCCTGCCGCCGGGACTTCGACCCCGGCGGCGGCTACCCAAGCGGGCCAGCAAGCCCGTTTCGGTAGCCGCCGCTGCTGGCGGTGAGCGCACCGGGCGCACCCCCGGCTCACCCTCTTGTTTCTTTACGATTCGCAGAAACTCCCGGCCTCCGGGCCGGGCCTTTTCCAGACCGCCCCATTCCGAGGTTCCGCCATGACCGCACCAGCCGACCACGGCCCGGTGAACGGCGAAGCTATGCCCGCCGGTCGCCGCCGCGCCGCCACCATCGATCCCGAGACGCAGGCCACCTATCGCCTGTGGATGGAGCTGGTGCGCGTCGCCCGCGACATCGGCGGGCGCGATGCCGCGCGCCGGGTGTGGGAGCAATCGCCCCTGCCCCGGCTGGACCGGTCCCCCGGTGAACGGGACTGGATCGACTCGTTCCTCGCGGAGGTGACCGAACCATCGGCGGGCAGCCGCCTCCAGGCGGAAGCTCTGTGGCAAGCCTACCTGGATTGGTGCGCGCCCCGAGGCGTGGACCCGTTCACCCGCAAGCGCTTCCTCCAGCTCGTCGCCGAACGGCTGCGCCGCCAGAAGGCCAGCACGATCCACTTCCTGAACATCCGGCTGAGGGTTCGATGAGCGCCGACAAAGCGTCTAGTCGCTCTTTGCTGGAAGGCCAAGGGGAGGCCGGAGCGCCCACGCGGGCACGGACGGTGCGGACAACCTATTCGCCCTGCCCCTGCCGCGAATGCGGGACGGCCTACACGCCCCGGCACATGCAGCAGGAATTCTGCTCTGAACCCTGCAAGAAGGCTTGGACCAACCGCGCCATGACCCGCGGCATGGTCGCCTATGAACTCCTGATGGAGTGGCGGAGCCTCCGGCGCTGGAACCTGATCAGTGCCCTATCCGCCCTCGTCCGCGACTGGCGCCACGACGACCGCGCCGCTGGCCGCACCTACCGCCCCCGCATCTACAACCCCAACAAAGGCCGGCGCGAGACGCCGCCGAAGTGAGGCCCCATGTCTGAACCCGTCACCAAGTCCGAAGTCCTGGCCGCCCTGAAAGCCGGTGGTTTCGACATCACCGATCCGCGCCGCATCGCCGAAGCCGAATATCAGGCCCGCGCGACCGAGCACAGCGAGAAAGCCCGCGTCTCCCTCCGCCGGGACCTCGCCCAAATCCGCAAGATGGGCCGGAGGTGAGGCAGCCATGGCGAGCAAACAGCAACGCCTGCATCGGGAAGCCCTGCGGGCCATCGCGAAACTGGAAACCCTGATCGACGAACTGAAGAGCGCCGGACCGTGCCCGCTGGACAGGCGGAATGCACTGCTGAACACGCACAAACAGATTAAGGGCCTGCTCAATCGCTTCCCTCATAATCCGCAGACGGGCGAACCGGTCAACACCCGCATGCTCGGGCAGGCCATCAAGCCCAGCTTCCCACAGTCTGACAACTCGATCTGGCGCCGTGTGGCCTTGATGCCGCTCGACATGCCGCCCCTCGCAAAGCTGCCCGGAATTCGCCTGATGTTCATGGACGAGCCGAACGCAGGCGCCGCGATGGACGAAGGTCAGGTCAAAGCGCTGACCAACGAACAGGCCAACGGCACGACACCGGGGGCCGAATCATGATGGTCATTGGCACCTGTGTCATGTGCGGCGACTTCGACCACATCGACTACCGCACCGGCCTTTGCGAGTTCTGCGAGTCCGAAGCCGACCTCGCCGACTTTTACCGCGACCCGCTGTGGGACGGCGACCCGATCAGCTTCTTCGCCGGCATCAAGGCGACGGGAGGCAACCATGCCTTTTGAATGCTTCGTGTCCAAGCGCTTCACCGGCCGCAACGGCGAGCTGATCGAACTGGAGAACAGCATCATCGCCGAATACCAGGATCAGGGCATCATGCTGACCATTCGCCAGCTCCACAATATTGGTTCAGGTTCTTTGCTAATTCTGCCTCAGCGTTCCGCAAGGCGGGCACTCAATTCTGAGCGCCCGCCTTGCAGCTTCCTCATTAAGCGAGCTTTAGGCTTTAAGCTCGCCGACCTTTTCCACAGAAGCGCCTGTTGCGCGAACGTTCTCAAGCACAGCGTCAATAGAACGTTGGATGAATTGGCTACTATTACCGACAACAGAGCGGGCAAGATCAGTGCCCAAGTTAGCAATGCCACCAGATTGGATAGAGAAGCTGGTGTATATATCAATATTCACGCCATCTTTGTACGGCCAAAGGCAAACATAGTACCCCGTGCTTTCACCATAGCCGGCCATGCTTTTATCAGCGCCAGTCGCGATGTATGGAGCATCCTGGCAGCTTGGCACCTGAATACGACTTCCCGAAGCCTCAGCAAGTGCACCCAGCTTGCTGCCCGAGAATGGGCTTTTCAACTCAAGGCGGGCGGGCTGGGCAGCCAGTTGAGCTGGGGGGAAGCTGCGATCGATCTTCACCGAATCTGCATTTGTCCCTTGAAGCCCCTTCGTAACCGCTGCGGCAACTTCTTCATAGGGTACGCCCGCAACTCGGTAAGTGGTGAGCGACCGCGTCGTCTGCTGAGTAGGTTTCGTCTGGCACCCGCTCAAAAGCAAAGTGACGGCAGCGGCAGCAGCGAACAAAGAGACGTACTTCAACGCCCAACCTCCTTTGGTGGCACAGAACGCTATGCATACACCAAATTCAATGTGATGCGAACGATTTGAAGCCGCCCGGACAAAGCGCCAAGAAAGCGACGCGCAAAGCAATCGCCTTGCTGATCACCCTCCCACTGCTGGAACAGGAAGAATCCGCGCGACCATGTCCAGCCGCCGCCCCATAGCGCCTATAGCGCCACGGCGAGAGCCCACAGCAGAAGAACTGCTGGAGGACTTCGTGCGCGCCCTTGCGCGGGCGGCGGCGCGCGAGGATCATCGGGCCGAACAGGAAGCCAGGAAGGCCCGGAGGGCGTAATGCGCGCTGCGATCTACGCGCGGTTCTCGTCAGACAACCAGCACGAACGGTCCATTGACGATCAGGTGCGCCTATGCCGCGACTTTGTCGAGCGGCACGGCGGTTCGGTCGTGACCGTGTATGCCGATTACGCCATGTCCGGCGCGCACCTGCGGAACCGCCCACAGGCGCTGCGCCTGCTGGACGACGCCAAGACGGGCCAGTTCGACACGGTCGTGGCGGAGGGGCTGGACCGGCTTTCCCGCGATCAGGAAGACACCGCCGCCATCCACAAGCGGCTCGGGTTCGCCGGCATCCGGCTCGCCACCGTTCAGGAAGGCGACATTTCGGAACTGCACGTCGGCCTCAAGGGCACGATGAACGCCCTTTTCCTGCGCGATCTGGCGCAGAAGGTGCGCCGCGGGCAGACGGGCCGCGCCATGGCTGGCAGCGTCCCCGCCGGCCTGTCCTACGGATACGATGTGGTTCGGGAGTTTGATGCGCGGGGTGAGCTGGTGCGCGGGAAGCGCCGGATCAACCCTGAACAGGCCGACGCGATTCGCCGCATCTATCGGGAGTTCGCCGCCGGCATCAGCCCGCGCGCCATTGCTGACGGCCTGAACCGGGACGGCATCCCCTCCCCGGCCGGTGGGCACTGGAACGCCAGCACGATCAATGGGAACCCAGCTCGCAAGAACGGCATCCTCTACAACGAGGCTTACATCGGCTTCGTGATCTACAACCGCCTGCACATGGTCAAAGACCCGGAGACGGGCAAGCGGCTCCCCCGCCTCAATCCGCCATCGGATTGGGTCGTGACCGAAGTTCCCGAACTGCGGATCGTTGAAGACGATCTGTGGGAGCGGGCGCAGGCCATCAAGGCGGGCTTCGCTCACCTCCGCGTCGATAAGACCCGGCGGCCCAAGCATCTGTTCTCGGGCCTGCTGCGCTGCGGCTGCTGCGGCGGAGCCTACACGGTCAAGTCCAAGGATCAGCTCGCCTGCTCGACTTACCGCGAATCGGGGCCGTCCGTTTGCTCGAACAACCGGACGATTCGGCTGCCCGATCTGCAAGAGCGGGTGTTGGACGGCATCCGGACGCAACTGCTGTCGCCCAAGCTGCTTGCCCTCTATGTGAAGACCTACGGGGAAGAGCGCCGCCGGCTCCGGTCCGAAGCGTCAGCGAAGCGCGACGACGTGGCGGCCCGTGTCGCCAAGCTCGGGCGGCAGATCGACAACATCGTGGACGCCATCGCCGAAGGCACCGCCGGCCCTGCCCTGCGCGGGAAGCTCATGGACCTGGAACGGCAGAAGGCGGAAGCCGATGCGGAGATGGCGGCCATCATGGAGGCCGAAAGCGATTCGGTCGTGGAGCTGCATCCCCAGGCCGCGGAACGATACCGTGACCAGCTCGACGCGCTGGACAAAGCGCTTGCCGGTGGGGACGAGGCACGCCAAAACGCAGCGAACACCCTGCGGGCGCTGCTGGCGCGAATTGAGGTTCATCCCGGCGAGCGCCGCGGGGAAACTCATTTGATGGTGCATGGGAGGATTGAGGAGTTGCTGTCCCTCACCCGATCGAAACCGGGTGAGGGGAACAACACAGTCGCTAGGACTGCAATGATGGTAGCAGCGGAGGGATTTGAACCCCCGACCAAGGGATTATGATTCCCCTGCTCTACCACTGAGCTACGCTGCCATCGTGCTTACCATCATCTCCCGGCGCGGTCCGTTTCGGTGTTGGCCGCCGCGGTTCGTGCCGGGGCCGCTTATGTATTCCAGGGGGACCGGGGTGTCAACGCTGAAATTTCACTTTTTGCGAAGTTTTCGTCAGGCCCCCGTTCCAGCAATCCAGCCGCCGCCCAACACCCGGTCGCCCTGGTAGACGACGCAGGCTTGGCCGGGCGCGACGCCGTATTGCGGCTCGTGCAGTTCGGCCTGTGCAGTGCCGTCCGCGCCCAGCCGCCACACCGCCGGAGCCGGCGGCTGGGCGGAGCGGAGCTTCACCTCCACATCCAGCCCCTCGCCGGGAGCCAAGGCGGGGCCGAGCCAGTTGACCTCGCGGATCGTCACCACGTTGCGCGCCAGCTCGCGGCGCGGGCCGACGACGACGCGGCGCTGGCCGGGCTCCAGCCGGACGACGAACAGCGGCTCCTCCTCGCCCCGGATGCCGCCGATGCCCAACCCCTTGCGCTGGCCCACCGTGTAATGGACCACGCCGCGGTGGCGGCCCAGGACGCGCCCGTCAACATGGACGATGTCGCCGGGCTCGACCGAGCCGGGGCGCAGCTTGGCCACCACGTCGGCGTAGGAGCCGTTGGGGACGAAACAGATGTCCTGGCTGTCCGGCTTGGCCGCCACCTCCAGCCCGTGGCGCTCGGCCAGGGCTCGGGTCTCCGGCTTGGTCAGGCCGCCCAGCGGGAAGCGCAGGAACTCCAGCTGCTCGCGCGTCGTGGCGAACAGGAAGTAGCTCTGGTCGCGGCCGGGATCGATGGCGCGGTGCAGCTCCGCCCCCGCCGCCCCCTGGACGCGGCGCACGTAATGGCCGGTCGCCAGCGCGTCGGCGCCAAGGTCGCGGGCGGTGTTCAGCAGGTCGCGGAACTTGACCCGCTGGTTGCAGCGCACGCAGGGGATTGGCGTCTCGCCGCGCAGATAGGTGTCGGCGAAGTCGTCGATCACGTCCTGGGAGAACTTGCCCTCGTAATCCAGCACATAGTGCGGGATGCCGATGCGGTCGGCGACCTGGCGGGCGTCGTAGATGTCCTGCCCGGCGCAGCAGGCGCCCGGCTTCTGCAGGGCGATGCCGTGGTCGTAGAGCTGCAGCGTGATGCCGACCACGTCGTAGCCCTCCTCCCGCAGAACGGCGGCGGTGACGGAGGAATCGACGCCGCCGGACATGGCGACGACCACGCGGGTGTCCTGGGGACGCTTGGCGATGCCGAGGGAGTTGGCGTAGGAGATCATGGCGCCCTATATGGGCCGGTTCCCAAAAAATTCACCACCGGAGAACCGGGGGCGCCGCGTCCATGAGCGGACCGGCGCGCCGGTTTCCCGGTGGCGGATGCAAGCCGTGGCTGCCTTGGAAGGCGCCGCGGCGGTGGATCAGCGCATGGCGTTGTTGGTGCCGCCCGGCAGGCGCACCGCCAGACCGTCCAGTTCCTCGCTGATGATGATCTGGCAGCCCAGGCGCGAGGTCTTGGTCAGGCCGAAGGCGAGGTCGAGCATGTCCTCCTCGTCCTCCGACGCCTCGTTCAGCACGTCGAACCACTCCGGCTCCACGATGACGTGGCAGGTCGAGCAGGCGAGCGAGCCCTCGCAGGCGCCTTCCAGGTCCAGGCCGTGCTTGTGCGCGACCTCGAGCACGGACAGGCCGAGCGGGGCGTCCACCTCGTGGCGGGTGCCGTTCGGCTCGATGAAGGTCATCTTGGGCATTGGGGTGCTCTCCTGAACAAAGGCGTCGGTGTGCGGTGGCAATGGTTAGGGTGACTTCGGGGCAAGGCCGGAACGCCGCGTCCGGGATTCGGCCGCCAACACTTCCAACCGCTCCAGCCGCGCGAGGATGCGCGCGGCGTTGTCGGTCTGCCCGTTGCGGAAGGCAATGGCAAGATACTTGATGCAACTTTCCACGCGTTGCCCGATGTCCTGGGCAAGCCGGTCCACCGCGGCGACGTCCGGAGCCCCGTCGAGCCGCTGGGCGAGATCGGTCACCTCGTCGTCGTCCTCCGGCGGGACGGTGACGGGCGGCGCGTCCAGCAGGTCCAGCAGATAGCGGGCGCGGCGCACCGGGTCGCGCAGCGTCTCATGGGCGTCGTCCAGCGCGTCGGCCAGGGCGCGGGCGTTGGCCTGCTGCCGCGCGCCACGCGCCGCGAAGCGTTCCGGGTCCATGGCGCGGGAAAAGCCGGCGTGCTGGCGGGCCAGCGCCTCCGGCTCGATGTCGAAGCGGCGCTCCAGACCCAGCCGGGTGAAATGGTCGAGCGGGCGCGGCGCCTGCACCGCGCCGCAGGAATGGCAGAACATCGCGCGCGCCGCGACCGAACGGCCGCACAGCCAGCACGGCTCCAGATCGCCGTCGATGGTCCCGGCGATGCCCTTGGGAGCCTCCCCCTTGGGAAAGCGCGGCGGGCCGGAATCGGATGTCGTCATGCTTGCCGTCCGTTGAAACGCTGCACAGGTCGGCCGTGAGGGCGGCGGATCGCCGCCTTCCCTTCGGCCGGGTGATACCCAGAAGCGGGGCGCCGCGCAACCTTACACGGCCCGCGGCGGGAGGTGGAGGCCATGGAATGGCGATTACGCCGCAGGAGCGCGGGCCAGCCTTGCCGCCATGGCGGCGTAGGCGGCGGCGAAACGCTCCACCGCCGCGTCGTCGCTGTCCCAGCCCAGGCTGACCCGGATGGCACAGGCGGCATCCCCGGCACTCTCGCCCATGGCCGCCAGGACGTGGGACGGCTTCACCTTGCCGCTGGAGCAGGCCGACCCGGCGCTGACCGCCACCCCGGCGAGGTCAAGCGCCATCACCTGCGTCTCCCCCGCCACGCCGGGCAGCAGCAGGTTGCTGGTGTTGCCGACCCGCGCCGCGCCGGCCCCCATCACGCGCGCGGCCGGAACGGCGGCGAGCGCCGACGCTTCCAGCGCGTCGCGCAGGGTGGTCAGGCGGGCGCTGCCGGGCAACTCCTCCCGCGCGAGGCGGGCGGCGGCGCCGAAGCCGGCGATGCCGACGACGTTCTCGGTGCCGGCGCGGCGGCGCTTCTCCTGCCCGCCGCCGCGGATCAGCGCCTCCGGCTCCAGCCCGTCGGCGAGGATCAGGGCGCCAACGCCGGCGGGGCCGCCGATCTTGTGGGCCGACAGCGTCAGCAGGTCGGCGCCGAGCGCCGCGCGGTCGAGCGGCAGGCGCCCCGCCGCCTGGACGGCGTCGCAATGGAGCAGCGCGCCGTGGGCGTGGGCGACCCGCGCCGCCTCGGCCACCGGCTGGATCACGCCGGTCTCGTTGTTGGCGAGCATCAGGGAGACGAGCACGGGGACGTCAGCGTCGGCGAGCAGGCGGTCGAGCGCGGCGAGATCGGCGACGCCGTTGCGGTCCACCGGGATGCGGGCGGCGCCTGGAACCGCCTCCAGCACCGAATCATGCTCGATGGCCGAGGTCACGACCGGCCGGCCGGGGAAGCCGCGCAGCGCCAGATTGTTGGCTTCCGTCCCGCTGCCGGTGAAGAAGACCTGGGCGGGCCGCACCCCGGCCAGGGCGGCGACCTGGGCGCGCGCCTCCTCCACCGCGCGGCGCACCGTGCGGCCGAAGCCGTGCACCGACGACGGGTTGCCGGCGAGATCCATGGCCTGGATCATCGCCGTCTTCACCGCCGGCTTCAGAGGCGCCGAGGCGTTGTGGTCGAGATAGACGCGGGTCATCGGGACGAAGGGCCGGAGGGCGCTCCCTTACTCCGCCGCGACCGCGGCGCCCTCGTCCGCCGGCTGCGGGCCTCGGATGGTCAGGCTGCTGGTGCCGATGATCCGCCGCTCCACCACGTCGGCCACGGTGACCGAGCTGAGATACATGTGGATCTGGTTGCCCAGCTCCTCCCACAGGTCGTGGGTCAGGCAGCGCGAGCGGTTGGTCCGGCAGCCCTGCGGCGTGCCGTTGGCGCAACGGGTCGTGCGGATCGGCTCGTCCACCGCCAGGATGATGTCGGACACCCGGGTCGCGTCCGCCGGATGGGCCAGCAGATAGCCGCCGCCGGGGCCGCGCACGCTCTTCACCAGACCGCCCTTGCGCAGCTTGGCGAACAGCTGCTCCAGATAGGAGAGCGAAATCTCCTGCCGGTCGGCGATGTCGGCAAGGGCGACGGGGCTCCCCTGGCTGGTGGCAGCAAGATCGACCATAGCCATGACGGCATAGCGTCCCTTGGTGCTGAGTCTCATTTTACCCTCCTTACCCTTCCTTCACCCCGGCCCGACCGTCCAGCGGATCGGCGCCAAGCCTTATGTTTGTGTTTGGTTCAACAGGACGCCGCCGGACCGCCTTCGATGGACACCGGCTCGCGCACCCCATTGTCGGGCCGGGCGCTCCCGTTGGGAACGCCCGATGTTTCGTATACGGATGAATTATGCGCGTCGCCGCGCTCCGATTCCAGTTCCTCGACGCGCCGGCGCAAGGTCGACACCTGATCGAGCAGGCCGTTCAGCGCGCGCGCCACCGGATCGGGGATGTCGCCGCAGGGCGTGCCGTAAGGCATGAACTTCTGCGTCTCGACACGGTCGCGCGTCACCACCGCCTTGGCCGGGATGCCGACCACCGCGATGCCGGGCGCCACGTCCGCCACCACGACGGCGTTGGCGCCGACGCGGGCGCCGCGCCCGATGGTGATGGCGCCCAGCACCTTGGCCCCCGCGCCGACGATCACGCCGCTCTCCAGCGTGGGGTGGCGCTTGCCCTGGTTCAACGAGGTGCCGCCCAGCGTAACCCCGTGATAGAGCATCACGTCGTCGCCGATCTCGGCGGTCTCGCCGATGACGACGCCCATGCCGTGGTCGATGAAGAAGCGGCGCCCGATGGTCGCCCCCGGATGGATCTCGATGCCGGTCAGGGCGCGGGCGATCTGCGAGACGGCGCGCGCCATCAGGTGCCAGCGGCGATCCCAGCAATAGCGCGCGACGCGGTGCAGGACGATGGCGTGGAAGCCCGGATAGCACAGCGCGACCTCGGCCCGTGACCGCGCGGCCGGGTCGCGGGCCATGATACCGTCGATCTCTTCGCGAAGATGCTTGAACACCGGAACACCCGCCGTGGTATAGTCCGCCCTCTTGCCGGAAGAGGTGATCTTTCGCAAGAGCCCTCGACCCGTGCCTCGCCGGTCGCGCGGGTTGCCCTGAAAGGACGCATCGACGCATATATGATGACCAAGCAAAACGGTCAAGAATTGTGTGCGAAAAATCCATGCTTGTCCATGGGCAACCACGTCCGCTTGCCGTGGCGTCCGCCCGCCGCTCCGCCGGTGGTCCGGATCACCTTATATTCGCGTCAGGATCGCCGTTCCCATGCCTGAAGTGATGATCAACGGTCCGGCCGGACGTCTGGAAGGGCGCTACACACACGGCACGATCCCCAACGCGCCGATGGCCTTGCTGCTGCATCCGCACCCGCACCACAACGGGACCATGAACAACAAGGTGGTCTTCACCCTGTTCCAGTCCTTCACGAAGCGCGGCTATTCCGCCCTGCGCTTCAATTTCCGGGGGGTCGGCCGCAGCCAGGGCACCTACGACAAGGGCGAGGGCGAACTGGCCGACGCGGCAGCGGCGCTCGACTGGCTGCAGACCCACAACCCCAACGCCCCGGTCTGCTGGATCGCCGGGGTCTCCTTCGGGGCGTGGATCGGCATGCAGCTTCTGATGCGCCGCCCGGAGATCGACGGCTTCGTGTCCGTCTCGCCGCCGGCCAACCTGTTCGACTTCTCCTTCCTGGCGCCCTGCCCCTCCTCCGGCCTGATCATCCACGGCGACAAGGACGAACTGGTTCCGGGGGCGGCGGTGAACAAGCTGGTGACCAAGCTGTCGCACCAGAAGGACATCCGGATCGACCACCGCGTCGTGCCCGGCGCCAACCATTTCTTCGCCAACCGCAGCGACGACCTGGCGGTGCAGGTGGACGACTATCTGGACCGCGCGATGGGCAACCCCGTCGCCGCCGTGGCGGAGTAAGCGCGATGAAGCTCCGCCGTTTTGCCTTCGTTACCGGGATCGCTGTGCTTCTGCTGTCCGGCTGCAGCAACGCCCAGATTGCCAGCACCTTCGGCAACTGGTGCAAGCACGCCGACAACTGCACCGACAACAGCCGCCCGCGCCCGTAACCTCCGGCGTCACACCAGACCGGCGTCACAGCGGGTGGAAGCGCCCGCCGCTCATCGGCCGCGGAACACCCGTGGTGGCCGGCAGGCTGAGCGGCAGGCCCTTGCGGCTGCGCACCGCCAGATAGGCGAAGGCTTCGGCCTCCAGCGCGTCGCCGTTCCAGCCCACCGCCTCCACCGGATCGACGGGCACGCCCAACCGGTCGGCCAGCATCCCCATCAGCGTCGCGTTGTGCCGCCCGCCGCCGCAGACCAGCCAGCGCAGCGGCGCGTCCGGCAGATGCGGGACGATGCGGGCGACCGACGCGGCGGTGAAGGCGGTCAGGGTCGCCGCTCCGTCCTCCACCGACAGGCCGCGGACGGGCGCCGGGTCGAAGGCGTCGCGGTCCAGCGACTTCGGCGCCGGAAGGTCGAAATAGGGATGGGCGAGCAGCGCCGCCAACGCACTCTCGTCCACGTTGCCCCGCGCCGCCAGCGCCCCGCCGGAATCGTAGCGCGCGCCCTGGCCGGACAGCACCCAATCGTCGACCAGCGCGTTGCCCGGCCCGGTGTCGCAGGCGATCACATCATCCTCGCCCTCGCCGATCCAGGTGACGTTGGCGACGCCGCCGATGTTCAGCACGGCCAGCGGGCGCGGGAGGGCGTCGGCCAGCGCGCGGTGGAACAGCGGCACCAGCGGGGCGCCCTGCCCGCCCGCCGCCACGTCCGCCGTGCGGAAGTCGTCGACCACGGCGATGCCGGTCGCCCGCGCCAGCCGCGCGCCGTCGCCGATCTGCCAAGTGCGGCGCTGCGCCGGGTCGTGGAAGATCGTGTGGCCGTGGAAGCCGATCAGGTCCACCGCGCCGGCCTCCGTCCCGGCCTCCGCCAGCAGGCGGCGCACGGCGTCGGCGTGGGCATCGGTCAGGGCCCGCTCCACAGCCTCCACCGGCCCCTTGCCGCCCAGGCAGGAGCGCAGGTCGGCGCGAAAGCCGTCGCCGTAGGAAATGGTGACGAAGGCCAGCGGCTCCACCCGGCGCTCGCCGTCGGTGCGGACCAGGGCCGCATCGATCCCGTCCATGGAGGTGCCGCTCATCAGCCCGACGACCGTCTGCATTCCTTACCCCAATCCCATGCCGAGTCCGCCCCGAGAATTGTGGGGCCGCGCGTTCCATGCTAACAGACGCGACCCTGGACCCTACCACGACAGCCGGATCGCGGCCATGACGACGCTGACATCGGATTTCCTCCGCACGCTGCAGGAACGCGGCTTCATCCACCAGTGCACCGACCTCGCCGGGCTCGACGAGCGCGCGGTGAAGGGGCCGATCATCGCCTACATCGGCTTCGACTGCACGGCGGACAGCCTGCATGTGGGCAGCCTGCTGCCGATCATGATGCTGCGCTGGCTGCAGAAGACCGGCCACAAGCCGATCGTCCTGATGGGCGGCGGCACGACCAAGATCGGCGATCCGTCGGGCAAGGACGAGGCGCGCCAGCTCCTGACCGACGAGGCCATCAACGCCAACATGGCGGGCATCAAGCGCATCTTCGGGCGCTACCTGTCCTTTGGTAACGGGCCGACCGACGCGGTGATGGTCAACAACGCCGACTGGCTGGACGAGCTGAAATACATCCCGCTGCTGCGGGACATCGGCCGGCACTTCACGATCAACCGCATGATGACCTTCGAATCGGTCAAGCTGCGGCTGGATCGCGAGCAGCCGCTGACCTTCCTGGAATTCAACTACATGATTCTCCAGGCCTATGATTTCGTGGAGCTGTTCCGGCGCGAGAAGTGCATGCTCCAGATGGGCGGGTCGGACCAGTGGGGCAACATCATCAACGGCGTCGAGCTGGGCCGCCGCACCGACGGGGCGGAGCTGTTCGGCCTGACCACCCCGCTGCTGACCACCTCGTCGGGCGCCAAGATGGGCAAGACCGCCGCGGGCGCGGTGTGGCTGACCGCCGACAAGCTCAGCGCCTATGATTTCTGGCAGTACTGGCGCAACACCGAGGACGCCGACGTCGGCCGCTTCCTGCGCCTCTACACCGAGCTGCCGCTGGACGAGGTGGCGCGGCTGGAGTCCCTGGAGGGCGCCGGCATCAACGAGGCCAAGAAGATCCTCGCCCATGAGGTGACCAAGCTCGCCCACGGCGAGGCGGCCGCCCTGGAGGCCGCCGAGACCGCCCGCCGCACCTTCGAGCAGGGCGCCGCCGCCGAAGGCCTGCCGAGCATCGACGTGCCCCGCGCCGAGCTTGAGGCCGGGGTCGCGGTGGTGGACCTGCTGGTGTCCGCCGGGCTGGCCGCGTCGAAGGGCGAGGCGCGCCGCCTCATCAAGGGCGCCGGCGCGAAGATGAACGACGCCGCCATCCCCGACGAGGCCGCCAAGGCCACCGCCGCCGACCTGAACGCCGACGGCGTCATCAAGCTGAGCGCCGGCAAGAAGCGCCACGCTCTGGTCAAGGCGGTGTGAGGCACCGCTGAATCCCTCTCCCGCCCCGGGAGAGGATGCCCGCGACAGCGGGCGGGTGAGGGTAAAGCCAGGGAGCGGGCACCAGCCCTGTTGCCGGCACCCTCACCCTCCCGCCGCATTGCGGCGGGTCCCTCCCTCTCCCGGGACGGGAGAGGGAAAATCACCCCCTACTTCTCGAAAGTCCCCGGCGACGGCGCTTCCTTGCCGTCGCCACCCTCGCCCAGGAAGAACAGGTTGCGCAGGAACCCCGGCGCCAGCATGGCGAGCGGGTTCACCGTCACGTCCGGGTCGGCCAGCGGGCCGCGGACGTGCCAGGTGGCGCTGAAGATGCCCTGCCCCTCGCCGCCGCTCAGCGCGTCGCCCAACAGCGGGATCTGGCCGATCAGCCGGTTCAGCCCGTAGATGGGCACGATGGTGCCGCGCAGGTTGGCGGTGTCCGTCTCGATGTCCACCTCCCCCGAGAGGGTCAGACCGAGCGCGGAGCCGGAGGTGCGCAGATCCTTCACGGTCAGCAGGCGCCCGTCCTTGCGGTAGTCGCTGACGGCCCGCCCGAAGCGGATGCCCTTGCCGCCGCCCATCAGCTCGGCGAAGCCGGACGGGGAAATGGAGTTCAGGATGCGGGCGAGGACCGGCGGGTCGACCAGCGCGTAGTCGGTCAGTTCCAGCCGGCCCTCGATGGCGGCGTCGGCCCGCGGCTCCACCGTGCGGCCGGTGATCGCCAGCGCGCCGCCCTGCACCCGGTCGTTGATGTCGAGCGCGCGGAAGGTCGCCCCGGCGTCGCTGGCCGAGATGGCCACGTCGTAGAAACCCTGGGCGCCCGGCAGGAAGCGCAGGGACACCGCCCCGTCGCGCCCCGCCTTCGCCGTCACGTCGAGCGCCGTCCAGGACAGGCGGTCGCGCTTGATCCGCCCGGCCACGTCGGACAGGTGGCGGCCATCCCCGAAGACGACGCGGTTCAGCGTCAGGTCGAAATCGAGCGGCAGCGGCTTCTCGTCGGGCGGCCCCTGCTTCTTGCCGCCGGGCGGATCGGCCTTGCCGGCCAGGACGCGGGCGTCCAGGCTCTGGCCGGTGATGGTCCCGGAATAGCCGCCCTTGCCGCCGTCATGCACCGTCACGTCGGCCTTCAGGTCGGTCTGGCCGACCGACATCTGGCTGACCGCAACCTTGGTGACCGCCATGGTCTGCGGCGCGAGGTCGACGACCGCCTGGGCGCGCAGCCCACCGGCATCGACCGACAGGCCGGTGATGCGGGTCACGCGGTCCTTCTGGAACTCCAGCGCCAGCTTGCCGGTGCCCGGCACGCCGGGCTTCTTCTCCCAGCCCAGCTCGTCGATGCGCAGATGGGTCTTCTCCAGGTTCAGCCCGGCGGTCAGCCCGAAGCGGCGGCGCTGGTCCACGGTGAACAGAACGTCCGCCCCCAGCGGCCCCGCCACATGATCGCCGAGGTCGATGCCGTGGCTGCGCAGGTCCTGGGCGTCCACGTCGCCCTTCACGGCGATGCGGGTGCGCGGCCCCTTGGCGGTGGAGGTGAACTGCTCTTTCCAGTCGATGGTGACGGGGATGCCGTCCAGCTTGGTGTTGCCCTTCACCGTCATGGCGTTCATGTCGAGCGCCAGCGTCAGGTCGCCCTCGGTCGCGGTCAGCCCGGCGGCCACCTTCTCCACCCCGACGCCTCGCAGCTTGGCCGCGACGTCGAGGTTCAACTGCTCCACCTTCAGGTCGACCAGCAGCGGGAACTGGAAGTGGAGCTGCGCGTCGGCCTGCCCCTGGGTGCGCTTCGGGTCGAGGTCGAGGCGGCTGGGATAGCCCAGCGGCGGGCTGTCCAGAACGGTCAGGATGGTGCGCACCGGCCCGCGGACCGGGACGCGGATATCCATGGTCTCCTTGCCGGTGTCCAGCCCGCCGATGACGATCGTGCCCTCGCCGAGCTGGACGTCGTCGATGCGGCCGCCCTTGGTGTGGATGGTGAAGGTCTTGCCGTCGGTGGACACCTCCGCCCCCAACCCGGCGACCTTGGGCAGCGGGTGGAAATAATCCACCGTCATGTCCTCGGCCTTGATGCCGGCCTGGAAATGCGTCACGTCGATCGCCGCCAAGTCGGACAGCGGCCCGCTGGCCCGGACGGTCGCCGTCGCCTCCGGAACGACGCCGCGCGACAAATTCTTGGTCACCCACTCCCGCGGGTTCTTCCCAACCCCCAGCGGCCACAGCCGGGGCAGCTCGTCGGCCGGCACCCGTTTGGCCGTCACGGCGGCCTCCACCGACAGGCGGGCCTCCGCCGTGCCGAACTCGGCGATGGTGGCGTGCGCCGTTCCCTCCACGGTCGGCCCGCCAAGGTCGACCGCCAGCCGCTCCACCTCCAGCTTGCCCGAGGAGCGGTCGCCGGCCACCGTCAGGGCGGCGGAGGCGACGGGCAGCGGCTCCGGGAACAGGTCCGGCCGAACTACGCGCCCGGCGCCGGCCTTCAACTCCGCCCGCCCGCTGCGTGGCTGCCCGTCGGGGTCCAGCTCCAGGCTGGCCGTGCCGGACAGAGGGAGCTGCGCCGCGGCAAGCGGCGCCAACGCCGGGGCGAGACCGGCCAACGCGGCAGGCACCAGCCCGTCGAGCGTTGCGGCGACCGACGCGCCCTTGGCGGGAACCTGCGGGCCGTCAAGGGCGAGCGAGGCCCGCGTGCGGCCCGCCGTCAGGTCGAGCCGCAGGCTGCCGCTGCGCTGCCCACCCTGCTCCCGCAGGTCGCCCCGCCCGGCCATCGCCATCCCGTCGAACGCGAGGTCCAGCCGCTCCAGCTCCGCCCGCCGGCCCGGCACGTCCAGCCCGCCGCGCAGCCGCAGACGGTCGACCCGGTAGGGGTCGGGCCGCAGCGCCGGCAAGCTGACCTCTCCGGCGCCGCCCTGCAGGTCGAAGCTGAAGCGCACCGGCTCGAACCGCGAATCCAGGGTCGCGTCGATGCGCCCGCCAAGGGGAACGGTCACCGCCGACAACGGCGCCAGCAGCGGACCGATCTTGGCCAGCGCCGCCGGCTGCAGCCCGTCGAAGCGGGTGGACAGCGCCGTTTCCGCGTCGGCCATGCGATGGACGCCCGACGCCTCCACCGCCGCCGTCCGCCCGTCGAGGTCGAGCAGCAACTGCGCCCCGCCGACGATCTCCGTCCCGTCGCGGGTCAGCACGATGTCGGCGCGGTTGGCGTGCCAGGACAGGCCGAGCATGCGGTTCGTCACCGTCAGGTCGGCGCCGATGATGGTCAGCCGCCGCAGCAGGCCCAGCGGACGGGCGATGTCCGGGGGCTGCATCAGGGTGGAAACGATCTCCCCCGCGAAATCGGGGCCGCCGTCCGGCTCCTCCCTCTCCGGCTCGCCGGGGGACGGAATCGAGCGCACGTCGAAGTCCAGGCTGCCGTCAGCCCGGCGCACCACCTGGAGGCGCGGCCGCACGAGGTCGAGCCGGGTCGGCGACAGCTTGCCCTGGAACAGCGCCCGCACGGAGAAGCCGACGCCCAGTTCCGGCACCGCCGCAAGCTCGTCCCCCTCGGCGTTGACCGCGTGCACGTCGATGGCCCGCAGGTCCAGCCGGGTCAGCCCGTCGCTCTCCTCCTCGTCCACCCAGGACAGGACGAGCTGGCCGACATCGACGCTGTAGCGGCCCTGCGGGTCGCTCAGCGCCCGCTCCACATAGGGGGTCAGCGGGTCGAGCGCGATCGGCCCCTGGGCCAGCCGCCAGGCGAACAGCCCGCCGGCGGCGCCGACGACGACGACCGCGCCCGCGGTGGTCCAGGCGAGAATCTTCGCGGTGCGCCGGATCACGGCCGGTGTCCCGGCGACGAGGCCCATGCGTTGTCACAGTTGACCGGACCCGCGCGACCGCGCACCTTCCTGCTCAGTTCTTGTGCAGGGATAGCCGCGACCATGACCACCACGCTGCCGAAACCCTTCGACACCGGCCTTGCCGAACGCGGCCTGGAGCGCTGGCGCGCCGAGGCGGCGAGCGCCGCAGACAATGACGGCAACAACGACGGCGACAGCACCGGCGACGGCGACGCCTTGCGCGCCTGGGCCGAGGCGTACGCCGATTCGACCGAGGGCCGGGCGCTGATCGACGCGGTGTGCGGCAACAGCCCGTACCTCGGCCAGATCCTGACCCGCGAGCTGCCCTTCGTCCGCGAGATGGTGACGCAGGGGTACGACGACGCCTTCGCGGCCCTGCTGCGCCGGCTGGAGGCGGACTGCGCGGAGGAGCGCAACATCGACCGGCTGATGACCGCCCTGCGCGTCGCCAAGCGGCGGGCGGCGCTGCTGATCGCGATCGCCGACATCACCGGCGCGTGGGAGCTGGAGGCCGTCACCGGCGCGCTGTCCGACATCGCCGAGACGTCGGTGCGCATGGCGGCAAACCACCTGCTGCGCCGCGCCGCGGAGGCGGGCACGCTGACGCTGCCGGAACCGCAGCGGCCATGGGTCGGGTCGGGCCTGATCGTGCTTGGCATGGGCAAACTTGGTGCGCGCGAGCTCAACTATTCCAGCGATATCGACCTGATCGTCCTGTACGACGACGCCGTCGTGCAAACGCCCCAGCCTGACAATCTCGCCCGCACGTTCATTCGTATCGCGCGCGATCTTGTCCGCATTATGGATGAACGGACCAAGGACGGCTACGTCTTCCGTACAGATCTGCGGCTTCGCCCCGATCCCGGTGCCACGCCGCTCGCGGTGTCGGTCTCGGCGGCCGAAATTTATTACGGCAGCGTCGGACAGAACTGGGAGCGCGCGGCCATGATCAAGGCCCGCCCCATCGCCGGCGATCCGGAAGCGGGGGCGCATTTCCTGCGTTTCCTCGAACCGTTCGTGTGGCGGCGCCACCTCGACTTCGCGGCCATCCAGGACATCCATTCCATCAAGCGTCAGATCAACGCCCACAAGGGCCATCGTGAAGTGACGGTGAACGGCCACGACATCAAGGTCGGCCGGGGCGGAATCCGCGAGATCGAGTTCTTCGCCCAGACCCAGCAGCTGATCTTCGGCGGGCGCGACATCCGCGTGCGCATCGCCCCCACGCTGCTGGCGAACAAGGCGCTGTGCACGGTCGGCCGCGTGCCGGAGGCGGCGGTGGAGGAGTTGGAGGAGGCCTACCGCTTCCTGCGCCGGGTCGAGCACCGCATCCAGATGATCGACGACCGCCAGACCCACCAGATCCCGGCGGACGACGAAGGGGTGGCGCATCTGGCGACCTTCCTCGGCTACGCCCAGGTCGAGGATTTCCGCGCCGACCTGCTGGCCCAGCTCGGCCGGGTGGAGGACCGCTACGCCGAGCTGTTCGAGGAGGCGCCGTCGCTGTCCGGCCCCGGCAACCTCGTCTTCACCGGCACCGACGACGACCCCGGCACGGTGAAGACGCTGGCCGGCATGGGCTACCGCGACCCCAGCCGGGTCATCGCGGTGGTCTCCACCTGGCACCGCGGTCGCTACCGCTCCACCCGCTCGGGCCGCGCGCGGGAGCTGCTGACCGAGCTGGTGCCGGCCATGCTGAACGAGTTGGCCAAGACGCCCGCCCCGGACGACGCGCTGGTCAAGTTCGACAGCTTCCTGGAGCGGCTGCCGGCGGGGGTCGGGCTGTTCTCGCTGTTCATCGCCAACCCGTGGCTGCTCGCCCTGGTGGCGGAGATCATGGGCACGGCGCCTCAGCTGGCCGAGACGCTGTCGCGCAACCCGTCGCTGCTCGACGCCGTCCTGTCGCCCGACTTCTTCGACCCGCTGCCCGACGCGGCGGGGCTGACGCCGGAATACCGGCGCTTCATCGCCGGGGCGCACAATTTCGAGGACGTGCTGACCCTGTCGCGGCGCTGGACCAACGACCAGCGCTTCCGCGCCGGGGCGCACATCCTGCGCGGCATCACCGACGGCGACCGCTGCGGCCCCTTCCTCGCCGATCTGGCCGACGTGGTGGTGCCGGAGCTGGCCGCCCGCGTGGAGGAGGAGTTCGCCGCCCGCCATGGCCGCATCCCCGGCGGCGCCTGGGTGGTGGTGGCGATGGGCAAGCTGGGCAGCCGGCAGCTCACCATCACCTCCGACATCGACCTGATCGTCGTCTACGAGGTGCCTCCGGGAACGCGCCAGTCGGACGGCACCAAGCCGCTGGCCCCCAACGAGTATTACATCAAGCTGACGCAGCGCCTGACCAACGCCATCACCGCCCCGATGGCCGACGGACGGCTGTACGAGGTCGACATGCGGCTGCGCCCGTCGGGCAACGCCGGGCCGCTCGCCACCGCGCTGGACGCCTTCACCGCCTATCAGGCCAAGGACGCCTGGACGTGGGAGCACATGGCCCTGACCCGCGCCCGCGTCATCGGCGGCGATCTCGGCGGCGATCAGGCGCTGGCCGGCAAGGTCGAGTCGGCCATCCGCGGCGTGCTGACCGGTCCGCGCGATCCGGCCAAGGTGCTGCGGGACGTCGCCGACATGCGCCGCCGCATCGACAAGGAGTTCGGCACCACCAACCCGTGGAACGTCAAATACGCCCGCGGCGGCCTGATCGACATCGAGTTCACCGCCCAGTATCTCCAGCTCCGCCACGGGCACGAGCATCCCGAGATCCTGTCCATCGCGACCAGCCGCGCCCTGCTCAACGCCGCCGCGGCCGGGCTGCTGGCCCCGGAGGTGGCGGAGGAGCTGGTGGCGACGCTGAAGCTGTGGCGCCGCGTGCAGGGTTTCCTGCGCCTGACCACCGACGGCGTGCTCGATCCGCGGCAGGTTTCGCCCACCCTGCGGGAAGGCCTCTCACGCGCCGCCTTCCCGGACGAGGAGCCGGCGGTTGACTTCGCCGCGCTCGACAGCAGAATCCGGGGCATCGCCGCCCGCGCCCACCGCCATTTCGTGGCGCTGATCGAGGAGCCGGCGTCAAGGCTGCCTCCCCCAGAGACCAACGAAGAAGCCAAACTTCCATGAGTGAGACCCAAGCGCCCGCCATCGAGGCCGGCACCCCCGCCCCGGACTTCACCATGCCGACCGACGGTGGCGGCAGCGTCACGCTGTCCGCCCTGCGGGGCAAGCCGGTGATCCTGTACTTCTATCCGAAGGACGACACCTCGGGCTGCACGTCGGAGGCCTGCGGCTTCCGCGACCAGCTTCCGGACTTCAGCGGGCTCGACGCCGTCATCATCGGCGTGTCCAAGGACAGCGTGGCCAGCCACGACAAGTTCAAGGCGAAGTACGAGCTGCCCTTCACGCTGGCCTCCGACAAGGAAACCGGCGTCGCCGAGGCCTACGGCGTCTGGGTCGAGAAGAGCATGTACGGCCGCAAGTACATGGGGCTGGAGCGCGCGACCTTCCTGATCGACAAGGACGGCATCGTCCGCAACGTCTGGCGCAAGGTGAAGGTCACCGGCCATGTCGCCGCGGTGCTGAAGGCGCTGCAGGCGCTGTAATGGTGTCCCCTCTCCCCTCCGCTCTCGCGCAAACGAAGTTTGCGCTGACGCGACAGGCGGACCTTCGGTCCGCCGAAAGCGGGGAGAGGGTTAGGGTGAGGGGGTTGCGCGTGTCGTTGCATTCGGCACGAGTGCCATTCCCCCTCACACCGCCCGGCGAAGGATTTCCTCGGCCAGCGCCTGCATCTCCGCCGCCGCCTGGGTCTTGCGGGCGGCCTCGGTCACCGACAGGCCGGACAGCAGGGTCCCGGCGTAGGCGGTGCGGTTGCCGATCTGCGCCTCCGCGATGTCAACGGCCGGCGGGTTGACGAGCTCGCGCACCCGCGCGATCAGCTCGTCCGCGATGCGGGCGCGCGGCGGCACGCGGTTCAGCACCAGCAGCAGCCGGCGCTTCTCCTGCGCGGCGAGGTCCAGGGTGGGCTGCACCGCCCACAGGTCCATCGGGCTGGGCTGCACCGGGGCGATGACGAGGCTGGCGGCGCGCACGGCGATCCGCGCCTCCGTCTGGGCGTGGGGGGGGCTGTCGATCAGCACGATGTCGTGGTCGCGGGCCAGCTTCTCGACCTCGGTCTGGGTGCGCCAGCCGGTGATCTGGACATGGGTGAAGCCGGGCGCGCCGCCCGTGGCCTCCGCCCGCACCGCGTGCCAGCGGGTCAGGCTGCCCTGCGGGTCGATGTCCACCGTGGCGACCGACCGCCCGAGCTGCATCCAGGCAATGGCGAGGTGAGCCACCAGAGTGGTCTTGCCGGCCCCGCCCTTTTGCTGAGCCACGGTGAAGACCTTGCCCGCCATGCCCACACCCATCATTTGGTTGTTTATCGCGCACACCCGTCATAAGGCTTGGACAGAGACGGCGCAACCGCGCGAATTGACTTCATCCTCCCACGCTTTACAAATCGCCCCGTGACCGACAAGCATCCCGACATCATCCCCGCCACGCCCGCTGGCCTCGCCCGTGCCGGCGAGGCCCTGCGCGGCGGCGACCTGGTCGCCTTCCCGACCGAGACCGTCTACGGCCTCGGCGGCGACGCCACCGACGACCGGGCCGTGGCCGCGATCTTCGCCGCCAAGGGCCGCCCGCAGTTCAACCCGCTGATCGCGCATGTGCCCGACCTGGAGTCGGCCGAGGCCATCGCCGTGCTCGACGAGCGCGCGGTGGAGCTGGCCCACCAGTTCTGGCCCGGCCCGCTGACCCTGGTGCTGCCCCGCCGCCCGGAGGCCGGGCTGTCGCTTCTGGTGTCCGCCGGCTTGGACAGCGTGGCGGTGCGCGTGCCCGCCCACCCGGTGGCGCAGGCGCTGCTCAAGGCCGCCGGCAAGCCGATCGCCGCCCCCAGCGCCAACCGCTCCGGCGCGGTCAGCCCGACCGCCCCCCACCACGTCATCGAGAGCCTGGGCGACCGGGTGAGCATGGTGGTGGCCGGGGGCAAGTGCCAGGTCGGGGTGGAGTCCACCGTGCTCGACCTGACCGGCGCGACGCCCGTGCTGCTGCGCCCCGGCGCGGTGCTGCGCGAGGAGATCGAGCGGCTGATCGGCCCCATCCAGGTCTCCGCCGGCAACCCGGACGCCCCGACGTCGCCCGGCCAGCTGGAAAGCCACTACGCTCCCAACGCCCCGGTGCGGCTGAACGCCACGAGCGCCGAGGACGACGAGGCGTTCCTCACCTTCGGCCCCGATCGCTTCATCCGCGGCGGCAAGGCCCGGCTGAACCTGAGCCTCCAGGGCGACCTGAACGAGGCGGCGGCGAACCTGTTCGCCCATCTCCGCGCGCTGGACCAGGAGGGTGCCCGCGCCATCGCCGTGATGCCGATCCCGGACGAGGGGCTGGGCGTCGCCATCAACGACCGGCTGCGGCGGGCCGCCGCCCCTCGGGGGTGAGGAAGCGGGGGTAGTGGAAAAACGGGCGGCGAGGCGATAAGAGTCTCGCAACGAGCCCCCACC
>NZ_WHOR01000190.1:0-11276 GCF_013340925.1 Azospirillum formosense
ACTTGGACGGGGGCGGTGGTGGGTTGGGGCTTGCTTCGTGGTGTGACGATGTCCGGTTTGATGACGCTTGCGGCGTCGTGCCAGACGATGGGTTACAACACGGGGGAGCGGGTACAGCTCGATTGCGAGCGCTCGCCGATCCAGTCCAGCTGGAGCAACGTCTACACGCCGACCCGGACAAAGTGCTTTCGAGCCACGTCGGAAAGCGCAGACCTCATCAGCGTCGTCCATGCCCGGTCCTTCGAAATTCCAGGCGGCTATGCCAACGTCCTTTATCAGGACACGGGGCACAACACGTACATCGTCCAGCAGAGCGTGCAGGATGTTGTCCGCCGGCATGGAGAGATGTTCAAGGGCGCTTCGGGTTGGGGAGAACCGAGAACCGAAAATTTCGCCGGGAAGGACTATCAGATGCAGGACTTTGCCTTGCGTGGCAAGTCCTGCACGGCGTTCCTGTTGGCTGGCCCTTTGGCAGCTTATTTCGCCGGCCATCGGAGCAGAGCATTCGGATACGCCTGTGCCAACCGGTTGGATCGGGAACTGGTGGAGCGGCTGCTGACGTCTTTCACCTACGATGTTTCCCGTACGGAGAACGCCCCGGTCAAGCCAATGCGGTCGGAGAAGAAGAAAGGAACCTGACGCTTTTTTCCCCGCTCGGGTCGGTGGCCCGCTCACAAACGGCCACGATTCGCGAGTGCGGTGTCGCTGGTTGGGTCAAAAAGAAAATCTCCAAGAATTGGCGGTGTGAACCCTCCTCGGAAAGCATGATGACCATATGAATGACAGTCCGATGTGAGATTCACTCTCAGTGTCATCGGAATATTTAGCAAAAGCTGATGCGATTGCTCTGGCTTTTGCTTTTCAGTCGGTTGCCAAGCCACCACAAATGGGGCATGGTCATTCCAGAAACGTCGCGATTCGACAAACAAACCGCATGGAGGCAGGGCGTGAAGGGCGATCCGCAGGTCATCACCCATTTGAACAAGATCCTGACCAACGAACTGACGGCGATCAACCAGTACTTCCTGCATGCCCGCATGCTGAAGAACTGGGGCCTGAAGCGCATTGCGCACAAGATCTACGAAGAATCCATCGACGAGATGAAGCACGCCGACAAGATGATCGAGCGCATCCTGTTCCTGGAAGGCCTTCCCAACCTTCAGGACCTGGGCAAGCTGATGATCGGTGAGGACGTGCCGGAAATGCTCGGCAACGATCTGAAGGTGGAGCACAAGGCCCGCACCGACCTGATCGACGCCATCACCCTGTGCGAGCAGGTCCGCGACTACGAGACCCGCGCGCAGCTCACCGAACTGCTGGACGACACCGAAGAACACATCGACTGGATCGAGACGCAGCTCGACCTGATCCAGCGTGTGGGCATCGTCGCCTACCAGCAGGAGCAGATCTACGGCGAGAGCTGAGCCGCTCGAAGCCGTTCAGGGCCGATTGGAGGGGCGTGGCTGCGCGCCGCGCCCCTTTTGCGTTTCCCCTTTTTCGCAGAATGTCGGGGCGGTGCCGGCAACGCCTTGTTAACCATGTTGCCGTAACTTGCGGGTTTCCGCTTCAGTTTGTACGGGAACCGCCATCATGCTCCCCATCACGTCCTTGCAGGTTGACGACCTGACGCCGGAGGAGACCGCCGCCGTCGCGCATGCCTATCTGGCGGCGCTGGACGGCAACAATCTGGATCAGGGCGACCTGGATCAGGGCGATCATGAGAGCGCCTTCGATCGGGCGCTGGAGACGCTGCGCGGTTACCGTCCCGGCCTGCCGCTGAACGTCGCGGCGGCGGAGCTGGAACTGCTGCTGGCCTCCCTGCCGGCCGCCGTCGCCGTCCCGCAGGAGTCCGCCCTGGCGTAAGGCGCGCCCGGCCGTCGTCTCCCCGGTTCATCAGAAAGGCCCGCTCCGGTTTCCCGGAGCGGGCCTTTTCGTTGCCGGGTCGGCGCCGTCCGGCCGGCTACAGCCCCGTTTGCGGCTTGCCGGTGTCGGCCGTCTTGGTCACGCCGGGGTCGATGAGGGGTTGCAGCGCCGGGGCGATGCTCTTCAGCAGCTGGGCGGGCAGGGCGCTGGTGAAGCGGTAGTTGTCGGCCTCCGGGCCATGGACGAAGGCCGTCATGGTGCCGAAGAAGCGGTCGCCGATGTAGAAGGCGAAGGTCGCCGTCCGGTTCACCGCCCGCGACTCGATCAGGTGCCCGCCGGGGCCGTAGCGGTCCAGCCGGTGGTCGCCCGTGCCGGTCTTGCCGCCGATCGGGATGATCGCTCCCGAGGAGTCCTTGAAGGAGCCCCAGACCCGCTTGGCCGTGCCGTTCTGCGCCACGTCCATCAGCGCCTTGCGCAGGGTGGCCGCGACCTCCGCCTTCATCACGCGCTGGCCGCGCAGCTCGCCCAGGCCGACGATGGCCTCGTAGGGCGTGCCGGCGGCGAAATGCAGCTTGCGCACGCGCACGGTCGGCTGGCGCACCCCGTCGTTCTGGATGATGCCGACCAGCTCGGCCAGCGCCGCCGGGCGGTCGGCGGAGCTGCCGATGGCCGTGGCGAAGGACGGGACGAGCGTTTCGAAGGGGTAGCCCAGCTTGCGCCACTGCTCGGTGATGCGCTGGAAGGCTTCCTCCTCCAGCCCGATGCGGATGCGGGTGTTCTGGGCCGACTGCCCCTTCTTGAACAGCCAGCGGTAGCTCTCCTGGCGCTCCTGCACGCTGGCCTCCAGCACCTCCTGCCGCTTGGCGTCCGGGCGCTTCTGCAGATAGGAGACCAGCCACAGCTCCAGCGGATGGACGCGCGCCAGATAGCCGAGGTCGTTCAGCGGGAACTTGTCCGGCCCGTATTTGCCGTAGAGCGACGCGATGTCGCCGTCGTCCAGCTTGGCGTCGGGCAGGCGGGCGCGCAGGAAGGCGCCGAACTCCTTCACCCCGGCCTGCGGGCGGACGGTGCGGAAGATCACCGACAGGCGGTGCGGCATCGGCCGCGACCGGGCGGCCAGCATGTTCAGCATCGCGTCCGGCGTGTGCTTCCGGTAGCTGTTGTAGAAGCGGTTCAGGAAGTCGCTGCCTTCCTTGTCGGCGAAGCGGGCGAGATAGGCCTGGCGGGCGGGGTGGTCGGGATTGTGCAGGATGTCGGTGCTGTCGTCGCCGCCTTCGGACAGATAGAACTGCACGACGTCGCGCATCATGCGGATGAAGGGCAGGTTGACCGAATTGCGCAGCGACTCGGTCACGGTCAGGATGCTGCCGTTGTCCTTGGCGTTGAAGTTCACGAAGCTGTGCAGCCCGCCGCCGGTGAAGAAGGCCTCGCCGGGGTTCGCCGAATAGCGGCGCTCCATGGCGGCGTCGAGCATGGCGCCCAATCCACGGTTGCTTGAGGTTGACAGCCAGTTCGCCGCCCAGCGCGTCAGGTTGTCGGACGCCTCCTCCTCCACGTCGGCGAGGAAGTCCTTGGGCAGGTGGGCGTAACGGGTGTGCAGCTCCGCCACGATCTCCAGGTAGGTGGCCAGCGTGCGCAGCTTCGCCGTGGAACCGAGGTCGAGCTTGGCGCCCTCGTTGATGTCCAGCGGCTGGTCGAGGTTGTCGGCCTGGACGCGCAGGTAGTTGGCGTCCGGCCCGCGCTCGTAGAGGGTGACCGAGTAGATGATCTTGGACAGGTCGCTGCCCTTGGTGTCGAGCAGACGTTCGCCGGTCAGCCCCATCTGCGCGGCGAAGGCCGGGTCGCCCAGCTTCGCCAGGACCTCGACCACCCGCTGCTGCGCCGGGGCGTCGAGCGTCGATTCGGCGGTCAGGTCGATGCGGTCGAGCTGGTAGAGGCTGGACACGCCCAGCATGGAGAGAAGCCGGGCGCGGATGGCGTTGGGGGCCTTCTGCTCCACGAAATTGGCGGTCTGGGCCTGCGGCGGGTCCTCGCGGAACTTCAGCGTCAGGCCAAGGGCGGCGTCGCGCAGCGCGGTGTCGATCACGCCCGCGTTGTGCAGCACGCGCAGGTGGCTGTCGGCCAGCCGCTCCAGCGCCTGCCGGTCCTGGATCAAGTAATGGGAGGGGCGGCGCTGGGCGAGCAGAAGGCTCAGCACCTGCTTGTAGGCCAGCGCCTTCAACTGCAGGGCGCGGGCGTCGGCGGGCTCCTCCGACAGCACCTTCTCGGCGATGGCGAGGTCGGTGCCGAACCAGGCCCACAGCCCATCGCCCAGCCCGTTCACCTCGCCGAAGCCGGGGCGTCCGGTCAGCGGTGTGGAGTTCAGATAGTCGATCAGGATGCGGCGGCGGTGGGCGCCGGTGTCCTCGCCGTCCAGATAGGCGCGGGTGCTGGCCGAGATCATCTGGCGCAGCTTTTCCGTGGCGCCGCTGGTCTGGCCGTCGGGAGAGTGGCGGTACTTCTCGATCTGCGTCGCCAGGGTCGAGCCGCCGGGGGAGCGTTGGCCGGGCTTGACCCACTGCACCGGCAGCATCGCCACGGCGCCGGCGAAGCGGTCCCACTCGACGGCGGGGTTGCGCCGCGGCTCGTCGGTGTTCAGCAGCTCGCGGTTCTCGATGAACAGCAGCGTGGCGGCAACCAGCGGCGGCACGTCCTCGAACTTGGCGAAGACCCGCTCCGGGTAGCGGGCGGAGAACAGCGCGGTGCCGTTGCGGTCGAGCAGGGTCAGGCCGGCGCGCGTCTTCTCGTGGTAGATCGGGAAGCCGCCGGCGGCCATGAACTGGTCGAGCGTCGGCGAGAGATGCGCCTGCATCTCCACCGCGTACATGTCCGAGGTCAGCGAGCGCAGGTAGCCGGGCAGCCCGACATAGCCCATCCGCTCGTTGTAGGGCCCCTGGGTGGGGTGGCGCGCGGCGGGGTTCGGCCCCTCGCTCAGCGTGTAGGTCATGTCCTTGGCGTAGCCGGCGAGCAGGCGGGCCTGCAACCGCGACGTGCGCATCTCCTCCTGCGCCAGGAGGGCGCCGCCACCCAGCGTCGCCGCCAGCGTCACACCCCAGATCGCGCGTCGCACCCACAACCGTGTCATGTCCGGCTCCAGCCATGACCGCGGGCGACGCCCGCGAATTGGTTAAAATGCTCGGTAAACTGGCCGAGCGATAGGACCGGAATGTAGAGGCGCCTTGGTTAACAACCGGTGTAATCCCTTGCCCTTCGGGTGTGCGAGTCCGCCCCGAAATCGGTGTAACTCAAAATCGTAGCGGACCGTTGCGCCAGCGCCACGGATGCGCCCAGTGGTTGTGTGGTTAAGAGGTGTGACCGTGCGCCGCCACGAAATCCGTTAACGCCGTGCGCAGGCGGGCGACCACGCCGGACCAGTCGCCGGAGCGGTCCTGGCCGAACACCCGCATGGTCGGGTACCAGGGATTCGCCTCCCGGTTGCCCAGCCAGCGCCAGCAGGCGTCGGCGCGCGACAGCGTCCAGGTCGGTCGTCCCAACCCGCCCGCGAGGTGGCAGACGGAGGTGTCCACCGTGATGACGAGGTCCAGCGTCTCGGCCAGCGCCGCCGTATCGGCGAAGTCGCGGACGCCGCCCATGGGGTCGGCGATGTCCATCCCCACCGGGGCCTCGGCCAGTTGCGCCGCGCCCGGCCCCATCTGCAGGCTGACGAAGCGCGCCCCCGTCACATCGGCCAGGGGGGCCAGCGCGGCCAGCGGCAGGCTGCGCCGCCGGTCGATCGGGCTGGGCACCCCGCGCGCCGTGCGCGGCGACCCGGCCCAGACCAGCCCGACGCGCGGACGCCCGTCCGCGGGCATCCGGGCGCGCCACGCCGCAACGTCGGCGGGATCGGCGCTCAGATAGGGCATCGTGGCCGGGATGCTGTCCAGATCCGTTCCGAAGACGCGGGGCAGGCTCATCATCGGGATGTGCAGGTCGAAGGCCGGAAGCTCGTCACCCCAGGCGATGGCGGCGGACACGCCGTCCACCCGCTCCATCAGGCGGACCAGGGCGGGGGAGCAGCCGATGATCACCCGCGCGCCCCGTTCGGCCAGCAACGGCGCGTAGCGAACGAATTGCAAGGTGTCACCGAGTCCCTGTTCGGCGTAGAGCAGGATGGTCCGGCCCGCCACATCCTCCGCCCCGGTCCATTGCGGCTGGGGGAAGCTCCGGTGCACGGGGTCGAGCTGCCGGGTCTCCCACCGCCACTCGAACTCCTCCCACCCTTCACGGAACTGGCCGGAGGCGAGCAGGGCGACGGCGAGCGCCAGATGCGCTTCCGCGTCGGCGGGGGCGAGGCGGATGGCCTCCCGCCCGGCGGCGATGGCCTCGTCGCGGCGACCCTCGTGCAGCAGAAGGGACAGGCGGTTGCGGTGGAAGGCGGCCCGCTCCGGAGCGATGCGCGCCGCCCGCCCGCACTGGCGCAGCGCCTCCGCGACGCGGACGGTCTGCTCCAGCAGCGGCACCATGTTGCCGTAGGCGTCGGCGTTGCCGGGGTCGAGCGCCACCGCCCGGCGCCCGGCCCGTTCCGCCTCGTCGAAACGGCCCAGCGTGACCAGGAGATGGAGAAGGTTGGTCTGCGCCTCGGCCAGCGTGGGATCGAGCCGCAGCGCCTTGGTCAGCGCCTCCACGGCGCCCTCCGGGTCGCCCGTCTGGGCCAGCGCGGCGCCGAGCATGCGGTGGGCCTCGGCCCGCTGCAGGGCGAGAGTGCGCGCCTTGCGGAAGGCGTCGGTGGCGCTTGCCCAGTCGGCGGCGCTGTAGAGCAGCAGGCCGGCCCGCTCGAACGCCTCGGCCAGCGGCTCGCTGTCGGTGGCGGCGCTGGCCGTCAGGGCGCGGGTCAGAGCGCGGAATGCGGCGGGACCGTCGCCGGCCTCGATCAGAGCGCCGCCCAGGGCGAACCAGTCACCGGCGCCGTCGGGTTGCAGGACCAGGAGGTTGCGGAAGGCGGCGGCGGCCCGCGCCGCCCCGTCCGGTGTGCCCAGCGCCATCAGCGCCTTGCCGAGATTGCCGTGGATGTCGGCGGCGAGCGGCAGGAGGGCCGCCGCCTTGCCGATCATCGTCACCCCGTCCGCCAGCGCGCCGGTCTGGGCCGCCAGCAGCCCGGCGAAATGCAGGGCGTGGGGGTTGTCCGGGTCCACCGCCAGGATGCGGCCGTAGAGCTGCCGCGCCTCCTCCAGCCGCCCGGACAGATGATGTTCGAGCGCGAGGTTCAGGGCTTCGGCGACGGTGGCCATGGGCGGGGCCTTCTGTGGTGGGGGCTATGCCCCCAGCAGTTCCTTCGCCTTGGCGGCGAGGTCGGCCAGCGGGACTTCGACCTGCTCGCCCTTCACCAGATGCTTCAGCGTCGCCGTGCCGCGGGCCTTCTCGTCGGAGCCCATCAGGACGACCAGCGGGATGCCCGCCTTGTCGGCGTATTTCATCTGCTTGGCGAGCTTGCCGCCGTCGAGCTGGATTTCCGTGTTGAGGCCCGCCGCCCGCAGCGCCGTCGCCAGGCCGTAATAGTCGGCGGACAGGGCCGGGTCCATCTGCGTCACCAGGACCTGGGCGGTCGCCCCGCCGTCCTTGATGATGCCGGCTTCCATGAGCTGGTAGAACAGCCGCGTCGCGCCGATGGAGATGCCCACACCCGGCAGCTTCGACTTGGTGTAGTGGCTGGCGAGGTTGTCGTAGCGTCCGCCGGAGCAGACGCTGCCGATCCCCGGATGGTCGTTCAGGAAGGTCTCGTAGACCGTGCCGGTGTAGTAGTCGAGGCCGCGCGCGATGGCGAGGTTGATGCGCACGATGCCGTCCGGCACCTGGAGGGCCTTCAGCCCCTCGACGACGGTGGTCAGCTCCGCCACGCCCTGGCGGAAGGTCTCGTTTTCGATGCCCAGCGCGCCCAGCGCGGCGAGCGTCTCCTCGTTCGTGCCCTTGGCGTCGATCAGGGACAGGATCTTTTCCGCGGCGTCGGCGGCCATGCCGAGGCCGGTCAGGCTGTCGCGCACCTTGTCGCGGCCGATCTTGTCCAGCTTGTCGATCTCGCGCAGGACCAGGACGCGCTTCTCCGCGTCGTCCACGCCCAGCCCGTCGAGCAGGCCGAGCAGGACCTTGCGGTTGTTCACGTTGATGGTGAAGCCGCCGAAGTCCAGCTCCGTGAAGACGTGGTAGATGACCGCCGGGATCTCCGCGTCGTAATGGGCGGACAGGCTGTCCTTGCCGATCACGTCGATGTCGCATTGGTAGAATTCGCGGAAGCGCCCGCGCTGCGCCCGCTCCCCGCGGTAGACGCGCTGGATCTGGTAGCGGCGGAAGGGGAAGGCGAGGTCGCGCTCATGCTCCGCCACGTAGCGGGCGAGCGGCACCGTCAGGTCGAAGCGCAGCGCGATGTCCGGCTTGTTCCCCTGCTGGAGGGCGCCGGTGGACTGCACGAAATAGACCTGCTTCTCGGTCTCGCCGCCGGATTTGGTCAGCAGGGTGTCCACCGTCTCGAACACCGGGGTTTCCACCGGCACGAAGCCGAACCGCTCGTAGCCGCGGCGGATGGTGTCGAGCAGACGCTGGAAGGCCACCTGCTGGCGCGGCAGCAGCTCCATCGTTCCGGGCGGGGTGCGGGGGGTGATCAGGCTCATCGCGCGGGTCCGGCTTCGAATGTCCCTAGGGATTCGGCTAGGGTTCTAGCGGCTTTCGCCGGTCCCGTCACCATTGCAGTGGCCGGATACCGCCCGGATACCGTTGAGTGGGGGGCCGTAAGGGGCTAGAACTCCGGCAAACTTCCTTCCGCGCCCGGAGCCGCCATGCCCACCGACCGTCTCGTCCTCCGCCGTCCCGACGACTGGCATGTGCATCTGCGCGACGGTGCCATGCTGAAGGCGGTGCTGCCCTTCACCGCTCATCAGTTCGGCCGCGCCATCATCATGCCGAACCTGAAGCCGCCGGTGACCCGGACCGCCGACGCCGTGGCCTACCGGGAGCGCATCCTGGCCGCCCTGCCGGAGGGCCATGCCTTCACGCCGCTGATGACCGCCTATCTGACCGACGGCACCGACGCCGACGATCTGGCCCAGGGCTTCGAGGACGGCGTGTTCGCCGCCGCCAAACTCTACCCGGCCAACGCCACCACCAACAGCGCCCACGGGGTGACCGACCTCGGCAAGATCGCCCCGGTGCTGGAGCGCATGGCGGAGATCGGCATGCCGCTGCTGATCCACGGCGAGGTGACCGACTCCCATGTCGACATCTTCGACCGCGAGGCGGTGTTCCTGGAGCGCATCCTCGGCCCGCTGCTGGAGCGCTACGCGGCGCTGCGCGTGGTGCTGGAGCACGCGACCACCGCGGAGGCCGTGGCCTTCGTGCGTGAGCACGCCGCCTCGGGCCGGGTGGGGGCGACGATCACCGCGCATCACCTGCTGATCAACCGCAGCCACCTGTTCGCCGGCGGCATCCGCCCGCACCTCTACTGCCTGCCCATCGCCAAGCGCGAGACGCACCGGGTGGCGCTGGTCGAGGCGGCGACCTCGGGCGAGGGGCCGTTCTTCCTGGGCACCGACACCGCCCCGCACACGGTGACCGCGAAGGAGAGCGCCTGCGGCTGCGCCGGCTGCTTCACCGCCGCCAACGCCATGGAACTCTACGCCGAGGCCTTCGAGGAGGCGGGGGCGCTGGACAAGCTGGAGGCCTTCGCCAGCCTGAACGGCCCGCGCTTCTACGGCCTGCCGGCCAACGAGGACAAGGTGGTTCTGGAGCGCACGCCGTCCACCGCCCCGGACATCGTGCTGACCGCCGACGGCGAGGCCGTGCTGCCCTTCCGCAGCGGCGAGACGACCCGCTGGACCTTCGCCGGCGCCGCCTGAGGTTGATTTTCGATGCTGGCGCCGGCGATCAGTCGCCGGCGTCGGACAGGGCCGGAAGGGGAGTCCGGCCCGCTTGGCGCTGGTCGTCCAGCGTCAGGCGCAGCGCGGCGACCTCCGCGCGCAGGCTCCGCAACTCCTCCACCACATGGTGGGATTCACTGAGAATGGCATCGCCGACCTCCTTGCTGTCCTGATCCTGCAGGGATTGCAGCGCGTTCACGATCACCGCGACGAACAGGTTCAGCATCGTGAAGGTGGCGGCCAGGATGAAGGGCAGGAAGAAGGCCCAGGCGTAGGGATAGACCTCCATCACCGGACGCACGATGCCCATCGACCAGCTTTCCAGCGTCATGATCTGGAACAGCGAATAGAGCGACGCGCCCAGCGTGCCGAACCAGTCCGGGAAGTCCGCGCCGAACAGCTTGGTCGCCATCACCCCGGCCACGTAGAACAGCAGGAACTGCAGCAGGACGATCATCGCCAGCCCGGGCAGCGAGGACACCAGGGCGTGGACGATCATCCGCAGCCGCGGCATGACGGTGACGAGGCGGAAGACGCGCAGCACGCGCAGGGTGCGCAGAACCATGATTTCCGGACCGACCGGGGCCAGCGTGATCGCAACCACCACGAAGTCGAACAGGTTCCAGCCGTCCCGGAAGAAGGCGCGCCCCTGGTGGCCGATGCGCAGGGCCAGTTCCGCCGTGAAGGCGATCAGGATCACGGTGTCGAGCGCACTGAGCAACGGCCCGATGGCGTCCGACACCGTGGAGGACGTGTCCAGCCCCAGCACGACGGCGTTCAGCAGGATCAATCCGAAGATGGCCTTCTGGCCTTGCTCGCTTTCGATCCAGGCTCCGGCCCGCGCCAACGGGCCGGTCGAAACGCCGCCTTGCTCCATGTCCTTCCCCTCCGCTATCGCCGGGCATCGGACCGGCGGCGCACCACTATAAGTGATGCAGGGAGGGGGCTTGCGGTGGAAATGCCCATGCCGTCCGGCAGTCCGCTCCAGTCCGGTGCTCCGGAATGGAGCAAATCCAGGGTGGGGCCGATGGATTAGAACAGGCTCCCCTGGGTCGGCGGGCGGTTCGGCTTCTTCGGCTCCGCCTTCGGCCGGGCGCTCCTGGGCTTAGGCTCCGGGGCGGCAGGGGGTGGACCATCGACCCGCGGCCCGCCGTCCACCGTCGCGGCGGCCCGGCCATCGGCGAAGACCAGCGACACCGCCAGACCCGGCGTGGCCTGGGCGGCCCTGGTCAGCGGCTTGCCGTCGCCGGATTGCACCAGCGCGAAGCCGCGCTCCAGCACGCCCTTGTAGGAGTAGCTTTCCAAAAGCTGCCCCACCGCGGTCAGCCTCGTCGCGCGCTCCTCCACCGCCTTGCCGTAGCTGCGGTCCAGGCGCGGCGTCAGGTCGGCCAACCGCCGGCTGCCGTCGCCGAACTTCACCCGGATCGGGCCGAGCGTCAGCCGCCCGCTCACCCGCTCATACTGGCCCCGCGCGGCGACGACGGCGTGGCGCAGCGCGCCGTCGAGCGCGCGGGACTCCGAGGCCAGCCG
>NZ_WHOR01000191.1:0-11182 GCF_013340925.1 Azospirillum formosense
CCCCGCCCCGCGCGCTCCCTTCCGGGGCTCAGCTTTCTGCGTCGCCTGGACGAGTTGACGCTCGCCGCACGCGTCGGGCTGGGCTTCGGCGTGGTCCTGGCTCTGGTCCTTCTGCTGGCGCTGATCGGCGTGGCCTCGCTCTACGGGGTCAGCCGCGAGGTCGGCACCTTCTCCGGTTACGCCGACGCCTCACAGACCGCCGCTGACCTGGACATCGGGCTGCGCGACCTGGAGGTCTCGGTCCGCGACCATCTGGCCGAGGGCGACCAGCAGAGCCTGCTCGACGCCGGGCTGCGCCGCGACGGCCTGCTGGAGCGCCTGACCGCCCTGGCCAACAGGGTGGACGGCGAGGCCGACCGCCGCTCGGTGGAGGGCGCGCGCAAGGCGCTGGACGCCTATTGGAGCGGCTTCGAGGCGCTGGTCGCCCTGCGCGGCGAGCGCGCCCGGCTGACCGAGTCGGTGCTGGAGCCGCAGATTTCCCAGATCCGCGCCGGACTGGGCCGGCTGAAGGACGCCGGCGGCGTCGATTCGGCGGCGCTGGCCGGCGACGCGACCGTCGCCATCCTGATGATGCAGGACCATCTCGGCCGCTACGTGGCGCGGCGCGACGACCGCGACTCGCTGCGCATGCGCGCCGAGCTGGGCAACGCCCGCGCCAAGCTGGCGGAGATGAACCGCTACCTCTGGGTCCCCGGCACCCGCCAGACCATCGACGAGGTGGAGGCGGCGCTGGCCGGGATCGACGGGGTGCTGGACGGGATCGAGGCCTCCCTGTCCGACGAGGACGGGCTGCGCGCCGAGCGGCTGACGCCCAACGCCGCCGCCGTCGCCGCCCACGCGGCGGAGATCCGCCAGCGCAACGACGCCGTGGCGGCCGAGCTGCGCGGCGGCCTGGCCGACCAATCCTGGCGCACGCTGCGCATCGCCCTGTGGGCGGCGCTGGGGGTGACGCTGGCCGGGCTGGCGATGGTCTGGTTCGTCAACCGCCGGGTCGCCCGCCCGGTCGCCGGCATGGCCGCCGCCGTGACCTCGCTCGCCGCCGGGCGGACCGACATCGCCCTGCCGCCGGACGAGGGAGCGGACGAGGTCGCCGCAATGGCCCGCGCCGTCCGCGTCCTGCGCGACAACAGCGCGGAGATGGAGCGCCAGCGCCGGGAGGCCGCCGACCGGCACGGACAGCTTCTGCGCGACAAGGAGCGCGCCGACGCCGCCAACGAGGCGAAGACCCATTTCCTGGTCAACATCGGGCAGGAGCTTCACGCCCCGCTCAACGAGATCGTCGCCTCCAGCCAGTCGCTGATGGGCGAACTGCACCGGCTGGGCGCCGGGGAGCTGGCGACCGACATCGAGCAGATCCAGTGGACCGGCGAGCAGATGCTGACCCTGGTCGACGCGATCCTCGACTATGCCCGGATCGAGGCCGGCAACATGGACGTCGTGCTTCAGGATCTCGACGTGCACCGGCTGCTGATCGAGGCGCGGGAGCGCACGCTGCCCGCCGCCGACCTCAACGGCAACGAGGTGATGCTGCAGGCCGACGCCGCGGCGCTCGGCCAGATGTATTCGGATTTCGGCAAGGTCCGGCAGGCGCTTCTCAACCTGCTCGACAACGCCTGCAAGTTCACCCAGGGCGGCACCGTCCTGCTGGCCGCCGAGCGGGTCGAGCGCGACGGGGAGCCCTGGCTGCGCTTCACCGTGACCGACAGCGGCAGCGGCTTCGCCATCAGCCAGACCGCCCGGCTGTTCCAGCCCTTCGTTCAAGGTGGAGCGGGCCAGGGCGGCAACGGCGCCAAGCGGCGCGGCGCCGGGCTCGGCCTGACGCTGGTCGGCCATTACGCCGCCATGCTCGGCGGCGACATCGAGGTGGCGAGCGAGCCCGGCCAGGGCACCCGTATCACGGTGGCCCTGCCCGCTTACTACCAGCCCCCGGCGGAGGAGCGTCCGCTCCAGGTCGGCACCGCCGGTACCGCCAAGCAGCGTCCGCTGGTCACCGTCGCCCCCCTGCGCCCGGTCGCCCAGCTGGCCTCCTGACAGCCAGCATCTCCTGACCGTCAGGCCTCGCGCGGGCGGGCGGTATCCTCCGGCGCGGCGTCCTCGTCGGGCGGCAGGCCGTACCTCATGCGGCGCATCTTCTCGGCAACGCGCGCGATCTCCTCGGGCGGCAGGATGACCGGCTCGCCCAGCAGATGCGCGTGGAGATACTGGCGCGCCAGCGTCTCCACCTCGACCGCCAGGGCCAGCGCGCCTTTCACCGTCTTGCCGAGCACGATCATTCCGTGGTTGGCCAGCAGGCAGGCCAGCCGCCCCTCCAGCGCTGCCACGGCGTGGTCGGACAGCTCCTGCGAACCGAAGGTGGCGTAGGGCGCGCAGCGGATCGAATCGCCGCCGGCCAGCGCCACCATGTAATGGAAGCTGGGAATGCCGCGGCCATGAACGGCCAGCGCCGTGGCGAAGGTCGAATGGGTGTGCAGCACCACGTCCACGTCGGGCCGCGCCTTCAGGATATCGCGGTGGAAACGCCATTCCGACGAGGGCCGCCGCTGCCCCACATAGGTCCCGTCGAAGCCCATCTCCACGATGTCCTCGGGCGCCGTCTCGTCGTAAGGCAGGCTGCTGGGCGTGATCAGGAAGCCGCCCTCCACCCGAACCGACAGGTTGCCCGACGAGCCCTGGTTGATGCCCGCCCCGTTCATGGCGAGGCAGGTGTCGATGATGGCGCGGCGCTGGGCCGGGTGGGACAGGCTGGTCATGGGCGGCGGTCTCGTTTGCGGAACGGCGGAGTGCCGAACGGGCCATGGGTGAACGGTGCCTGTCAAGAACGGCCGGAGGCCGAACTGAGGCATGTTCCAATTCCCCTCTCCCCGGAGGTGAGAGGGCTACTCATGCCAGCCGCAAAAGCCTCAGGGACGCTCGGCGTCCGCTTTGCCCATCAGGTCCCAGTGGCGGACCACCGCGTCGTAGCCGGCGGACAGGGCGCCCTGCCCGTCCGGGGTGAAGGCGACCGCCAGGACCGGCTTCTCATGGCCGCGGAAGGAGGCGAGCTGCCGCCCGGACGCGGCGTCCCACAGCCGGACGCGCCGGTCCCCTCCCCCGCCGGACAGCAGCATCCGGCCATCGGGCGCGACGGCGACGGAGGTGACGAAGCCGCTGTGCCCATAGAGCGTGCGCAGGAGCGTGCCGGCCTCCAGGTCCCACAGCCGCACCGTCTCGTCGCTCGACGCCGTGGCAGCCAGCCGCCCGTCGGGGGATAGGGCCAGACCGTTGACGCTGCCTTCATGCCCCTCCAATACCGCCTTCTCCCGCCCGGTCGCGGCGTCCCAGACGCGGATCTGGAAGTCGTAGCCGGCGGACACCAGCCGCCCGCCGTCCGGGGTGTAAGCGACGGCGTTCACGTTGGCGCCATGCCCCTCCAGCACCCGCAGCGATACGCCGCTTTCCGGGTCCCAGACGCGGATGGCGAAGTCCCAGCCCGCGGAGGCGAAGCTCCGGCCGTCCGGGGCCACCGCCAGACCGGCGACGGTGCCGGTGTGGCCTTCGAAACGGCGCAGCGAGCGTCCGCTCTCCAGGTCCCAAAGGATGATGGCGGCGTCCCGGCTGCCGGTCAGGGCGCGCGTGCCGTCCGGCAGGAAGGCCACAGAGGTCACCCCGGCGGCGTGCTCGTGAAAGGAGGCGATTTGGGAACCGGACGCGAGGTCCCACAGGATGGCCGAATAGTCCCAGCTTCCCGTCAGGACGCGGGTGCCGTCGGGCGACACGGCGACGGCGTTGACCATGGCGCCATGGCCGATCAGGTCGGCGGCACGGGACAGCAGCGGGGTGGTGAGGGCAGGCGAAGCCGCGGCCAGCGCGAGCAGCCGGCGGCGGGTGAGGCACGGCGGGTTCCCCGGATGACGCCTTCTCCCCATGCCCGAACCGCCTCCCGGAAAGGAAAAGACCGGCAGCCTCTCAGCCGCCGGTCAGGGGGTAACAGGTATCGGCGCTGGACGTTCTCAGCGCCAAGTGTGTCCGCGGGCGACCGCGGGGTTGTTGGAGGTCCGGTTCGGCTCGTAGGTGCCGCCCTGGGGCAGGCTGTAGCCCGCCGCGTGGTGGCGGAAGGGCGGCAGAGCGAGGCCGGTCGCCGCATCGACGGTCAGGGTGTTGACCATGAAGGCGGCGTTGCCGGCGGTCCCCGGCATCATGGCGGCGACCTTGTAGACGGCGGTGCCGTCCTCCAGCGCCGCCTCGGTCACGCGCAGGACCTGCACGTTGTAGGTCTGCTCGACGATCCGCTTCACCTCGTCCGCCGGCTTGGCCGCCGGAGAGGTCTGGGCGGAGGTCTGGGCGGCGGCCGGAGCGGCGACCGCCCCGGCCAGGAGCAGGCCGATCAGGAAAGAACGCATGACGGGTGTCCTCACTCGGCGGGCGCGCGGTGGCGGCCGTGGTGCGAACGCGGAGTCTCGCCCGTCACCTCCTGAACCCACAGCGAGTGGTGCTCGCGCGCCCACTGGAGTTCGACGTCGCCCGTGCCCATGGCGTCGAAGGCGCCTTCCATGCCGACCGAGCCGATGTAGATGTGCGCGATGATGACCGCGGTCAGCACCACCGCCACCGCGGCGTGGATCAGCTGGTAGAGCTGCATGTCGGCCATCGAGGCGAAGGAAAAGGGCCACAGGAGTTGCACGCCCGTGAAGCCCAGCGCCGCGCCGCCCAGCACCGTCGCCCAGAAGATCACCTTCTGGCCGGCGTTGAACTTCTTCGCCGCCGGATGCACGCCCTTGCTGAACAGGCCGCCGGCCTTCAGCGCCCAGGTGATGTCGTTGCGCTCCGGGATGTTGTGCTTCACCCACATCACGAAGATGAGGAGGGTGCCCAGCATGAAGGCGAAGCCCAGGTAGTTGTGGGCGAACTTGCCGTACTGGGTCATCGTGGCGAACGCCTCCGGCCCCAGCAGCGGCAGGACGGTGTAGCGCCCGTACAGCACGTTCAGCCCGGTGAAGGCCAGGATGACGAAGCTGCCGGCGGTCAGCCAGTGCACGCCCCGCTCGAAGGCGTTGAAGCGCTGGATGGTCCGGCCGGTCTTCTGGCCGTCGATCCGGATGCGCCCGCGCACTAGGAAGAACAGGACCAGCAGACCGAGCATGCCGCCCAGCACCCAGCCGCCGTAGGTGGACAGCGGGCCGTTGCGGACCGAGCGCCACAGCTCCCCTTCCGACTGCACCAGCACGCCGGCGCTCTTGTTGGGGATGGAGACGGTGCCCTGCTCGCCGGAGCGGATGCCGCGCCACATGTCGGTCTTGGAGGTGCCGTCGGCCGGCTGGCTGGCGACCGGCGGGAACGCCTCCGCCGCCGAAGCGGAGGAGACGTTGGCCATGACCAGGGTCAGCGCCAGCATGGCGACGCCCAGCAGGACGATGTGCAGCGTCCTGCCGACTCCGCCCTTGGAATGATTCGACGTCATTGCGTCAGCCCTTCCCTTGAGAACCGCGCCAATCAGAAGCGCTGGCCGGCCGAGCGCTGCTGGAGCGCCTGGACCTGATCCGCGGACAGAGGACTGTCCGCGGCGCCGCGGTAGACGCCCTTCTCCGTATGGATCGGGCGCGCCTGCTCCTCCTCGTTGCACCCCGCCAGAAGCGGGGTGACGAGGAGAAGCGCCATCGCACAGACGGTGCGGCGGATCACGGTCAAGACCCCGCCTTCATCTGATAGGCGGTGCCCCAGCCCCAGGCGCCGGACCCGAAGCCGCGGGCGACCACGCGCTCGCGGTAGATGTCCGACACCTTGTCGCCGTCGCCGGCCAGCAGGGCCTTGGTCGAGCACATCTCGGCACAGAGCGGCAGCTTGCCTTCGGCCAGACGGTTGCGGCCGTACTTCCTGTACTCCGCGTCCGTGTTGTCGGCCTCCGGGCCGCCGGCGCAGAAGGTGCACTTGTCCATCTTGCCGCGGGTGCCGAAGTTCCCGGCCTGCGGGTACTGCGGGGCGCCGAACGGGCAGGCGTAGAAGCAGTAGCCGCAGCCGATGCACAGGTCCTTGTTGTGCAGGACCACGCCCTGCTCGGTCTGGTAGAAGCAATCGACCGGGCAGACGGCCTTGCAGGGCGCGTCGGAGCAATGCATGCAGGCGACCGAGATCGACCGCTCACCGGGCTTGCCGTCGTTGATGGTGACGACGCGGCGGCGGTTGATGCCCCAGGGCACCTCGTGCTCGTTCTTGCAGGCGGTGACGCAGGCGTTGCATTCGATGCAGCGGTCCGCGTCGCAGAGGAATTTCATGCGGGCCATGGTGATGAACTCCTAGCGTCTCAGGCCGCCGAGATCCGGCAGAGGGTGGTCTTGGTTTCCTGCATCTGCGTGACCGAGTCGTAGCCGTAGGTCGTGGCGGTGTTCGCCGCCTCGCCCAGCACGATCGGGTCGGCGCCCTGCGGGTACTTGGCGCGCAGATCCTGGCCCTGGTAATGGCCGCCGAAGTGGAAGGGCATGAAGGCGACGCCGCGGCCGACACGCTCGGTCAGCATGGCCTTGACCTTCACCTTGCCCTGCTCCGCACCCTCGACCCAGACCATCTGGCCGTCCTTGATGCCGGCGTTGTTGGCATCGAACGGGTTGATCTCGACGAACATGTCCTGCTGCAGCTCGGCCAGCCAGGGGTTCGACCGGGTCTCGTCGCCGCCGCCCTCATACTCGACCAGACGGCCGGAGGTGAGGATGATCGGGTACTCCTTCGACACGTCGCGGTCCTGGATCGACTTGTAGAGCGTCGGCAGGCGCCAGGACTTGGTGTCCTTGTAGGTCGGGTAGCTGGCCACCAGATCGCGGCGCGGCGTGTAGAGCGGCTCGCGGTGCACCGGCACCGGGTCCGGGAAGTTCCAGGCGACGCAGCGGGCCTTGGCGTTGCCCGGCGGGTTCAGGCCGTGCTTGATCGCCACGCGCTGGATGCCGCCCGACAGGTCGGTGGTCCAGGACACCGCGCCGATCTTCTCGCCGCCGATCTTCTTGATGACGGCCATCTCGGCCTCGGTCAGCTCCCCGGTCCAGCCCAGCTTGTCGAGCATGGCGTAGGTGACTTCCGGGTAGCCGTCCTTGATCTCCGACCCGACCGGGTAGGAGCCCTCGGCGAGCAGCGTCACGCCGTTGCGCTCCACGCCGAAGCGCGCGCGGAAGGCGCCGCCGCCCTCGGCGACCGGCAGGGAGGTGTCGTAGAGGTTGGCCGTGCCCGGATGCTTCATCTCCGGCGTGCCCCAGCAGGGCCACGGCAGGCCGTAATAATCGCCGTCGCACGGGCCACCGTTGGCGCGCAGCGTGGTCTTGTCGAAGGTCGCCTGATGCTGCATGTGCAGCTTCAGCCGCTCCGGCGACTGGCCGGTGTAGCCGACCGACCACATGCCGCGGTTCCACTCCCGCGTCGTGTCCTCGATGTCCGGCTCGGTGCCGTGGAGCTTGATGTTCTTGAACATCGGCTCGGCGAAGCCGAACTTCTTGGCGAACAGGTACATGATCTCATGGTCCGTCTTCGCCTCGAAGAGCGGCTCCATGATCTTGTCGCACCACTGGACCGAGCGGTTGGACGCGGTGCGCGACCCGACGGTCTCGAACTGGGTGGCGGCGGGCAGCAGGTAGAAGTTGTCCTTGCGGTCGGACAGGACGGCGGTCATCGTCGGGAACGGATCGACGACGACGAGCAGCTCCAGCTTCTCCATCGCCTTCTTCATGTCCGGAAGGCGGACCTGGCTGTTCGGCGCGTGGCCCCAGAAGACCATGCCCTTGATGCTCTCGGGCTGGTCCATGTTCTCCTTGGCTTCCAGGACGCCGTCGAACCAGCGGGACACCGGGATGCCGGTGGCCTCCATCAGCTTCTTGTCCTTGAAGCGGGCCAGGACCTCCTCGTACGGGACGTCCCAGACGCGCGCCCAGTGGCGCCACGCGCCTTCCGCCAGGCCGTAGTAGCCGGGCAGCGAGTCCGAGGTGACGCCGAAGTCGGTGGCGCCCTGCACGTTGTCGTGGCCGCGGAAGATGTTGGTGCCGCCGCCCGTCACGCCGACGTTGCCCAGCGCCAGCTGCAGCACGCAGTAGGCGCGGGTGTTGTTGTTGCCGATGTGGTGCTGCGTGCCGCCCATGCACCAGACGAGCGTGCCCGGACGGTTGGAGGCCAGCGTGCGGGCGACGCGCTTCAGCTGCGAGCCCGGAACGCCGGTGACCTTCTCAACCTCTTCGGGAGTCCACTTGGCGACCTCGGCGCGGATCTCGTCCATGCCGTAGACGCGCTTGGCGATGTACTCCTTGTCCTCCCAGCCATTCTCGAAGATGTGCCAGAGGATGCCCCAGATCAGGCCGACGTCGGTGCCGGGGCGGAAGCGGATGTACTCGTCGGCCTTGGCCGCGGTGCGGGTGAAGCGCGGATCGGCGACGATCAGCGGGGCGTTGTTCTGCTCCTTGCCCTTCAGGATGTGGAGCATGGAGACCGGGTGCGCCTCCGCGGCGTTGGAGCCGATGAAGAACATCGCGCGCGACTTCTGGATGTCGTTGTACGAGTTCGTCATGGCGCCATAGCCCCACACGTTCGCCACGCCGGCGACGGTGGTGGAATGGCAGATGCGGGCCTGATGGTCGACGTTGTTCGTGCCCCAGAAGGCGGCGAACTTGCGGATCAGGTAGGCCTGCTCGTTGCTGTGCTTGGCCGAGCCGAGCCAGAAGACCGAATCCGGGCCGGACTTCTCGCGGATCGCCAGCAGCTTGTCGCCGACCTCCTGGATGGCCTGGTCCCAGGAGATCCGGGTCCACTTGCCGTCCACCATCTTCATCGGGTAGCGCAGGCGGCGGTCGCCGTGGGCGTGCTCGCGCACCGCGGCACCCTTGGCGCAATGGGCGCCCAGGTTGATCGGGCTGTCGAAGCTCGGCTCCTGGCCGATCCACACGCCGTTCTGCACCTCGGCGGTGACCGTGCAGCCGACCGAGCAGTGGGTGCAGACGTTCTTGACCAGCTTGACCGGCGCGCCCGCGGCGGGGGTGGCGGTCACCGCCTCGGCCTTCTTCACCATGCCGAAGGGCATGCTGGCGGCGATGGCGGCGCCACCGGCGGCGATGCCCGAGGTGCGGAGGAACGAACGACGGTCGACGGTGTTACCGGTCAGGCCGGAAACCATCTTCGACAGCGAACGGCCGTTGGCCGTGGCGAGCGAACGGCCGCCGGAAGCAGCCGCCTTCTTCTTTGTCAGCATGTGCGGCGGTCCTTCTTAGAAGCGGCTCAGTTCGTAGACCGTCCGGACATGGTCGGTCTCGCGGTAGCCCTGGGCGGGGGCGGGCTCGGCGGCCTGCACCGGCTCCGCACCCGCCACGGCGCCCACGGCGGCGGCGCCCAGCGCGCCGACGCCCAATCCAGCCGCGCGGAACAGGTCGCGCCGCGCCAGCGTGGTCTTTTCCTTCTTGTCCGTCATAGCTTCACCCTATTCTTCGCGGCTTCCCCGAGACTGAAGACCGATGTGCCGCCCGGTTTCCGGGCCTTGTTTTGAGCGTTTCCGGACCGGCCTTGTCGTGGACCGGTCTCGTTGTTTGCTGTCTGTACGGCGACGGTGCCGGTGTGCGGTCGGGCCGCCCCGTCACGCCGCCCGATCACGCCGCCATGTCGAAGGCTTTCCCCTCGACCTCCAGATACCGGTGACCCAGCGTGCCCACCGCGCGGTAGAAGGCGGCGGACGGCGTGGTTTCCAGATCGGTGAAGAATCTGCCGGCCCAGGAGCCGATGTGACGGTCGAAGAAGCGGCGCTGCGCCTCCAGATCGGCCGGTGCGTCGAAGGCGCCGGTGATCAGACCCGCCATCATCTCGGCCAGGGCGGCGATGTGGTCTTCGGGTTCCTTCACCTCGTCGGCGCGGGCGATGCCCAGCAGCGCCATGTCGCCGCGCAACTCGGCCAGCGGCTTTTCGTGAAGGAAACCCGTGAGATAGTAGGAACCGTAGGGGGACAGGATGCCGCCGCCGACGCCGATGAAGAGGGTGTTGAATTCCTCCTCCACCGCGGCGGCGTCCGTGCCGCGGGCGGCCTCGGCCAGACCGTGCAGCGCCTGCCCGAGCGGGCTCGGGTCGCCGTCCAGCGTCGACAAAGCGGCCAGGAACTCCCCGCCGGGCGGGCGGGCAAGCAGATGCGCCAGCAGCGCGTAGATCTGCGCCCGCTGCATCTCCTCCGGCGGCAAGGCCGACGGATCATGTTCACCGGTCACGGACACGGCGTTCATCCCTCCCGACACGACGAAAGGACCAGATCGGCAAAACTCCGGCACCCGGCCCCACCCGTCGCGACAACGGCGGCGCATTGGCTCGCCCGTTGCAGGCTCACGGCGTCATGGGCCGGCGCCCGAGACGCCCTGGACCGACAACCTCATATTGCACCTGCGAAAAGCCTCGCCATATCAGGGGCTTAACGTTCAGGATGGGGCTATTAAAGGGCAGATTCGCGGTGTTTGTCAACAAAGGTTGACTCAGAAGTGTGCTTACCGCGACTTGGGTTGGACTATCGCTATGCTCTTTTTATCATATCGATACCCGGTTTCGGCGAAGCAGAGGGGATCTGCTCGGGCTCCGAACCTTCGGGAAGCGCCACGATTTCTTTCCCGTCTTCATCGACGCCCCCGTCCGCGGCCGTCCCGCCGGCTCCTTGCTCCGCCTTTTCGGCCGCCTCCTCCGCGGCGTCGAGGAAGCCCTTGCCGACGCGGTAGAGCGTCTTCACCGGCGAGGATCCGGTGAACAGGCTGGCGTAGTCGTCGGCGTAGTCCTTCAACCCGTCGTCGTTGGCGAAGACCGGGTCGGAGGTCCACAGCTTGCGCAGCGCCTGCCGGTGCAGGTCGTCCGGAACCTCCGCCCGCAGGAAGGGGGTGAAGTCGGACTCCAGCGTCAGCTCCTCCACAGGGGGGAGGTCCTCCAGCGGGTCGTCAGCTTCAGGCGCGGCTTCCGGCTCGATCGTCGCCTCCACCGGGAGTTGCGCGGGCGGTTCCTCAGGCAGAGGTTCCACCGGCTCCGGGGCGGGGGCGACGGGCTGCCGCTTCAGGCGGGACCAGCGGGGGCTGTCTCTTATCAACATCTCCGCGCCCACGAGAGTAAGGCGCAAATCGTATGTCCTCCTCTGCTTGTTCAACGCAAACAAACGAGCTGAAATCTGCATTTGTGCAAGTGTTCGAGATTTTGATGGCACGGTCTGTACGGAAGTTATAGAAAATCA
>NZ_WHOR01000192.1:0-11152 GCF_013340925.1 Azospirillum formosense
CGTTCTACCGCAGCCCCCGACCGGCCACGCCCTATCTTTTGGTCATATCGGTTGGACCGGCCAATCGGACGGGAGCTTTCTTCCCTCCCCCGCACAGGCTGCTAGGCCAATTTTTCCCAGCGCGCGGCAAAAAGGGGGCCGACCCGGGCGCCCACGAGAATTATTTATAAAAATCAGTATGTTAGAGAGGACCAGGAAGTTGGCATCGTCCTTGCTTACCCGAATGGCAACGATTTTTGCCCTTCCGTTTGGAGATCCCTGGCCATGAGCATCTTCGGTTCGATGACCACCGCCGTCCTCGGCCTGAGCGCGCAGTCGAAGGCCCTCGGTCACATCTCTGACAACATCGCCAACGCCTCGACGGTCGGCTACAAACGGGTCAACACGGCCTTCGAGACGCTGGTGCTGCAATCCAATGAGCGGTTGCACGCTCCGGGCGGCGTGACGGCGGCGCCGGTCTTCATGAACAACATCCAGGGCAACCTGACCCAGGTGCAGAGCCCGACCAACGCCGCCATCCAGGGCCAGGGCTTCTTCAGCGTGTCCAAGCTCAGCCGCGGCCTGACCGGCCCCGGCCAGCAGGGCGAGACGGTGCAGACCCAGACCGGCACGCTGAACGCCGACAACGTCTATTACACCCGCGTCGGCGACTTCGAACTGGACAAGAACCGCTATCTGGTGAACAGCGCCGGCTTCGCGCTGAACGGCTGGATCGTCGACGACGTGACCGGCCAGCTGAAGAAGGACGTGGTGCAGCCGCTCCAGGTCAACACCCTGACCGACAAGCCGCAGTCGACCAACAGCATCACGCTGGGCGCCAACCTGCCGGCCACCCCGACGCCGGGCGTGCCGATCCCGTCCTCCAGCATCCAGGTCTACGACACCCAGGGCAACGCCCGGACCATCCAGTTCAACTGGCGCCAGGACGCCGCCAACGCGTGGCGCCTGGGCATCGACGCGCCGGGAAGCTCGACGCAGCCGGTCGCCGGTTCCTTCACCGGTGGCGCCGCCTCCATGGCGGCGGGCAGCCAGGTGTCCGGCGTGACCCCAGTGGCCCAGGTCAGCCAAGTGCTGGTCAACGGCACGACGTCCTTCCCGTCCTCGTCGGTCACGATCAGCGGACGGACCAACTACTATCCGGACGGCACGTCGCAGGACAACATCCGGGTCGGCGACACCTACAGCCTGACCATCAATGGCAGCCCGCCCGTCACGGTCAACGTGACCGCCGCGAACATCGCGAGCTTCTCGAATTTCACCGACGTCGCGAACGCGCTGGCCAGCGCGGTCAACGCGATGGTGCCGGCCCCCTACACCGCCGAGATCGACAGCAGCGACCCGCGCAAGGTCCTGGTGAAGAAGCTGGACGGCACGCCGGTCGAGGTCAGCGGCTCCTTCTCCAACACCAAGCCGCAGCTCAGCACGGTCAGCGGTCCCTCGACCAACCTGACCGGCTCGGTCAGCGGCGACCAGCGCAGCACCTTCACCTTCTCCACCGCCGCCATCGACGTGGGGGACGAGTTCCGCATCACCGTTGCGGGCAAGGAGTTCAAGACGCGCGTCACCTCGGCCAACATCGGCGCGCTGCAGGCAGCGGGTGGTATCAACGGCGTGGTCGCCAATCTGGCCAACCAGATCAACACCGCCGTGCCGTCGCTGAACGTCAACGCCCTGATCGGCACGGCCACGGTTCCGGCGGGCACGGCCAACCAGCTCGTGCTGGACGGCACCGCCGCGACGCCGACCTTCACGGCCACCTACGGCGTGACCAACGCCGACAGCCGCGACAACAACATCAGCGCCTCCACCCCCGTCGACTATCAGATGGCGACGCCGACCATCACGCAGGCCGCCACCGCCGCCCTGCCCGAGATCACCCATGTCACCTTCCCGTCGACGGCGGCGCTGAAGGTGCCGGACCAGTATGTCGTCAACGTGCTCGGCGTCGAGTTCAAGACCACGGTCACCTACTCGAACATCAACACGCTGAAGGACATGAACGGCGTGGTGGACGATCTGGTGGCGCAGATCAACAGCCAGGGGCTGGCGGTGACCGCCATGCGCAACCCCGCCTCGGGCGCCCTGGTCCTGACGGGAACCCCCGGCGCCGCCCTGGGTGTCAGCGGCAGCAAGCTGGACATCACCGGCACGGACAACGTGCGGGTGGGCGACAGCTACACCGTGCGGGTGGACGGCGTGCCCTACGCGGTGTCGGTGACCGCCGACAACATCCTCACCATGGGCACCTACGGCGGCATCGCCAACGCGCTGGCGGCCCAGATCAACTCCGCCCGGCCGCAGGCTCCAGTCATCGCGTCGGTGGTGAATTCGCAGTTGCAGGTCACCGCCCGCAACCCCGGCACGCCCTTCAAGATCGACCAGGAATACACCTCGGGCGCGGCCTCCAACAATCAGGTGAACGGCCCGACGATCAGCGCGCCGACGGACTCGCGCGGGCAGCGCCAGGAATTCTCCTACCCGCAGACGCAGATCGACATCGGCGACGTCTATTCGGTGTCGATCGACGGCACGCCGATCTCGGTGACGGTGGACAAGTCCAACTACGGCAACTTCCAGGACATCAACGGCGTCCTGCAGGAGCTGGCCAACCGCGTCAACGCCGCCAACCTGAACGTCGTCGCCACCTCGACCGGCGGCCGGCTGACCCTCACCCACAACACCTCGACCACCGGCAAGTTCGAGGCGAAGGCCAGCATCCAGAACGCCACCGGCAGCTCCGGCACGCTGACCGCCTCCACCACCACCTCCAACGTGGCGGGGGTGCGGCAGTCGGAATCGGTGACGCTGACCGGCACGCCGGGCGACAAGGACGCCGAGTACACGGTCATCGTCAACGGCTCGCCGATCACCTACCGGACGACGGGCGAGGAGACCTCGATGGAGACCATCGCGGCCAGCCTCGCCAATCTGGTGAACAAGAACACCTCCCTGCCGGTGACCGCCAGCGCCGAGGGCAGCGTGCTGAAGCTCGTCGCCAAGTCGGCGAGCGGCACCGTGGCCGACCAGTTCACGCTGGAAACCGCCGCGCAGGCTGGCACCACCCCCGCGCACGTTCTGCTGAACTTCGGCACCGATCCCGGCAATGTCGGCACCATCACCAGCGTCAGCACGGCGAAGGTCGGCACCGGCACGGCGGTGACCTCGGCCAACCAGGGGCTGGGGGCGGACGCCAACGTGACCTTCACGGTGGACTACGGCTTCGGCCCGCAGCAGATCACGCTGAACCTCGGCCAGATCGGCAAGTCGGGCGGCGTCACCCAGTTCGCCGGCAGCGAGATCAACGTGCGCGAGCTGGTGCAGGACGGCGCCTCGCGCGGCCAGTACAAGGAGGTGGTCTACGGCGACAACGGCGACGTCATCGTGAACTACGACAACGGCCGCAGCCGCACCATCGGGCGCATCCCGGTGGTCACCTTCAACAATCCCAACGCCCTGCAGCGCGAGGCGGGCGGCGTCTACATCGAGACGGACGACGGCGGCCGGCCGAACTTCAACGATCCCGACACCAACGGGGCCGGCGCGGTGGTCGCGAACAGCGTGGAGTCCTCCAACGTGGACATCGCGGACGAGTTCACCAAGCTGATCGTCACCCAGCGCACCTACTCCGCCAACACCAAGATCGTCACGACCTCCGACGAGATGCTTCAGGAAGTCCTCGGGCTGAAGCGCTAAGCGCGGTTCCGATCCGGCGGGCGGCCGCGTGACCCGCGGCCCGCCCGGCCAACAGCAGACCGCTTTCCCCGTAGACGAAAGGTCCAACGGCCATGTCCCTCTTCGGCGCCCTCGGCAGCGCGACAGCCGGCCTCCGTGCGGTCCAGGCCCAGGTGAAGCTGGTCTCGGACAACGTCGCCCGCGCCGACGATCCCACCCGCACCCGGCACACCGTGTCGAACGTGCTGGATTCCAACGGGTTCGTTCTCACCTCCCAGTACCGCCGCGAGGTCGATTCCGCCCTGCTCAGCCAGGTGCAGGACCTGACCGCGCGCGAAGGCTCCTCGGCCACCAAATCGTCCTACATGCAGCAGTTGGGCGACCTGCTGCGCACGACCAGCGGCAAGCCGCAGCTGAACCAGTACGCGGAAGCCTTCCAGACCGCCTGGAAGGCGGTGGAAACCTCTCCGGAGAGCGAGGTCGCGCAGTACCAGCTCATCCAGGCCGCCGACACCTTCGCGCGCGAGATCAATCGCGTGTCCCAGGGCGTGGAGGACATGGACCGCGAAATCCAGGGCGACCTCGGCCAGTCGGTCGGCGAGGTGAACCGGCTGCTGAAGGAGATCGAGAGCATCAACAACAACATCGTCTCGCTGCAGGGCTACGGTTCGGCCGGCAACGAGGTGGCCGACAAGCGCGACGGGCTGATCCGCGAGCTGAGCACCTATGTCGGCGTGCGCACGATGGCCCGCCCGGACGGCCGCGTCGCCGTCTTCACCCCCACAGGGCTGGCGCTGGTCGACAGCCAGGCGGCAAATCTTTCCTACGAGGGCGGCAATATCAACCTGACGGTGGGCAATCAAGTCACCAACGTCAACCAGCACCTGAAGGAGGGCAAGATTGCCGCGCTGATGAACCTGCGCGCCGACGGCTCGACCTCCAACCCGCCGCAGCCGGCCAGCGCCGATCCGACCACCGAGGTGATCCGCAAGCTGCGCTCGCAGCTCGACGCCTACGCGCAGATGTTCACCAGCCCGACCAAACCGGGCGAGCCCACCAGCTTCCGCGACGCCTACGACCAGGCCAAGACGGTGCCGGGCGAGGAAGGCACGCAGTTCTTCATGGGCAACGACCGCTTCACCATCCACGTGAACGAGAATCTGCTGAACAACACCAAGAAACTGAAGAGCGCGGCCGTCAAGGACGTGGTCACGGCGCTCAGCGCGACGGGCCGCAGCTTCCAGGCCGACGGGCTGAAACTGGAGGGCGCGTCCTTCAGCTCGATCTCCAGCAACATCACCGGCGGCTGGATGTCCGCGGCCAAGACCGCGATGGACAAGAACGCGCTCGACAAGGACTCCCGCCAGATCCTGGAGGAGCGCTACCACGCGACGACCGGCGTCAACATCGACGAGGAAATCGCCAATCTGCAGCAGCTTCAGACCTCCTACGCCGCGTCGGCACGGGTCATGCAAGTGGCCAACACGATGTTTGACGCGCTGGAGGCGATCGTCCGATGAGCTCCATCACTCAAGTCAGCAGCTACGCCAAGTATCTCGGCTTGGTCCGCAACCTGACCAACGGCCAGAACAAGGTGGACACGCTCTCGGAGCAGCTGACCACCGGCAAGAAGTCCACCGACCTCAACGCCTACGGCGCCGAGACGCAGAAGCTGCTCGCCCTGCGCGCGGAGCTGACCCAGCGCGAGTCCTATGTCCAGAACATCAACACCGCGTCGCCGCGCGTGAAGGCGACCGACACGGTGCTGAACAGCCTGGAGAAGCTGGCCACGGACTGGCAGAGCAGCAACCTGATGCCGTTCCAGCCGGGTCCGGCCAGCGTTACGTCCCCCTTCAACAGCAACCCCGACGCGCTGAAGCTGACGGTCAACGGCGACAAGTCCACCTTCACGCAGAACGCCCGCTACACCGTGACCTCCACCCCCTCGAAGGACGGGGTGAACGGCTCGTTCGACGTGACGGTGACCGACGGGCTGGGCGGCAAGACCACCCGCACCATCAATCTGAAAACGGTCCCCCCCAGCGACGGCGGCGGCTACAACTTCAAGATCGACGGCGGCCCCGGCGAAGGCGCGGTGCTGAACCTCAGCTTCGACCAGCTCACCGCGGCGTCGAGCAGCACCTTCAACGTGAGCTGGCCGCAGGCCAACGACATGCGCGACCGGGTCGAGGGCGCGCTGCGCGACATCCAGCAGCTTCTGAACGAGCAGTTCGGCGACCGCTATCTGTTCGCCGGCTCGCGCTACGGCACGGAGCCGGTGGGCGACCTGCTGGCCCAGCCGCAATCCACCCGCGTGACGCTGAACGGGTCGATGGTCAACACCGACGACTACTTCGAGGTGTCGATCGACGGCAAGCCCTTCGGCTATCAGGTCCAGCCGGGCGATCCGAAGACCGTCACCTTCGTCGCCAGCACGCTCAACAGCCTGATCCAGTCGGCCAACCCGAAGCTGCCGATCATCGCCTCCGCGGCCAACGGCGTCATCTCGCTGATCAGCGAGGACCAGAGCCAGAAGTTCGACGTGAAGGCCCGCGTCCAGAACTCGATGAGCATCGACAACTCGATGACGGCGCCCACGACCATCCAGGCGGCCACCCTGCCGGCGCCCGCCGGCACCGGGGTGAATCAGATCGACAGCTTCGCGCTGACCGGCGACGGGGTCGACATCGGCGACACCTACGAAATCAACGTCACCGTCGGCGACCCGGACGACCCCTTCAACCGGAAATACTATTCGGAACATCCGGACGAGCCGGAGGACCTGCCGCCCTACCAGCAGTACACGGTCCGCTACACGGTCACGGAGAAAGACTACAACAACGGCGTCACCGACGTGTCGAAGGTGGCCGACATGCTGCGCGCCGAGTTCGCGAAGACCAGCCCGGTCCCGCCGGTGACCATCGACGCCGCCGGCAACGGATCGACGATCCAGTTGGCCAGCAACACCACGATGGACCCGAACCATCCGTCGCGCGTGCAGCAATTCACCACCTCGGTGCGGGCGGTCAACGGCCAGATCGACAACACCATCTCGGTTGCGACCCTGCCGTCGCAGGCCGACGCCCTGACCGACCTGCCCTATGTGGACCCGCCGGACCTGCCCTTCTACGATTCGGAGTACATGTCGAACCGGAAGAACAGCAAGGCGTGGGACAAGGCCGCGGTCACCATCGACGACGGTCAGACGCTGACCTACGGCGTCACCAGCGACGACCGCGCCTTCCAGAAGCTGGTCGCCGCCTTCCGCATGGCCCACGTCGCCGCGTCCAATCCCGGCAAGTACGAGGAGTACATCACCAAGTCGCGGGAACTGATGGCCCAGGCCAAGGACGAGGTGCGGTCGGTCCATTCCAAGGTGGCGTCCGACCTTGCGACGCTGGAAGAGAAGAAGACCGCCCACACCACCGCGTCGGCCACGGTGGTCGAGCGCATTGCCGGCATCGAAGGCATCGACGAGACCGAGGTGGCGGCCCGCCTGCGCACCTCCATGAACGCGCTGGAGGCCGCCTACACGGTCGCCGGCCAACGCCAGAAGCTGTCGCTGCTGAACTACATCGCCTGAAGGCGGCGATGGCTCCCTCCCCTTCGACGAGGGGAGGGAACCGCCATCAAACAAAAAGACCGGCGCCCCGAAGGACGCCGGTCTTTTTGTTCGACGCGCGTGGATCTCAGATCGAGATCCGCAGCGACTGACGCGGCGGCTGGCCGTCCGGAGCGGAAACCGGCGGAGCCATCGGGGGGCGCGCCGCCTGCGGAGCCGGAGCCGGCTGGACCTGGACGGGCGCGTCGGGGCGGGCGGTCAGGCCGCTGGCCACCGACCGGTTGATGCTGATGAGGGTGTCCAGCTTCGACACGTCGAGATCGATCAGGCGGGCCATCGTCTCACGGTCGACCAGCAGCGACAGGGCGGCGATGTTGGTGCGCACCTCCGGCGGATGGCCGCAATCGTCCTCGGTCATCGCGGCCTGGAAGATCGTCCACAGGCGCTGGTTCAATTGCAGGGCGGCGCGAAGCGTTTCCTCGTTCACGGGGCTGCGCCCGGCATCGAGCAGGCGCCGCGACGCCTCCGCCAACGCCCAGGCTTCGACATCACGGGGATTGTCGGAAGTCGGCTTGTTCGCGTATGTCGGTGTCGGCTTCATTCCAAACCCTCGGGACAGGCCGCCGGACAGAGCAATGCTGAATCAGGTCCGGACCAAAGGATTGTCAGCGATCCTTCAATCCTTGTCAACTTTAGGGACCTGTCTCTGGTGATTTGCAAGGATTTGTCACGACTTCGCACCGTTCCGTCGGTGCCGGCCCAAACAGTTCACCGGCCGCCTGTTCGACCGCTTCCACGGAAATGCCGTCCATCAGACCGGTGGCCTGCGGATCGGCCTTCTGACGGGCCAGAAGCTCGGACCGCGGAACCCGGCTGATCACGGTGCGCGCCGCCACGCCCCAGGGGCCATAGGTCTCAGGAAAACCCGGCCCGAACAGCCCGACGGTCGGCGTGCCCGCGGCGGCGGCGATGTGCATCAGCCCGGAATCGTTGCCGATGTAGAGCGCCGCCCGGCGCACGCAGGCCGCCGCGGCCATCGGGTCGGTGCGCCCGGTCAGATCGATGGCCCGCCCGCCCAGCGCATCCAGAACCGGCCGGGCGCGCTCGCGCTCCGGCCCGGCGGCGAGTACGGCGACGCGCCGGCCGGCCAACCGGCCGCCGGGGCCGGTCAGCCGCGTTGCAAGATCGGCGAAGCGGTCCGCCGGCCATTCCTTGCCCGTCCAGTTCGCGGTCGGACCGATCGCCAGGAACGGTTCCTCGCCGCCGGGCAACAGCCGGTCGGCCTCGGCCTCGGCCGCCGTGTCGATCCACAGGCGGGGGGACGGCGGCGGGGACAGGCCCAGCACCCGCCCGATCTCCTCCACCTTGTGGAGATGCGGGGCACGGGCGTGGAAGAAACGGCGCTGCGCCAGGACGAGACGGCCGACCGCGGAGTTGCGCAGGTCCACCACCAGATCCCAGCGCGTGCCGGCGCAGGCCCGCCACAGGTCGAACCAATGCCGCGCCCAGGCCCGCTTCGGCATGGGAATCAACCGCTCCAGCCCCGGCACGGAGCGGAACAGCGGGGCGGGCAGCGGTCCGCAGGCGACGGTCAGGGCGGCGTCCGGGTAAAGCGCCGTCAGATGGGCCAGCAGCCCGGTTGAGAGGACCGCGTCCCCCAGACGGTTGGAGGTGATGAACAGGATGCGCAAGAGCCGGTCCGCCTCCTCAGCCCGCCGCCGCTTCGCCACCGGGCGGCACGCGCCGCCGCAGGTTGCGCGACAGGATCCAAGCCGCCGGCGCCAGCGCCGCCACCGGCAGCACATACATCAACGGCACCAGCACGCTCACCTTGGCGGCGAGGCTGGACAGGCCGAGGACGGCCGACTGGATGGCCATCACCACCAGCACCGCGGTGGTCACCCGCACCGACTGGCCGCGCCGGTTGAATTCGCCCGACAGCAGGCAGGCCAGCGCCACCATGGTGTAGGCCAGCGCCAGCAGCGGCGAGGACAGGCGGTGATGCAGCTCCGCCAGCAGGTCGCGCATCATCTTCGGGTCTCCCGCCAACTGGGGCGGCGGGTGCAGCAACTCGTCGGTGGAGCGTTCGCGGGCGTCGGGATAGCGTTCGCCGCTGGCGCTGCTCAGCACCTTCAGATCCACCGCATAGCGTTCGAAGAAGAGTTGGGACAGCCGGCTGGTCTTGCGGTCCAGCTCCTGCCGGTTGCCGTTGTAGACCACGAAGCGCGCACCCTCCGACCCGGTCAGCATCACGGCCCGCTCGCCGATGATGGTGACCGGCTTTTCCGGAATGCGCCCGTCGTGGATGATCACGTTGTGCAGGTTGGCCTCGCTGTCGCGCTCGCGCACGAAGACGCTGAAGCGGTCGCCCACCTCGTTGAACACGCCCTCGCGCAGGAACAGCTGCGAGTAGTCGCTGCGCACCGCGTATTCCATGCGCACCAGCTCCTGGTGGGCGGCGGGCGTCAGCCACAGGTTCAGCACGTAGACGACCACCGTCACGCCGAAGGCCAGCAGCATCGCGGGCGCGGCCAGGGCGAAGGGGCCGACGCCGGCGGCGCGCATCACCACCAGTTCGCTGTCGGTCGCCAGCCGGTTGTAGGTGAACAGCACCGCCCCGACCAGCGCCAGCGGCAGCACGATGCCGAGGAAGGTCGGCACCGTCAGGACGAGCAGCCACAGGAACACCCGCATCGGCGCCCCGGCTTCCACCACCATCTCGATCAGCCGCAAGGACTGGCTCAGCCAGATCGTCAGGGTCAGGCCGGCCGTGGAATAGAGGAGGGCGATCAGGAGATTGCGGAAGAGATAGCGTTGCAGTCGGTTCATGTGCATGCGTCACGGGGAAGCCCGGCGAGAAGCTGACGGGCTCGGGCGTCCGGGTCAAGTGCTGATCTGGCAACAGGCCCGGCGCATCGAACTTTTGCTCCCCGACGCGCCGTCCCCCGTCCGCTGCCCGCCGCGTCAGGCCGTGCGCACCGCCGACAGGAACACTTCCACCTTGCTGCGCAGCCCGTCCGCCTGATCGGACAGCGATCCCGCGGCTTCCAGCACGTTGCGGGCGGCGCTGCCGGTCTCGCTGGCCGCCCGGTTCACGTCCGCGATGTTGGACGTCACATCGTGCGTGCCGACCGCCGCCTGCTGGATGTTGCGGGCGATCTCCCGCGTCGCCGCCTGCTGCTGCTCCACCGCCGCGGCGATGGTCGAGGCGACCTCGCTGATTCGCCCGATGGTGCCCATCACGTCGCCGATGGAGGCCACCGCCCCCTCGGTTTCGCTGCGGACGGAGACGATCTTCGCGGCGATCTCGTCGGTGGCGCGGGTGGTCTGGTCGGCCAGCGCCTTCACCTCCGCCGCCACGACGGCGAAGCCCTTGCCCATTTCGCCGGCCCGCGCCGCCTCGATGGTGGCGTTCAGCGCCAGCAGCCGGGTCTGGGAGGCCACCTGGGTGATCAGGTCGATCACCGCGACGATCTCCGCCGAGGCGGTGGCGAGGCTGCGCATCGCCTGGTCGGCGCGCTCGGCCTTATGAACGGCCTCGTCGGCGATGGCGGTGCTGCTGGCGACCTGCCGTCCGATCTCCTGCACCGAGGCGGCCAGCTCCTCCGTGGCGGTGGCGACGGTCTGCACGTTGGCGCTGGCCTGCTCCGACGCGCCGGCCACGGTCACCGACTGGCGGGTGGTCTGCTCCGCCGTGGCAGCGAGCTGGCTGGCCGTCGCCTTCATCTGCACCGCCGCGGCCGAGACGGAGCCGAGCACGGCCGCCGCCTCGCGGTCGAAGCGTCCGGTCAGCTCCTCGATGGCGCGGGCGCGGCGGGCGCGGACGGCCTGCTCCGCCCGCTCCCGCGCGGCGGCCCCCCGCCCGGCGATCATGGTGTCCTTGAAGACCAGCACCGCCTTGGCCCTCTGCCCGATCTC
>NZ_WHOR01000193.1:0-11103 GCF_013340925.1 Azospirillum formosense
GCGTTTTTTTTTTTTTTTAGAGGAAGAGGCGGGAGCGAGGTGTCCCCTTTGTTCGGGGGGCCGGGGAGTTTTGAAAAGGAGGGGGGGGGGGGGGGCGGGGGCGCGGGGGGGGCCGCCCCCCCCCCCGGCGGGGGGGGGGGGGGGGGGGGGGGGGGCAAGCGCCGCAGCACGCTCACACATCCCCCCGCGACCGGTCCGCCTTCGGCCGCTCGTCGAGCAGCGGCCGGCCGGTGTGCACGAAATGCACCACCTCGGCGATGTTGGTGGCGTGGTCGCCGATGCGCTCCAGGCTCTTGGCGATGAACAGCAGGTGCATGTGGGCGGTGAACATCTCCGGCAGGCGGGCCGCCGACTGGTTGATGCTCTCGCACAGGCTGGTGTAGAGCGCGTCCACCTCGTCGTCGGTGCGCCAGACGCGCAGCGCCAGCTCGACGTCGCCGTCCACATAGGCGTCCACCGCCGTGGTCAGGCGCTGGCGCACCAGACGGCCCAGGTTGGGCAGGGTGCTCATCGCCGGGGATTCGGGGAACTCCGCCACGGCGACGGCGCGGCGGGCGGTGTTGGCGGCGTGGTCGCCCACCCGCTCCAGGTTGCCGGCGATCTTCAGCGCGGCGATCACCTCGCGCAGGTCGTCGGCCACCGGCTGGCGCAGCACCAGCATGCGCATGCAGTTCGCCTCGATCTCGTGCTCGTAGCTGTCGAGGCGCGCGTCGGACTCGACGATGGCGCGGGCCTGTTCCGGGTTGCGTTGGGTCAGGCAGGCGAGCGCGCCGTCCAGTTGGGTTTCCGCGGCGCCCGCCATCTGCACGATGCTGGCCTTCAGCCGCTTCATGGCGTCTTCGAACGCGGTGACGATGTGCGGGGCGGGGTGCTTCATGGGGCTGGCCTTGTCGGGTGCGGCGGACGGCCGGAAACCTTACAGTCTCGCAGCCCGGCAGGCCAGTGCCGTTGCCGCGGGGCGACGCAGCGGGCGCCGCATGGGAACGGTTGATTTCGCATCTGCGAAATGGCAAGAGTTCGACGCCCCTACCCCTTATGACGAAGCACGGACGCCGACCGTCATGATCGAACGCCGTTTCGAACAGATCATCTTCGCCAGCCGCTGGCTGCTCGCCCCCTTCTATCTGGGGCTCGTCGTGTCGCTGGTGCTCCTGCTGGTGAAATTCACCCAGGAGATATTCCACATCGTCCCGCATGTGCTGGAGATGCAGGAAAAGGACGTGCTGCTGGCGGTGCTGACCCTGATCGACCTGTCGCTGGCCGGCAATCTGCTGCTGATGGTGATCTTTTCGGGATACGAGAACTTCGTGTCGAAGATCGACGTCGCCGACCACAAGGACCGCCCGGACTGGATGGGCAAGGTCGACTTCGGCGGGCTGAAGCTGAAACTGATCGCCTCCATCGTGGCGATCTCCGGCATCCACCTGCTGAAGAGCTTCATGAACATCGACAACACCAGCAAGGAAAACCTGATGTGGATGGTCATCGTCCACATGACCTTCGTGGTGTCGGGCGTGCTGCTGGCCCTGATGGATCGCCTGGAAGGGGACCATCACGGCGCGAAGATGAAGGCCGCGTCCGTCGCGAAATCCGATCATCATTGAGGCATCCGCGGGGGCTGCGACAGTCGTCGGAGCTGACGTGCCGAGGCGGTTTCAAACCCGACACAAAGCCGTTGCGGCGGGGTGGGAATCAGCCTAAGGATACCCCCGCCGCGAGCGGGGCGTTTGGCCGGACGCCGGAGGCTTCCTCCTCCTGTTGACGGAAAATTAACCCTGACACGGCAGTGTGGCGGGCACCGAATGATGGCGATCCGCCAGCATCTCGGGGACTGGACATTCCGCCGGGACCGGCCTTGCCTCAAGGACCGCCTCCCATCGACCAGAGCGCCGGACCGGCGCCGGCGCCCGCCCCACGGGCGCCGGCAACAGGGCTCGGCAAGGCGTGCCGGCTGCACTCTCCGCTTGAGCGCGAAGGGGCATTCGTCTATGGAACCGTTGGCGGGCGTGGCCCTCCGCATCGGAGCGGGCACATCGCCGGCAAGGCCGTCTCAACCGCAATGAAGAGTTAGTCGGGTCCATGCTTTCCAAACTCCTCGGCGTGCTTTCCGCCGACATGGCGATCGATTTGGGGACGGCCAACACCCTGGTCTATGTCAAGGGCCGCGGCATCGTTCTGAACGAACCCTCGGTCGTGGCCATCGCCAACGTCCGCGGCAAGAAGCAGGTGCTGGCCGTCGGCGACGAGGCGAAGATGATGCTGGGCCGCACGCCCGGCAACATCCAAGCCATCCGCCCCCTCCGCGACGGCGTCATCGCCGACTTCGAAGTCGCCGAGGAGATGATCAAGCACTTCATCCGCAAGGTGCACAACCGGCGCAGCTTCGCCAGCCCGCAAGTCATCATCTGCGTGCCGTCGGGCTCCACCGCCGTGGAGCGCCGCGCGATCCAGGAATCGGCGGAGGCCGCCGGCGCCCGCCGCGTCTTCCTGATCGAGGAGCCGATGGCCGCCGCGATCGGCGCCGGGCTTCCGGTGACGGAGCCGACCGGCTCCATGGTCGTGGACATCGGCGGCGGCACCACCGAGGTGGCCGTCCTGTCGCTGGGCGGCATCGTCTATTCCCGCTCGGTCCGGGTGGGCGGCGACAAGATGGACGAGGCCATCATCGGCTACATCCGCCGCACCCACAACCTGCTGGTCGGCGAAGGCTCGGCGGAGCGGATCAAGAAGGAAATCGGTTCGGCCTGCCCGCCGGAAGACGGCGAGGGCCGCATCCTGGAGATCAAGGGCCGCGACCTGATGAACGGCGTGCCCAAGGAACTCATCATCTCCGAGCGGCAGATCGCCGAATCCCTGGCGGAGCCGGTGTCGGCCATCGTCGAGGCGGTGAAGGTCGCGCTGGAGCACACGGCGCCGGAACTGGCCGCGGACATCGTGGACAAGGGCATCGTGCTGACCGGCGGCGGCGCCCTGCTGGGCAACCTGGACTTCGTCCTGCGCCACGCCACGGGCCTGCCGGTGTCGATCGCCGACGACCCGCTGTCCTGCGTCGCGCTGGGCACCGGACGGGCGCTGGAAGAGATGAAGACGCTGCGAAACGTCTTGGTCAGCGCCTACTGATTGGTGTATTGCTCGGTTGGGTTCCCCCGGTGGTTCGTCCATTCGCCGGCGTAGCCGGGGGCGGATCGCGTACCTGGACGGGATGATCCTGTGAAGCCTCGCAATTCCGGTTCCGTCGTGCGCCTTGCCGCTCCGCTGCGGGCGCTCGCCCAGCGCTTCTCCTTTCTTTTGCTGGTGCTCGCCTCCATCGCGCTGATGATGGTGGGCCGGATCGACGCGCTGTCGGTGGACAGCGCCCGGGCGCGCGTGACCGACGCATTCGCCCCGATCCTCGATGCGATCTCGCGCCCGGCCGCCACCGCCGCCCATGTCGTGGAGTCGGTGGTCGAGGTGCAGAACGCCTTCGAGGAGAACCAGCGGCTGAAGGCGGAGAACGCGCGGCTGCTGCAGTGGAAGCAGGCGGCGCTGCGGCTGGAGGCGGAGAACATCAGCCTCCGCTCCCTTCTCAAGGCGACGCCGGAGCCGTCCTCCTCCTTCATCACGGCGCGGGTCATCGCCGCTCCGGGCAGCTCCTTCCTGCGCACGCTGGTGGTCACCGCCGGCCGTCGCGACGGGGTGCGCAAGGGGCAGGCGGCCATCGCCGGCAGCGGGCTGGTCGGCCGGGTGATCGAGGTCGGGGAGTGGTCGGCCCGTGTCCTCCTGCTGACCGACATCAACACGCGCATCCCCGTGGTTCTGGAGCGCTCGCGCCAGCGGGCGGTGATGGCGGGCGACAATTCCGATCAGACCCGTCTCCTCTACCTGCCGCCGGAAGCGCCGGTCCAGGTGGGCGAGCGGGTGGTGACCTCCGGTCACGGTGGGCAGTTCCCGCCGGGCCTGCCGGTGGGCGTGGTGTCCTCGGCCGGTGAACGTGGCGTCCGGGTGCAGCCGAACGTCGACCTGTCGCGGGTGGAACACCTGCAACTGGTCGAGTTCAGCCTGCCGGGAAGCGAGGCGGAACCGTCATCCGAGTCGAAATGACGCTGACCTTGTGGCAGCGGTTGGACAAGACGGGGCGGAATCTCGCCCCCTTCGCGGTGACGGTCATGCTGGCGCTGGCCGGGATGGTGCCGATTCCGCTGCCCGGATATGCGTCGGTGGCGCCTTTCCTGACCGCCGTCGCCGTCTATTATTGGGCGATCCACCGGCCCGATCTGATGGGGCCGGGCACCGCCTTCCTGATCGGGCTTCTGCAGGACCTTCTGACCGGCGGGCCGCTGGGGGTGAACGCGCTGGTGCTGGTGCTGGTCCATTGGGCGGTGTCCAGCCAGCGGCGCGTGCTGGCGTCGAGCACCTTCGCCCTGATGTGGTTCGGCTTCGGGTTGGTCATGATGGGCGTGGCCTGCATCCAGTGGCTGGCCTTTTCGGTGCTCCAGGCGACGGTGCTGCCGTTCCGGCCGGCGCTGTTCCAGGCGCTGCTGACCATGGCCTTCTTCCCGGCGATCGCCTGGACGTTGATCCGCGTCCATCGCGCGTTCCTCAGGGACGATGGACAGGGATGACGGGCAGGGATGATGTGGCAGGGGATGTGAGCCTTTGACTGCGATGGACCGCGACACCGACCGCTACCGCCTGCTGACCCGCCGCGCCGCCGTGCTGGGCGGGTTGAAGCTTGCCGGTCTGTCTGCTCTGGTCGGGCGGCTCTATTACCTGCAGGTGGTGGAGTCCGCGCGCTTCACCATGCTGGCGGAGGAGAACCGCATCAGCCTGCGGCTGGTCGCCCCGTCGCGCGGCACCATCGTCGACCGGTTCGGCGCGCCGCTGGCCGTGAACCAGCAGAACTACCGCGTCGTCGTGGTGTCGGAGCGCACGCGCAACATCCAGGACACGCTCGACAAAATCTCCAAGATCGTCCCGCTGACCGACGGCGACCGCCGCCGCGTGATGCGCGAGCTGCACCGCAAGCGCCGCTTCGTGCCGGTCACCGTGCGCGAGAACCTGACCTGGGAACAGGTCGCCACCATCGAGATGAACACGCCCGACCTGCCGGGCGTCGCCATCGAGGTCGGCGAGATCCGCCACTACCCGGAGGCGGAGGCGACCGCCCACATCCTGGGCTATGTCGGCGCCGTGTCGGAGGCGGAGCTGAACGGCGACCCCGTGCTGTCGCTGCCCGGCTTCCGCATCGGCAAGGCGGGGATGGAGAAGTATCACGAGAAGGCGCTGCGCGGCACGGCGGGCACCAGCCAGCTCGAGGTCAACGCGGTCGGGCGCGTCATCCGCGAGCTGTCGCGCGACGAGGGGCAGCCGGGCCGCGAGGTCCAGCTGACCATCGACATCGGCCTTCAGAAATTCGTGCAGCAGCGGCTGGCGCAGGAGGTCAGCGCCTCCTGCGTGGTGATGGACGTGCACACCGGCGGCATCTACGCCCTGTGCTCCCACCCCAGCTACGACCCCAACCAGTTCACCATGGGCATCAGCGCCGAGCTGTGGGAGGAGCTGCTGTCCAACCAGGCGACCCCGCTGAACAACAAGGCCGTGGCCGGTCAGTACCCGCCGGGCTCGACCTTCAAGCCGGTGGTTGCCCTGGCGGCGCTGGAGTCCGGCCTGATCAGCCGCAACCACACGGTCTTCTGTCCGGGCCACATGGACCTCGGCGACCACCGTTTCCATTGCTGGAAGAAAGGCGGGCACGGCACGGTGGACGTCGTCGGCGCGCTGCGCCATTCCTGCGACGTGTGGTTCTACGACGTGTCGCGGCGCATCGGCATCGACCGCATCGCCGAGATGGCCAACCGCTTCGACATGGGGCAGCTGACCGGGCTGGACCTGCCGCACGAGCGGCCGGGCCTGATCCCCTCCATCGATTGGAAGAAGGGCGCCTTGGGCAAGCCATGGGCGCAGGGCGAGACGCTGATCGCGGCGATCGGGCAGGGCTACGTGCTGTCCACCCCGATGCAGCTCGTCGCCATGACCGCGCGGCTGGCCAACGGCGGCTTCGCGGTGAAGCCCCACCTGACCAAGCAGATCAAGGCGTTGTCGGGCGAGCAGACGAGCTGGCCGCCGATCGGGGTGAAGAAGGAGAATCTCGACCTCGTCCTACGCGGTCTCTACGAGGTGACCAACGCGCCGAACGGCACCGCCTATAAGTCGCGCATCACCGAACCCGGCTATGAGATGGCCGGCAAGACCGGCTCCGCCCAGGTCCGCCGCATCACCATGGCGGAGCGCAGCACCGGCGTGAAGAAGAACGAGGACCTGCCCTGGCGGGAGCGTGACCACGCGCTGTTCATCTCCTACGCGCCGGTCAGTTCACCGCGCTACGCCTGCGCCGTGTTCGTGGAGCATGGCGGCGGCGGGTCCACCGCGGCGGCGCCGATCGCGCGCGACATCCTGCTGGAATGCCAGAAACGCGATCCGGGCCGCGCCGCCGTGGCGGAAAGCGCCCCGCCGCCCCCGCCGCCGGGCGGCACCCGGGGCTGAGGGGCTTTGGAGGCGCCCGGCTGAACTAAGCCGCGCGCACTTCGGCCAGGAACTGATCCACCTCGCGCTTCAGGCTGGAGGCGCGCTCGGCCAGCTGGTCGGCCGCCTCCTTCACGCTGTGGGTGGCGGCGCTGGTTTCCGACTCCGCCTGCTGGATGCCGGCGACGTTGCCGGACACCTCCGCGGTGCCGCTGGCGGCCTGCTGGGCGTTGCGGCTGATCTCGCCGGTCGCCGCGCTCTGCTGCTCCACGGAGGCGGCCATCTCCGCGGTGGAACGGTCGATGTCCTCGACCTGTATGATGATGGCGCGCATCGCGTCCACCGTCCGGCCGGAGGCGCTCTTCACCGCGGCGATCTGGTTGCCGATCTGCTCCGTCATCGCGTGGGTCTGGTTGGCGAGGTTCTTCACCTCGCTCGCCACCACGGCGAAGCCCTTGCCGGCTTCCCCGGCGCGGGCGGCCTCGATCGTCGCGTTCAGGGCCAGCAGGTTGGTCTGGGAGGCGACGGCGTTGATGGAGGCGACGATCTGGTCCACCTGCTCGATGGCGGCGGACAGGGAGTCGAGCTGGGTCTGTGCCAGATTGGCCCCTTCCGCCGCGGCTTTGGAGCGGGCGGCGGCGCGGCTTACCCGCTCCGCCAGTTCGTGGATGGAGGCGGACATTTCCTCCGACGCCGAGGCGACGGTCTGGACGTTGGCGCTGGCCTCCTCCGATGCGCCGGCCACGGCGTTGCATTGGGCGCCAACCTCCTCGACCGCGGAGGCGAGCTGGGCCGCCGTGGCCTGAAGCTCCGCCGCGGCGCCGCCGACGTCGTTCACGATGACGCCGACCTGCGACTCGAAGCGGCCGGCCAGCGCGAGCATCGCTGCCCGCTTTTCCTCCTGGGACCGGGCTTCGGCCTCCTTGGCCTCGCGCTCCATCGCGCGGCTGTGGAGCAGGTTGCGCTTGAAGACGTCGGCGGTGGCGGCAATCTGGCCGACTTCGTCCTTGCGGTCGGTGCCGTACACCTCGGTGTCCAGCTTGCCGTCGGCCAGCCCGCGCAGGCAGGTGACAATGGCTTGCACAGGCCGGACGATGCCGAACTGGGATACCGTCCAGCCGAGCAGAAGCCCCGCCAGGATGCCGATGGCGGCGGCGGTGACGAGCTGGACCGACCGGGATTCCGCCAGGGCGGACGCATCCTGCGACAGCCGCGACGCCTTTTCGTCGGTGTAGCTGGTGTAGGCGATGGTCAGATTCTGAAGTGCCCGCGCGGCGGTCGCGCTTGCATCCACCGACGCCAGAATGTCGCGTTGGTTTTGCGTCAGATCGCTGCCGCCCTTGATCCGGCGAGCAACGGCGATCGTGTCCTCAAGTTCCCTATAATAGAGCGTCAGAGCGCTCTCGAAGGACGAGAGCATACGGCTCTGTTCCGCATCGCTGGTTCCCTTGACCCTGGAAAGCAGCCCGCTCACGGCCTCGCGCGTCTTGCCGATGGACGGGAGAACCTGATCCAGATCGCCGGGATTGGCGGCCAGCCGGTACTCGTCGCGATTCAGTTCGACAACCATACGGTTGATGCGCGCGCCAAGCTTCATTTCTTCGCCGGCCAACTGGATTTCGTCAGTGGCGCGGCTCAGCGCGTCCAGTCCGGCGATCGACGTGGCGGTGACGCCTGCACAGATCGCGGCCAGGAAAACGATGATGGAGAGGATCTTGGTGGAAATCTTCAGATTGCCAAGCTGCATTTGGGAATTCCGCCATAAAAGCCCGGATGGTCCGCACAGGCTGGGACCTGCAAGGGGGGCCGGTATGGAAGGGATTCTTATAAAACTCAGGGCGCCTGGGCTTTGATGTCGGTCAAGCAGGAAAAGAAAAAGTGGTAACTCTGTCTTTTGCCCCTATGGCGTGCCAGGAACCGTCTGCTGCTGAACCCTGTTCCAGAGGGACAAAAGATTGGATGGGCTGAAATGGCGGACGGGCTGACCAATTGGCTGGTCGATGTGATGCACACGATGAATTACGTGGGCATTTTCCTGCTGCTGGTCCTGGCGCGGGTCATCCCGCCGGTCCCTGCGGAATCGGTCATTCCATTGGCCGGCATCGCGGCGGCGCAGGGCGAGTACAATTTGCTCGGGGTCGCTCTGGCCGGTGGGTTGGGCTCGCTGGCCGGGCAACTGGTCTGGTTCCTGCCCAGCCGTCTGATGGGCCGCGACCGGCTGGAAGCCTTTTTAAAACGCTACGGCCACTGGCTGACGATTCACCCCAGGAAGGTCCGACGAAGCACGGAGTGGTTCGGAAAGCATGGCGGGATTGCCGTCTTCCTGACCCAGCCGGTGCCGGGCGTGCGGACGCTGATCTCGATCCCGGCGGGGGCCTGCCGGATGTCGATCCCGCTCTACTGCCTTTATTCCGGAGTCGGCTCGATCCTATGGACTCTGCTGCTCGCCTGGACCGGCTACATGCTGTCCCGCTGGCCCTTCGCGCACAGCCTCGTGGGCTACTTCACCGTGGGTCTGCTGGTGGTCCTGGTCGGGCTGTACCTGTACCGGCTCGCCAGCCATTTCCACGGCATCCGCCGCGCCCAGAAATCGTCGCGTGGGCCGGACGGCGATCCTCCCGTGGCGGGGGCCCCGCTCAGCCCTTAAGGGTTCAGCCCGTAAGCATCAGCCCATGGCCCAGCCGGCCATACCGGTGACGGCCATGCCGAGCGCCCAGAGGCCGAAGGCCGCCAGCGCCACCCCCGTGCAATGGTTCAGCCGGGTCAGCCCGCGATCGGAAATGCGGTGGCGCACGGCGGCGACGCCCATGGACAAGGTGAACCACCACAGGGACGCGCCGATGAAGACGCCGGCCACCAGCGTGGAGGCGTCCACGCGACCCAGATTGCCGCCCAGCCCGAAGCCGGCGAAGATGGCGATGAAGGCCATGATGGTCGCCGGGTTGGTCAGGGTCAGCGACAGGCCGGTCATGAAACCGCCGAAAAAGGACGGCGTGTCGGGCGCGCTGGCGGCCTCACGCTCCTCGTCCTCGGGCTTCTGGCGGAAGGTGCGTATCGCGACGACAAGCAGGAAGATGCCGCCGACGAGCTGGAAGGCGATCTCGTGCCCCTGCAGGAAGTCCAAAGCGGCGGAAACGCCGAAGGCGGCGATGGCGCCGTAGATGGTGTCGGCCACGGCCGCGCCGAAGCCGGTGAAGAAGCCCATCAGCGGCCCGTGCTGGAGCGTGCGGCGGATGCAGAGCAGGCCGATGGGACCGACGGGGGCGGCGATGGCGATTCCAAGGACGATGCCCTGCAGCAGAACCACCAGACCATGCACGCCGATCACCTCGTCCAATATGAGATTCCCTCCGCCGGGCCCCTTCTCCGGGCAATGGCGGGCGTGATAGCGGGCCACCGCCCTTCCGTCAACCGGCCCGTCAACCGGCCGCGCGGGAGGAAGTCCCGTCCGGCCTGTGACCTGCGGCGGCAATCCCCCTGTCGCAGGGCGGGCGGAGTGGATATCCTGAAAGCCACGACCCGGCAGGCGGGCGCACCGGAACGGGGAAGCGGAGCGATGACGATGACGCGCATTCTGACCATCCTGGCCCTGTCGCTGACGGCGGCGTCCGTTCCCGCCGCGGGGCCCGCCCTGGCGGCGGACGAGTTCATGCCGGCGGTGGTGTTCGACCAGGGCGGCAAATTCGACAAGTCCTTCAACGAGGCGGCCTACAACGGGGCGGAGCGCTTCAAGAAGGAAACCGGGATCGTCTACCGCGAGTTCGAGGTCACCAGCGAGAGCCAGCGCGAGCAGGCGCTGCGCAACATGGCGCGGCGCGGCGCCACCGTCATCACGGCGGTCGGCTTCTCCCAGTCCGCCGCCGTGGACAAGGTGTCGCGGGAGTATCCCAACACGAAATTCTGCCTGATCGACGACAAGCTGGACCTGCCCAACGTCCAGTCGGTGACCTTCAAGGAGCATGAGGGCTCCTTCCTCGTCGGCATGCTGGCGGCGCTGGCCTCGCAGAGCGGCAAGGTCGGCTTCATCGGGGGCATGGACATCCCGCTGATCCGCAACTTCCAGACCGGCTACGAGCAGGGCGTTCGCCATGTGAAGGCGGACGGCGAGGTCTTCACCAACATGACCGGCACCACCCCCGCCGCCTGGAACGACCCCACCCGCGGGGCGGAGCTGGCCAAGAGCCAGTTCGGGCGCGGCGCCGACGTGGTCTTCGCGGCGGCCGGGGCGACCGGGCTGGGCGTGCTCCAGGCCGCGGCGGACGCCGGCAAGCTGGGCGTCGGGGTGGACAGCAACCAGAACTGGATTCATCCGGGCAAGATCCTGACCTCGATGGTCAAGCGGGTGGACGTGACCGTCTACGACTGCATGAAGTCGGCCAAGGACGGCAGCTGGACGGCGGGCCACCGCGTCGTCGGGCTGAAGGAGGAGGGCGTCGGCTACGCGCTCGACGAGAACAACCGCAAGCTCGTCACGGCGGAGATGGAAAAGGCCGTCGAGGAGGCCGAGCGCAGGATCATCGCGGGCGAGCTGGTGGTGACGCCGTATCAGCCGTGAGGGTTTGATCAGCGAACGGTTGCCCCCTCCCTAACCCTCCCCTGCGA
>NZ_WHOR01000194.1:0-10991 GCF_013340925.1 Azospirillum formosense
CTGCGGCGCCGGGGCCGACCTCGCGCAATTCCCCGGGACGCGCCGCCGCGAGGCCGGGGGGCGGGGCTCCGACGCCGCGGTCGAGGCGGCGCAGGCGGCGCTGTTCGCCGCCGGCAAGCCGACCGTCGCCTATGTCCGGGGCGCCTGCTTCGGCGGCGGCGTCGGCATCGCCTTGAGCTGCGACCTCCGCGTCGCCGCCGCGGACGCCCGTTTCCGCATCCCGGCGGCGCGGCTGGGCCTGGGCTACACCTTCTCCAACGTCGAGCTGGTGACGGCGCGCCTCGGCGCCTCGGCGACGGCCGACCTGCTGTTCACCGCCCGCACGGTCGATGCGGAGGAGGCGCGCCGCCTGGGCATCGTCGGGCGCCTGTTCGGAGCCGCCGAGGCCGACGCGGCGGTCGAGGATCTGGTGGCCGCCATCGGCGGCAACGCCCCGCTCACCCTGCGCGCGGTCAAGCGCGCCCTGGTCGAGCTGGCACGCCCGGCGGCGGAGCGCGACACCGCCGCCGTCGACGCGCTGGTGCGGGCCTGCCTGGGCAGCGACGACTACCGCGAGGGTCAGGCGGCGTTCAAGGAGAAGCGGGAGCCCAGGTTCCACGGGGTCTGAACGAACAACGGGAGAGGGACATCGGATGAGCGAGCTTTCGGCCCAGGAGGCTTTCGAGATCGGCAGCCTGTACAGCCGGTACAACCTGTGCAGCGACCTCGGCGACCCCGACGGCTACGCCGACTGCTTCACGGCGGACGGGGTGCTGGAGCTGATGCCGCACGAGCTGCGCATCGCCGGCCGGGCCGCGCTGCACGGGCACAAGGTCCGCGACCTCGCCACCCGGCAGGGCTACCGGCGGCACTGGAACGGCAACCTGCTGCTGGAACGGCGCGACGACGGCTCGGTGCGCGGCCGCTGCTACCTGATGGCCTTCAACGGCCCCGCGGGCGAACTGCCGGCCATCGGCGACTGCGGGGTGTACGAGGACGACGTCGTGCTCGACGGCGGCGCCTGGCGGTTCCGCCGCCGCCTCCTGACCATGGACGCCAGCACCTGGACGCGGAGGTGACGGCGATGGACGACATCCTGACCATGGGCGCGGCGGAGCTGGCGCGGGCGGTGGGCAGCCGCCGGCTGTCGGCCCGCACCGTGGCCGAGGCCTTCCTTGCCCGCACCGAGGCGGTGAACGGCGTGGTCAACGCCGTGTGCACCCTCAACCCGGCGCTGCTCGCCGAGGCCGACGCCTGCGACGCCCATCTGGCCTCCGGCGCCGCGCCGCGGCGGCTGGAGGGCGTGCCCTTCGTCGTCAAGGACAACGTCGACACCGCCGGCCTGCGCACCACCTACGGCTCGCGGCTGCGCCGGGACTTCGTGCCCGCCGAGGACGCGGTGGCCGTGGAGCGCCTGCGCCGCGCCGGCGCGGTGCTGCTCGGCAAGACCAACGCGCCGGAGTTCGCGCACGACGTCAACACCACCAACGCGCTGTTCGGCACGACGCGCAACCCCTGGCGCCTCGACGCGACCTCCGGCGGGTCGAGCGGCGGGACGGGCGCCGCCGTCGCCGCCGGCATGGCGCCGATCGGCATCGGCACCGACCTCGGCGGCTCGATCCGCGTGCCGGCCGCCTTCAACGGCATCGTCGGCGTCCGCCCGACGCCGGGCCGCGTCCCGGTCTATCCCAGCGCCTTCGCCTGGGACACCCTGGTCGAGCATGTCCAGGGCCCGCTGGCCCGCAACGTCGAGGACGCCGGGCTGATGCTCGCCGCGATGGCCGGGCCGGACGACCGCGACCCCGCTTCGCTGCCCGACGACGGGATGGACCTCGCCGCCGCCGCCCGGCGCACCGACGCCGTGCGCGGCCGGCGGATCCTCTACGTCGAGGATTTCGGCGGGCTGGTGCCGACCGATCCGGAGGTGGCGCGGCTGGCCCGCGCGGCCGCCCTCGCCTTCGAGGACCTCGGCTGCGTCGTCGAGAGCGGCGACCTCGCCGCCGGCTTCGACGTGAGCGGCCTGCGCGAGATCGTCATGGGGACGCGGGCGTTCGGCATGGTCGGGCGCTATGCGGACCTGCTCGACGCCCACCGGGCAGAGATGACGGTGCCGCTGGTCAACCAGATCGAGGACGCGCTCAGGCGCTCGGTGCGCGAGGTGGCCGCGGCGGAGCGGCTGCGCGGCGACTACTGGCACCGGGTGCGGCGGGTGCTGGAACGCTTCGACCACATCATCGCCCCATCGGTGGGGATCGCGGCGTTCGACCTCGACCGCCCCCTGCCGACCGAGATCGCCGGACGGCCGCTGGAGCGCTTCTACGACGTGTTCCTCGGCACCTACGCCTTCTCCGTCACCGGGCTGCCGGTGGTGGCGGTCCCCTGCGGCTTCACGTCGGCGGGGCTGCCGGTGGGCGTCCAGATCGTCGGCCGGCGCCTGCGCGACGACCGCGCGCTGGAAGCCGCCGCGGCCTTCGCGCAGGCGCGTCCCGAGCATGTCCGCCGTCCGCAGGTGGACACCGCGTGGCGGCCGCCCGAACACGGGGAAACGGGCACGACCGGCTACAAGGTGGCGTGAGGGGAGGACGGACATGGAAGGACGGACATGGAAGGACTGACATGGATCTCGACCTGAAGGGCAAGCGCGCGGTGGTCACCGGGGCCAGCAAGGGCATCGGCCGCGCCGTCGCCGAATCCCTCGCCGGGGAAGGCTGCGACCTCACTCTGGTGGCCCGCGGGTCCGCGGAGCTGGAGGAGCTGGCGGCGTCCTTGTCCGCGCGCTTCGGGGTCGCGGCGGCGGCGGTGCCCATGGACATGGCCGACGAGCGGGCCCGGCAGGCCCTGGCGACGGACTGGGCCGGCGCCGACATCCTGGTCAACAACGCCGGCGCCATTCCGGGCGGCGAGATCGGCGAGGTTTCCGACGAGGTGTGGCGCGGCGCCTGGGAGCTGAAGGTGTTCGGCTACATCGCGCTGTGCCGGCTGTTCTACGCCGCCATGAGCGAGCGCGGCCGCGGCGTCATCGTCAACGTCATCGGCACCGCCGGCGAACGGCCCAACGCCGCCTACATCGCCGGCACCACCGGCAACGCCGGCCTGATGGCCTTCACCCGGGCGCTCGGCGCGCGGGCGCCGGACGCCGGGTTGCGGGTGGTCGGCGTCAACCCCGGCATGACCGCCACCGACCGCGCCGTGACGATGATGCGGACCTTCAGCGCGCAAAGGCACGGCGACGCCGAGCGCTGGCCGGAGGTGGAGCGCGCCCTCGGCCTGCCGTTCGGACGGATGGGCACCCCGCGCGAGGTGGCGGACGTGGTGACCTTCCTGGCCTCGCCGCGGGCCGGCTACGTCAGCGGCACCATCGTGACGGTGGACGGAGGGGCCAGCAACCGCAGCGCCTGAACCGAACCGGACGACGACGCGGCAGGACCGCACACAGGGGCAGCGCCCGGAAAAGGGCCAACGATATGGGAGGAAGGCACATGCGCACGCTCATGATGACCAGCTTGGCCACGATGACCGGCTTGGCACTGATGGCGGCGCCGGCCGCCTTGGCCGAGACCGGCGTCACCGCCGACACCATCGTCATCGGCGGCATGGGCGGGCTCACCGGCCCCTCCGCCGGGCTCATCATCCCGCAGCTCAACGGGGTGCAGGCGGTGTTCGAGGAGGCCAACGCCGCCGGCGGCATCCACGGCCGCAAGATCGTCTACGCCAAGCAGGACGACGAGTGCCTGCCCAGCCGGGGCGTCGGCGCGGTCAAGAAGCTGATCCACGAGGAGAAGCCCTTCATGATCGTCGGCGGCGGCTGCTCCAACGCCGCCATCGCGCAGAAGCCCGAGGTCATCGAGGCGAAAATCCCCTGGGTGATCGTCGCCTCCACCGCCGACTCCCTGACCGAGCCGGTCAATCCGTACATCTTCACCACCATGTCGGCCGCCTGGATGGAGGTCTACGGCCAGCTCCAGCTCGCCCTCGACCAGGGCAAGACGCGGATCGCCGTGGTCTGGCAGCCGGACGCCTGGGGCAAGGCGCGCCTCGATCCGATGAAGCAGGCCTTCAAGGCCAAGGGCATCGAGCCGGTCTCCATCCAGGAGATCGCCGTCGAGCCGACCGACACCACGCCCACCGTCCTGCAGATCCAGGCCACCAAGCCGGACGCCGTGCTGCTGCTGCTGTTCCCCAAGGCGGCGGTGCCGTTCCTGCGCGACGCCTACAAGGTGGGGCTCCAGCCGCTGATGGTCGGCGGCTCGCCGCTCGGCGAGATCGACGTGCTGGCCAAGGGCGTCGGCTCGCCCGATTCCGTGAAGAATCTCCGCGCCGTCACCGCCGCCGGCTACGGCGTCGACGACCCGCAGGTGGCGAAGTGGAAGGGCATCGTCGAAAAGCGGTTCGGCGACCGCTTCAACGTCCTGCACATGTACGGCATCTCGGCCGGGCAGTTCGCGGTCGAGGCGCTCAAGCAGGCCGGTCCGGAGCCGACGCGGGAAAAGATCCTCCAGATCATGTCGAACCTGACGGTGAAGACCGACACCTACGCCGGTCCGCTGGAGTGCAAGCCCACAGACCACCAGTGCCACAAGGCGCTGGGCATCTTCGCCTTCCAGGACGGCCGCGTCACCGGCATCGGCGTCACCAAGCCGACCCGCTGATTCCGCATCCCCTGCGCCGGCTCCCCGGAGGGGACCGGCGCAGCCCTCCAGAGAAAGGAGCCCGGCGGTGCTGCTCGCCTACGCCTTGTCCTCGGGGATCACCAGCGGCGCGCTCTACGCGCTCGTCGCGGTCGGCCTCGTGCTCTGCTACCGGACCACCGGACACATCAACTTCTCGCACGGCGAGCTGTTCATGATCGGCGGTTTCCTCGCCTTCACCCTGCATGTGATGTGGGAGTTGCCCTACATCGTGGCGCTGCTGGGCGCGGTGGCCGGCTCGTTCGTGCTGGGCGTGTTCACCGACCGCGTCGTCTACCAGCCGCTGATCAAGGCGCCGCCGATCGCCATGGTCATGGCGACGGTCGGGCTGTCCTTCGTGCTGAAGGGCATCGGCCGCCATTTCTGGGGCGGCCAGGGCGAGGTGGTGCCCTTTCCGCCGCTGGTCAGCCCGGCCCCGGTCCTCATCGGCGGCGTCGCCGTGTTCCCTCAGCAGCTCGTGGTCATCGCCAGCGTGGCGGTGTGCATGCTGCTGCTGACGCTGTTCTTCACCCGGACGCGGGCCGGCAAGATGATGCAGGCCACCGCCGAGAACGCGCACGCCGCCTACCTCGTCGGCATCCGCGTCGAGCGCGTCTACATGCTGACCTGGGGCGCCGGGGCGGCGCTCGCCGGGGTGGCCGCGGTCTTCGTGGCGCCGCTCACCCTGCTCACCCCGGACATCGGGCTCAGCCTGCTGCTGAAGGCGTTCGCCGCCACCATCCTCGGCGGGCTGGGCAGCATGACCGGCGCGGTCATCGGCGGGCTGCTGGTCGGCATCCTCGAAGCGCTCGCCGGCACCTACATCGCCAGCAGCATCCAGGACGTCTCGGCCTTCATCATCATCCTGGCCGTGCTGGTGTTCCGGCCGACCGGCCTGCTGGGCGCGCGCGCCCGACGGGAGGTGTAACGCGATGGTCACCCTGTCCAATGATCCTTCGGCCGAACCCTCGGCGCCCCGCGCCCTCAGGCGCCGCAACCTCGGCCGGCTGGTCGGCCGGCGCCCGGCGCTTGCCGTCGGGGTCCTGCTGTTCGCCGTGCTGCCGCTGGTGGCCAACCCCTATCAGGTCTATGTCGGCAACCTGGCGCTCATCTACGTGATCCTGGCGGTCGGCCTGAACATCCTGCTCGGCCTCGCCGGGCAGCTCTCCTTCGCCAACGGCGCCCTGTTCGGCGTCGGCGCCTACGCCACCGGCCTGCTCCGCCTCGACGCCGGCCTGCCCTTCTGGCTCGCCCTGCCCGCCGGCACCGCCATCACCGTGGCCATCGGGCTGGCGGTCGCGCTGCCGGCGCTGCGCCTGCGCGGGCTCTATCTGGCGCTTGCCACCATCGCCTTCGCGCAGTTCGCGCTGTGGACCTTCGTGCACTGGGACTCGGTGACCCACGGCACGGCGGGGTTCGTCATGGCGCCGGTCGACTTCACGGCGCTCGGCCTGCGCACCACCACGGGCATCTATTATCTGAGCCTCGTCCTCGCCGTCCTGCTGGTGGCCGGGGCGTACGGCGTCCTGCGGTCGCGCATCGGCCGCGCCCTGGTGGCCCTGCGCGAGAGCGAGGTGGCGGCGGAATCCATCGCCGTGGACATCACCCGCACCAAGATCGTCGCCTACACGCTGACCGCCGTCTACGCCGGGGTGGCGGGCGGCCTGTTCGCCGGCCTGCTGAACGTGGTGGTGCCGGAATCCTTCAACCTGTTCCAGATCGTCCTGCAATTCTGCATGGTCGTCGTCGGCGGCCTCGGATCGATCGCCGGGTCGGCGATCGCCGCCGTGCTGCTGATCGGCATGCAGGAGGGGCTGCGCGGCATGCAGGACTTCCAGGAGATCGGCCTCGGCCTGCTGCTGCTGGGCATGCTGCTGTTCGCGCCGGGCGGCCTCGTGCAGGCGCTGCGGCGCTGGCTGCCGGGGTGGACGGAACCGCACAGCCGAGGGGGGGACGAGTGATGGCCGACCTCAGCATCGAACGCCTGTCGCTGTCCTTCGGCGGCCTCGCCGCGCTCAGCGACGTGGACATCGCGGTGCCGGCCGGCGAGATCCGCGGCATCATCGGCCCGAACGGCGCCGGCAAGACGACCCTGCTCAACGTGATCTCCGGCCTGGTGCGTCCGACCGAGGGCGAAATCCGCCTGGACGGCCAGCCGCTCACCCGCCTCAAGGCCAGCGAGGTGGCCGCCCGCGGCGTCGGGCGCACCTTCCAGACCTCGCTCCTCTTCAAGGGGATGACGGTGCTGGAGAACGTCATGGCGGGGATGCACCAGGAACTGCGCACCTCGGTTCTGGCCGCCGCCGTCGGCCTGCCCGGCGTGCTGCGCGAGGAGCGGCGGGCCCGCGAGCGGGCGCGCGAGGCGCTGGCCTTCGTCGGCATGCTGTCCTTCGCCGAACGCGACGGCGCGTCGCTGTCGTTCGGCCAGCAGCGGCTGGTGGAGATCGCCCGCTCGCTGGTCGCCGAGCCCAAGGTGCTGCTGCTGGACGAGCCGGCGGTCGGCCTCAGCCCGCCGCGCGTCGCCGAGCTGGACGAGCTGCTGCGCCGCATCCGCGACAAGCGCGGCATCACCATCATCATGGTGGAGCACGTCATCCGCCTGGTGATGGGCGTGTGCGACCGCATCACCGTTCTGAACTCGGGCCGGAAGATCGCCGACGGCGCGCCGGATGCCATCCTCGCCGACCCGTTCGTCAAGGAAGCCTATCTTGGAAAGAGCCCCGATGCTGACCGTGCGTAACCTGAGCGTCTGGTACGGCCTCAGCGAGGTCCTGCGCGACGTCACCTTCTCGGTCCCGCGCGGCGAGGTTGTCGCGCTGCTCGGCGGCAACGGCGCCGGCAAGACGACGCTGCTGAAGACGCTGAGCGGCCTGGTCAAGCCGCGCGGCGGCGCGGTGGAGTTCGACGAGCGGCCGATCGCCGGCCTGCACCCGCACGACATCGTCACCAAGGGCGTGATCCAGGTGCCGCAGGGCCGCTTCGTCTGGCCGAGCATGACGGTCGCCGACAACCTCGCCCTCGGCGCCGCGGCGCGCCACGACAAGGCCGGCATCGCCGCCGACCTGGAGCGCGTCTACGACTTCTTCCCCCGCCTGCGCGAACGGCGGAGCGTGCCGGCGGGCACCATGAGCGGCGGCGAGCAGCAGATGGTGGCGATCGGGCGGGCGCTGATGGCGCGGCCGCGAATCCTGCTGATGGACGAGCCGTCGCACGGCCTGTCACCGCGGCTGGTCCAGGAGATGATCGAGGTGATCCGGCGGCTCAACGGGGAGGGCATGACCATCTTCCTCATCGAGCAGAACATCGGCGTCCCGGCGGCGGTCGCCGGCACCACCTATGTGCTCGCCAACGGCGCGATCGCCTTCCAGACCCACGGCTCGAAGGTCGCCGACGACCCGGAGGTGCTGAGCAGCTATCTCGGCGGCGGCCGCCATTGAGGGGCCACCATTGAGGGGCGGGCATTGAGCGCGGGGAAAGCTTCCCCGTGTCCAGGATCACGACGTGGTGGGCGTGTCACTCCGCCTCGATGTCCGTCAGCAGGGCCGCGGTCACCGCTCCCACGGTCCCGGCGCCGATGGCCCGCCCGTCGACACGCAGCAGCGGACGCAGGCCCAGGCTGTTGGTCAGGAAGGCCTCCTCGGCCCCCAGCAGATCGGCGACGGACAGCGGCGCCTCTCCGGCGTCGCCCCGCTCCAGGATCAGCGCGCGGCGGATGCCCGGCAGGGCGCCCTCGGCGACCGGCGGGGTCAGCAGACGCCCGTCCCGGACGATGAACAGGTTCGCAACGCTGGACTCGGCCAGACGGCCCGCGCTGTTGAGCAGGAGCGCCTCTCCCGCGCCGCGCGTCGCCGCCTCCTGGCGGGCGAGGATGGAATCCAGGTAATTCAGCGATTTCACCCGCGACAGCGGCGAATGCTCGTTGCGCCGGGTGGTTCGGGCGATGACCGCCTCCACCGGGCCGGCGGGCGGCGGAGCGGGCGCCAGCGCCATCAGCAGGGTCGGCACGGCGTCCGGCGGCGGCAGCACGCCGCGCGCGCCGGTGCCCCGCGTCAGCGTGATCCGCAGCACGCCGTCCGCAAAGCCATCCCCTTGGCCCTGCGCCGCGATCAGCGCTTCGGCGGCGGCGGCCAGCGCCGCGGCACCGTGGGGAAACGGCAGGCCGAGCAGCGCCGCGCCGTCCGCCAGCCGGGCGAGGTGCCGGTCGAGATGGCGGGCGGCACCGCCGGCCACCCGGAGCGTCTCGAACAGCCCGTCGCCCAGCGTGAAGCCGCGGTCCGCCGGGTCGATCCGCGCCTCCGCCGCCGGCAGCAGGCGCCCGTTCAGCCAGACGACACTCATGGCCGGGCTCATCCCTGGGCCTCCCCCAGCGCGCGGAGCTGGGCGCGGATCTTCACCATCATCTCCTCATGCTCGTCCGCCGGGTCGGAATCGGCGACGATGCCGCCGCCGGCCTGGGCGAACACCGCATCCGGCGTGATCGACAGGGTGCGGATGACGATGCTGCTGTCCATCGCGCCGTCGAAGCCGAGCCAGGCGACCGAGCCGCAATAGGCGCCGCGCCGCGCCACCTCCAGCTCGTCGATGATCTGCATGGCGCGGATCTTGGGCGCCCCGGTGATCGACCCGCCGGGCAGCGCCGCCCGCAGCAGGTCCACCGCCCCCAGGCCGGGCCGCAGCCGCGCCGTGACCACCGAGACGAGGTGATGGACGCTGGCGAAGCTCTCCAGCCCATAGAGCGTCGGCACCCGCACGCTGCCCACCCGCGACACCCGGCCGAGGTCGTTGCGCAGCAGGTCGGTGATCATCAGGTTCTCCGCCCGGTCCTTGACGCTGGCCGTCAGTTCGGCGGCGGCGGCGGCGTCCGCGGTGGGGTCGGCGTAGCGCGGGCGGGTGCCCTTGATCGGGCGCGTCTCGACCTCCCCGGCGGCGCTGAGGCGGATGAAGCGCTCCGGCGAGGCGCTGGCGATGCGCAGGCGCGGACCGCAGTCGAGATAGGCGGCGAAGGGCGCCGGGCTGATCGCGCGCAGCCGCCGGTACAGCGCGTAGGGGTCCAGCCCGGCGGGCCGCTCGGCCAGGAAGCGCTGCGTGAAGTTGGCCTGATAGATGTCGCCGGCCCGGATGTACTCCAGCACCCGCTCCACCCGCGCCAGATAATCGTCCCGCTCCAGCTCGCTCCGCCAGGGGGCGGCCGGGACGGGGCCGAGGGGGGACGCTCCGCCGCCCTCCAGCCGGGCCGCCAGGGCGCGGGCGCGCCCCTCGGCCTCCGGGCGGGCGGCGATCACCCAGGCGCGGCGCTCCGCATGGTCGAAGGCGGCCACCGCGTCGTAGAAGCCGAAGGCCATCTCCGGCTGGCCGCCGGGGTTGGCGTGGCGCGAGCGGATGCGCTCCAGCCGCAGCCCGGCCTCGTAGCCGATGAAGCCGACCGCCCCGCCGCAGAAGGGCGCCGGTCCCGGTGGGCCTTCGGGCCGGGCGTGGCGCGCCAGCTCGTCGGCCAGAACGGCGAAGGGGTCGCCGTCCACCGGCCGGCCGTCGAGATAGGCCCGCCCGTCCAGCGACTCCAGGGTGCGGACGGGCTCCGCCGCGATGTAGCTGTAGCGGCCATGGGCCGGGTGCGGGGCGGCGCTGTCGAGCAGCATCGACCAGGGCTGTCCGGACAGGGCGCGGAAGGCCTCCGCCGGATCGGCGCATGACAAGGGGATCGCCAGCATGGCGGCGGAGCTTCCTCTAAGACCGGCCTTCACATGAGAATGGTGGCGCCGCCGTCCACCACCAACACATGCCCGTTGACGTAGGACGCGGCGGGCGAGGCCAGGAACACCGCGGCCCCGGCGATCTCCTCCGGGCGGCCCCAGCGGCCCATCGGGGTGCGTCCCTCGAAATAGGCGGACAGGGCCGGGTTGCCGGTGATGCCGGCGTTGGTCTCCGTCGCGAAGAAGCCCGGCGCGATGGCGTTGCTGGTCAGGCCCTTCCCGCCGTACTCGGCGGCGAGCGCCCGCACCATGCCCGCCAGACCGGCCTTGGCGGCGGCGTAGACCGCGTCGTTGGCGCGGGCGATCTGCCCGGAGATGGAGGTCACCGTGATCAGCCGCCCGAAGCCCTGGGGGAGCATCAGCCGCGCCGCCTCCCGCGCCAGGATCAGGCCGGCGGCCAGATCGACGTTGAGCAGGTCGCTGATTTCCTCGTCGGCGAAGTCGGTCAGCGGCTTGCGGTTGCGCTGGCCGACATTCTGGACCAGCACGTCAAGCCGTCCGTGGTCCATGGCGATCCGCCCGTAGGCGTGCCGCACCACGTCCCGGTCGGCCACCGCGCAGGCCAGCACGCAGGACCGCCCGCCCCACGCGGCGA
>NZ_WHOR01000195.1:0-10976 GCF_013340925.1 Azospirillum formosense
TGACCGAGATGCTCAAGCGACCCGCGATGCCAGTCCCTTCCGGAACCGGTCCGCGGCCAACGGCCAAAACCGCCGCCTGCGCATCCCTTCTCACAACACGGTATCAACAATATCCAAGATCCCGCGGCTCTCAGGAGAACCGCAACACCCCGCGCCCATTCCCTTCAAGGAGTGGACCGCCAGGGCCAGAATGTCTCTGTTTTCCCGACCCGTCGGCGCCTCGTTAGCGGCCACCGCGTCGGGAGGCGCTTTATATGCGGGGTCCCCCGGGGGTGGCAAGCACTTTTTTCGACCCACGGCGATTTTTCCCGCCGCCTACCCCCGACGCACATGACACCCTTTTCATTGGCTGCGCCGCACCGGGAACCGCATAGTCGGGCCAACAGCTGAAGTGACCTCCAGCTTGGACGCGGCAGTAATCAATGGTTCGTTAACCAAAATCCGGTAAGGTTGCACAACGGCACAAAGTAGCCGCCAGCCGACCGCCGGGACCACCAGACACAGGTCCGACCGCCGCGATTGCGCTGAACCATTTTATAAAGGCTGACAAGCGTGACATTGCTTCGCACGCCGACCTTGGTCGAAGCCCCGGGCGCCGGCCATCGTTCGTCCGAATCTTCGAACGATGCCCTCTCCTCTTCCCCTTCCTCTTTTCCCATTCCCGGTGTGCTGCGGGGCAGCGCGATGCCGGAGCTGCTTCGGGACGAATTGCTGTCCGACATCTTCGCGCACACCGCGCGGACCATGCCGGAGCAGACCGCCATCCTGTTCGACGGGCGCCGCGTCAGCTATGGCGAGTTGGAAGCCCGGGCGAACCGTGTCGCCAACGCGTTGCGCGCGCGCGGCTATGGTCCAGGGAGCTTCGTCGGCCTGTGGATGACACGGTCGCTCGACCTGCATGTGGCGCTTCTCGGCGTCCTGAAGGCCGGCGCGGCCTATCTGCCCTTCGATGCCGATGCGCCGGCCGAACGCGTGGGGGTCAGCCTGGCCGACTGCTCGGCGCCGGCCATCCTGGTGGACGCCGTGACCGCGTCGAAGGCAGCAGGGCTTGCGGTGCCGGCGCTGCGGCTGGAGGAACTGGCTTGCGATGATGAATGCGCGCCCGACCTTCGCGCGGACGGCGTCGGCCGCGATCATCCGGCCTACGCAATCTACACCTCGGGCTCGACCGGCAAGCCCAAGGGCATCGTCATCAGCCACGCCAACATCTGCCACTATCTGCGCGCCGCCAACAGCGTCTATGGGATCACCCGCGACGACGTCGCCTTCCAGGGCGCGTCGGTGGCCTTCGACCTGTCGCTGGAAGAGATCTTCGTGCCGTATCTGGTCGGCGCGACGCTCTGGGTGGCGAGCCGGCAGGTGCTGGACGAGGCCGACCGGCTGGCCGACGTGCTGAACGACGCCGGGATCACGGTGCTGGACACCGTGCCGACCCTGCTCGCCATGCTGCCCAAGGACGTGCCGAGCCTGCGCGTCGTCATCCTGGGCGGCGAGGCCTGCCCGCCCGCGGTGGCCGCGCGCTGGTGCCGTCCGGGTCGGACCATCTTCAACAGCTACGGCCCGACCGAGGCGACCGTCGTCGCCACGGTGGCCGAGGTGCGCCCGGACGAGCCGGTCACCATCGGCCGGCCGATCCCGAACTACAGCTGCTATGTGGTGGACGAGGCGCTGGCGCTGGTCGCCCCCGGCACCCAGGGCGAGCTGCTGATCGGCGGGCCGGGGGTGGCGCAGGGCTATCTGGGGCGCCCGGAGCTGACCGCCGAGAAGTTCATCCGAAACAGCTTTGCCATCCACGGCAACGACCCGCTGCTCTACCGCTCCGGCGACGCGGTGAGCGTCGACCCGAACGGCAACCTGCTGTTCCACGGCCGCATCGACGACCAGGTGAAGATCCGCGGCTTCCGGCTGGAGTTGGGCGAGATCGAGGCCAAGCTGACCGACATGGCCGGCGTGAGCCAGGCCACCGTCGTGCTGCGCAACGACAACGGGCTGGACCGGCTGGTCGCTTTTCTGGTGCCGCAGCCCGGCGCCACGCTGGACAAGACGACGCTGCGCGACCAGTTGCGCACCCAGCTGCCGAGCTACATGGTGCCGGCGCATTTCGAGGTGACGGACCGCCTGCCCCGCCTGACCTCCGGCAAGGCCGACCGCAAGGCGCTGCAGGCCGCCCCGCTGACCGACGACGCCGGCCCCGGCGAACAGGACGAGCCGCAGACCCCGACGGAGGCCGCCCTGCTGGAAGCCGCCAAGCGCGTCTTCCCCGGTCAGGCGGTGCCGCTGGAAGCCGACTTCTTCATGGATCTGGGCGGGCATTCGCTGCTCGCCGCGCGGTTCGTGTCGGCGGTGCGGGAGACCCGCCATCTCGACGGACTCACCCTGCAGGACGTCTATGGCGCCCGTAGCCTGCGCGCCATGGCCGAGCGGCTGGACGCCCGCGCGCCGCGCGGCGGCAACGGCGGTGGGGCGGAGCGCAAGGACCGCTCCTTCACGCCGCCTCCCCTGCTCCGCCGCTTCCTCTGCGGCGCCGCGCAGGCGGCGGCCCTGCCCTTCATCCTGGCGCTGATGACGGCGCAGTGGCTCGGCGTGTTCGTCAGCTACATGCTGCTGTCCGGCGAGGACGCCAGTTTCCTCCAGGAAATCGCCACGCTGCTCGGCGTCTACATGGTGATCAACGCCGCCACGGTGGTGATCGCCGTCACTGCCAAGTGGCTGGTCATCGGACGGACGAAGCCCGGACGGTACCCGCTGTGGGGCGCCTATTATTACCGCTGGTGGCTGGCGCAGCGCTTCATCAGCCTGGTCCACCTGAAGTGGTTCCAGGGCTCGCCGGTCATGCGGGTCCTCCTGCGCGCGCTCGGAGCCAAGGTGGGCGACGAGGCGCTGATCGGCGAGTTCGAGTCCGGGGCCATCGACCTCGTGACCATCGGCGCCGGCGCCTCGATCGGCGGCAAGGTGAAGCTGGCGAACGCCGAGGTGATCGGCAACGAGCTGGTCATCGGCGCGGTGGACATCGGCGCGGACGCCTATGTCGGCACCTCCTGCGTCATCGGCATGGACGCGGTGGTCGGTCACGGCACGGAGCTGGCCGACCTGACCGCCCTGCCCGCCGGCGCCCGCACCGGCGCCTATGAGCGCTGGGACGGCTCGCCGGCCCGCCGCGTCGGAAGCGTCGACCGGACGGAACTGCCCGCACCGGCGACCGCCGGACGGCTGCGCCGCGGGGTGAACGCCGCCTTCTACACGGCGATGCTGCTGGCCCTGCCGCCGATTTCACTGATGCCGATCTTCCCGGCCTTCTACCTCTTCGACAATCTGGATGGGGTGCTGGGGTCGGTGTTCGGCGTCAGCTACCTCTATTACCTGCCGCTGATCGCCTGGCCGACCGCCATGGCGCTTGTCGCGGTGACGGTCTGCATGATCGCCGCCGTGCGCTGGATCGTCCTCCCGCGCGTCGAGGCCGGCACCTATTCGGTGCACAGCGGCTTCTACCTGCGCAAATGGATGGTGGCGCTGTCCACCGAGGTGATGCTGGACACGCTCAGCTCGCTCTACGCCACGGTCTACATGCGGGCGTGGTACCGGCTGATGGGCGCCAAGATCGGCAGGGACGCGGAAATCTCCACCAACCTCGCCGGGCGCTACGACCTCGTGGAGATCGGCGAGAAGTGCTTCATCGCCGACGAGGTGGTTCTGGGCGACGAGGACATCCGCCGCGGCTGGATGTTCCTGAAGCCGGTGAAGACCGAGGCGCGCGTGTTCGTCGGCAACGACGCGGTGGTTCCGGCGGGGGCCAGCATCCCCACCGGCTCGCTGATCGGCATCAAGTCGAAGCCGCCCGCCAACGAGGCGATGTCCGCCGGGGAGACGTGGTTCGGCAGCCCGCCGATCAAGCTGCCGGTGCGCCAGCGCTTCGACGGGGTCGGCGCCAACTGGACCTATGAGCCGTCCAAGGCCCGCCGCCTGGGCCGCGCGGTGTTCGAGGCCTTCAGCCTGTCGATGCCGACGATGCTGTTCATCACCTTCGGTACGCTGGCCGTCGAGCTGTTCGCCCCGGCCATCCTGGAGCAGCGCTACGGCGCCTTCCTGGCGCAGTTCCTGGGGGTCAGCGTCGCCATCCCGGTGGCGATGGTAGCGGTGGTCATCCTGGTGAAGTGGTTGCTGATGGGCCGCTACACGCCGACCGTCAAGCCGATGTGGTCCTGGTGGGCCATGAAGACGGAGGCGGTGGCGGTGCTCTACTGGGGTCTGGCCGGCAAGGTGTTGCTCGACCATCTGCGCGGCACGCCGATGCTGCCCTGGGTGCTGCGCCTGTTCGGCACCAAGTTCGGCGAGGGCGTCTTCATGGACACCACCGACATCACCGAATTCGACTGCGTGTCGGTCGGCGACCACAGCGCGGTGAACGCCCTGTCGGCGCTCCAGACGCACCTGTACGAGGACCGCGTGATGAAGGTCGGCTGCGTGAAGGTCGGCCGCGGCGTCACCATCGGCGCCGGGTCCACGGTGCTGTACGACACCAGCGTCGGCGATTACGCCCATCTCGGCCCGCTGACCCTGGTCATGAAGGGCGAGGAGATCCCGGCGCACACCGAATGGGCCGGCGCCCCGGCCGAGCCGGTGGTCGAGGGGCAGCCCGAGTTGACAGCTCAGTTCAAGAGCGCTGCGTAAGACCTTGTCGGTGTTAATGTGTTGCGGCCCGGCATCCAGCGCTTCGGTGGTGGGTCCGGGCCGCATCCTTTTCAGGCCTGGGCAACGCCCTTTCCTTATCGCCGCAGGGCGTTCCGTTCCCGTTGTGCGGCGGGCGCAGGGGTGTATAACGGTGCGCGAGCGTGGCCCTGGCCCTTTTGCGCGCTGCCGCGCGCCGCATCGGGGCCTGTGACCCAAAAACAGGAAGGAAGCCCCCCGAATGCCCGATGACATCAGCTCCGCCCGTGGCGCCGCGACGCTGTTCCCGCTGGCCAAGGACGACACGACCTACCGCAAGCTGACCTCGGATCACGTCTCGGTCGTCGAGTTCGACGGCGAGCCGATCCTGAAGGTCGAGCCGGAGGGCCTGCGCCTGCTGGCGGAGGAGGCGTTCAAGGACATCAACCATCTGCTGCGTCCCGGCCATCTCAGCCAGATCCGCGCGATCCTCGACGATCCGGAAGCCTCGCCGAACGACAAGTTCGTGGCGTTGGATCTGCTGAAGAACGCCAACATCGCCGCCGCCGGCACGCTGCCGATGTGCCAGGACACCGGCACCGCCATCATCATGGGCAAGAAGGGCCGCCGCGTCTTCACCAAGGGCGGCGACGAGGCCGCTCTGTCGGAAGGCGCCCGCGACGCCTACCTGAAGCGCAACCTGCGTTACAGCCAGCTCGCCCCGATCTCCATGTATGAAGAGAAGAACACCCGCAACAACCTGCCGGGCCAGGTCGAGATCTACGCCGAGGGCGAGGACGCCTACAAGTTCCTGTTCATGGCCAAGGGCGGCGGGTCGGCCAACAAGACCTTCCTGCATCAGGCCACCCCGTCGGTGCTGGCGCCGGACCGGCTGTTGAAGTTCCTTGAGGACAAGATCCGCTACCTCGGCACCTCGGCCTGTCCGCCCTACCACCTCGCCATCGTCATCGGCGGCCTGTCGGCGGAGCAGAATCTGAAGACGGTGAAGCTGGCCTCGGCCCGCTACCTCGACAATCTGCCGACCGAGGGCGGCGAAGACGCGCACGCCTTCCGCGACCTCGCCATGGAGGCCGAGGTGCACAAGCTGACGCAGACCATGGGCATCGGAGCCCAGTTCGGCGGCAAGTATTTCTGCCACGACGTCCGCGTCATCCGTCTGCCGCGTCACGGCGCCTCCATGCCGATCGGCGTCGGCGTGTCCTGTTCCGCCGACCGTCAGGCGGTGGGCAAGATCACCAAGGGAGGCATCTTCCTGGAGCAGCTGGAAACCGATCCGGCAAAGTACCTGCCGGAAATCACCGACGGCGATCTGGCCGGCGAGGTGGTGAAGATCGACCTCAACCAGCCGATGAGCGAGATTCTCGCCACGCTGAAGCGGTATCCGATCCGCACCCGCCTGTCGCTGACCGGCCCGCTGATCGTCGCCCGCGACCTCGCCCACGCCAAGCTGCGCGCGCGGCTGGACGCCGGCGAGCCGCTGCCCGACTATTTCAAAAACCACCCCATCTATTACGCCGGCCCGGCCAAGACGCCGGAAGGCTATGCCTCGGGCTCCTTCGGTCCGACGACCGCCGGGCGCATGGACAGCTTCGTCGAGCAGTTCCAGGCGGCGGGCGGCTCGATGGTCATGCTGGCCAAGGGCAACCGCAGCCCGGAGGTGACGGCGGCCTGCCAGAAGCACGGCGGCTTCTATCTGGGCTCCATCGGCGGCGCGGCGGCGCGCCTGGCTCAGGACTGCATCAAGAAGGTGGAGTGCGTCGAGTATCCGGAACTCGGCATGGAAGCCATCTGGCGCATCGAGGTCGAGGACTTCCCGGCCTTCATCATCGTCGATGACAAGGGCAACGACTTCTTCAAGGAATTGAAGCTGGCGTAACCGGTGGCGCTCCCCGTCCCCCGCCCCGCACGGCAGGGAGGAGGACGGGGAGCGCAACGGTTCATACCGTTGAGCGTCAGTCAGAGCCGACGCCCGACGGCCTCAATCATCCGCGTAAGGGTTCTTCTGCTTCCGCAGCAGCAGCCGCACCGGCACGCCCGGCAGGTCGAACGTCTCTCGCAAATGCGCGATCAGATAACGCTGGTAGCTTTCCGGCAGATCGAGCGGCTTGTTCACGAACAGCGCCACCGTCGGCGGACGCGTCTTCACCTGCGTGGCGTAGCGGATCTTCACGCGCCGGCCCTCGACCAGGGGCGGCGGGTGGTGATCCAGAACGCCCTCGATCCAGCGGTTGAGCTGGGCGGTCGGAATGCGGCGGTTCCACTGGCCGTAGGTCGACAGGATCGAATCCAGCAGCGTGTCCAGCTTCTTGCCTTGCAGCGCGGAGATGGTCACCACCTCCACGCCCTTGATCTGGGCCAGAGCGGCCTGGAGCTTGTCCTCGACCTGGCGCAGGGCCATGGCGCGGTCGTCCACGGCGTCCCACTTGTTCAGCGCGATGACCAGGGCGCGGCCTTCCTCCACCACCGTGCGGGCGATGGTCAGGTCCTGCTTGTCGAGGATCTGGTTGGCGTCCACCACGAGGAGGACGACCTGGGCCATGCGGACGACGCGCAGGGCGTCGGCGACGGCAAGCTTCTCCACCTTGGCATCGACGCGGGCGCGCCGGCGCATGCCGGCGGTGTCGACCAGCCGGAACTTGCGGCCGCGCCACTCCCAATCGACGCTGATGGCGTCGCGCGTCATGCCGGCCTCGGGGCCGGTCAGCACACGCTCCTCGCCGATCAAGGCGTTGAGCAGGGTCGACTTGCCGACGTTCGGGCGCCCGACGATGGCGATTTGGATCGGGCGGGCGCGCTCCTCGTCTGATTCCGGCTGGTCACCGACCGGAAGCTCCTCCTCCCCCTCGCCCTTGACGGGGGCCGCGGCCTTCTCGACCGCTTCGGGCTCCGGCGGGGCGTAGGGCAGCAGGGCTTCGACCAGATCGGCCATGCCCTCGCCATGCTCTGCCGACAGAGCGAGAGGGTCGCCCAGGCCAAGCTCGAAGGCCTCGTAGAGGCCGGTCATCCCCACCTTGCCTTCCGCCTTGTTGGCGACAAGGATGACGGGGGTCTTGCTCTTGCGCAGCAAGGCCGCGAAGTGGCGGTCGAGCGGCGTGATGCCGGTGCGGGCGTCCACGATGAACAGCGCCACGTCGGCGCGTTCCAGGGCGCGTTCGGTCTGGCGGCGCATCCGCGCCTCCAGGCTGTCGTCGGTGACGTCCTCCAGGCCCGCGGTGTCGACCACGGTGAAGGACAGCCCACCCACACGGGCGGGGGCCGAGCGCCAGTCGCGCGTCACGCCGGGCGTGTCGTCGACCAGCGCCAGCTTCTTGCCGGCCAAACGGTTGAACAGAGTCGATTTGCCGACATTCGGCCGACCGACGAGAGCGACGGTGAAGGACATCGGGCCGGGGGCCTTATAAAGAACCAAGGGTGGCGATCAGCGGTACGCCACCAGCGTACCGTTCTCGCCCAGGACATATAGGGTGTTGTTCGCCACGACCGGAGGCAAATAGGTGGAGGCCGGCAGCGAATAGCGGGTCAGCACCTGCCCGTCGCTGGGCGACAGGGCCAGCATCTGGCCGTTCGATCCGGTGACGTAGAGCTTGCCGCCGGCCAGGACCGGACCGGACCAGGTGATCGGCCCCTTCCTGTCCTCCAGATCGGTGAACGGCGCGAGCTGCGTGACCCAGCGGGCGTGGCCGGCCTGACGGGTCAGGGCGACCAGTTCCGAATCGTTGGTGATCACGAAGATGTGGTCTCCGGCGAGCCAGGGGGTCTGGGTGCCGCCGATCTCGGCTTCCCACAGCCGGATGCCGATGCGCTCGTCGATGGCAATCATGCGGCCGGAATGGCCGATCGCGTAGACGACGCCGCGGTCGATGACCGGCAGGCCGCGGATGTCGGCGAGGCTGCTCAGAGCGCCGCTGCGGCGGATGGCCGCCAGGCTCTCCTGCCACGCCACGCGCCCGTTCTCCGGGCGCAGGCCGTACAGTTCGCCGGAAGAATACGGGGCGACGATCAGGGTCGGCGAGGCCGCCGGGCTGACGGCGCCCAGCAGGCCCGCCGTCTCCAGGATGCCCTGATGCGACCACTGGACGGCGCCGTCGGAGGCTGACAGGGCCGTGAGCTGGTTGTCCAGCGTCAGGACGAGGACGCGCCCGCCCTCGACCGTCGGCGCGCCGCGGACCGGGCCCGGCACGCGCTTGCGCCAGATGATCGAGCCGTTGGCGGGATCGAGCGCCACCACCTCGCCGAAACCGGTGGCCGCGAAGACGCGCCCGTCGGCGAAGGCGACACCGCCGCCACTGGCGCCGCCGCGCTCCTTCTCCGGCTTGGTGTCGACACGCCAGAGCTGGCGCCCGGTGCGCTCATCCAAGGCGGCGACATGCGAGTCGGCGTCCATGGCGAAGATGCGCCCATCGGCGATGACCGGCGTCGCCAGCAGCGAACGGGAGCTGCTCGCCCCCGTGCCGACGTCACCGCGCCACGCCTCGGCGGGCGTGGCCGACAGGGCGAGGTTGCCGCCGGCGTGCTCCGGCGTGCCGCCGGGCTGCGCCCAGGCCGGGTTGGCGACGGCGGTCGGCAGGGCGACCGGCGTGCCGACCAGCCGCTGGTCGACCTCGACCTTGCGCTCGCGGGTCAGGACGGACACCCGCTCGCCCGGCAGGGGCGGATCGGGGGTCTTGCCGAACCATCCGCTGACGGTGTCGCAGCCGCTGAGCAGCACGGCCAGCAGCGGGGCGGAGAGCAGGGCGGTGCGCAGGGAGCGGCGCTTCGCGGTGGGGTGCGCGGTCGGGGCGGCCATGGGAATGCGGGTCATCAGCTCTTGCCGTAGAGGGTGGCGAGATCGGCGGCGCGCGACCGGACGCCGGCCGGAGCCTGCGAGTCGTCGGCCAATTGCTGGAACAGGGTGCGCGCGCGCTCCTTGTCCCCGGCGCGGGCGGCGAGCACGGCGCTCATCTCGCGGGCGGAAAAGCGCCAGGGATTGGCATCCGCCGTCAGAGGCTGGAGCCGCGCCTGGAGCTGGGCCGGATCGCCGGATTCGAGCTGGTGCATCACCGAGAGCAGGGCCGCCAGTTCACGGTAGACCGCGGCGGCGCCGGCGTTGTTGGACAGCGTGTCGTAGACGGCCACGGCTTCCGCCGTTTTGCCCTCGCGGGCCAGCAGGGCGGCGGCGTTCAGCTGGGCCAACGCGGCCATGCCGGGGTCGGACTTGGCGGCGAAGGCGGCCAGCGCCTCGACGCCCTTGTCCGGCCCCTGGGCGGCCTGGGACAGGGCGGCGGCCAATGCCGTCGTCCCGCTCTCCTTTTGCGATTGCTGCCAATTGCGCCAGGCGACCGTGCCGCCCGTCGCAGCGACGACCGCCAGCGCGGCCGCCAGCATGATGCCGCCGTAGCGCTTGAACACGCGCTCCATGCGGTCGCGGCGCAGATCCTCGTCGACTTCGCGGAAAATATCGCTCATGGCTCTACAGCGGCATCCTACGGCACGAAAACCGTTACAGCGGGGATTGCGCCCGCGCGCGGCTGCGGCGGGCGGTTCTGATGGTTCAAAGGGCCGGATAGCATTGGGCGCCGCACGCGGTCAAGGCGCAACGGCGCCCAACCGGGCATTAAGGCCGCGCTTTGGGCGGAATCAGGCGGGATTCCGCCATTTGATGGAACAGCCCATGCTGGCGATCTGGTCGGTCGGCCCCTGCCCCGTCTGTGCGACGCGGACCATCGCGTGAAACAGCTCGCGCGGGGCGTCGGGGATCGGCTCGCGCTTGGAGGCGTCCAAGCGCCCGCGGTATTGCAGACAGAGGTCGGCGTTGAAGCCGAAGAAGTCGGGCGTGCAGACCGCGCCGTAAGCCCGCGCGACCTCCTGCGTCTCGTCGAGCAGATAGGGGAAGGTGAAACCGTGCTCCGCCGCGAAGCGCTTCATGTTGTCGAAGCCGTCGTCGGGATAGGCGTCCGTGTCGTTCGACATGATGGCGACGGCGCCGATGCCGTGAGCCCTCAGCGCATCGACCTCCTCGACGATTCGGCCGATCACGGCCTTCACATAGGGGCAATGGTTGCAGATGAACATGACCAGCGTGCCGCTCGGTCCCTGGACGTCGGCCAAGCTGTACGTCTTGCCATCGGTTCCCTTCAGGCTGAAATCCTCCGCCTTCCGGCCGAAGTCGCACACCGGGGTTTCCGCCGCCATCGCTGTCTGTCCTCCGTTTGGGCCCATAGGCGCACCGCCGGTGCGGCGCGGGTTCGGGCGTGAGTATATGAGGTGAGGCGAAAGCCGGAATCGAAAAGGCCGCGGCGGCACCTTGTTCGTGCCTGCTCGCTGCCCTGTCG